>JAVHYE010000130.1:0-6692 GCA_031119295.1 Pedobacter sp. | reverse complement strand
TTACTGCACCAGAATGGCAATCACGGCGGCCGCTATGCCTATGACTACTGTCACCAGGCCCATGAGGCCGATATAGATCCAGGCCGGACGCAGGCTTTTCGGCATGGGCTCGCGGGGAAGATCGCGGGGCTGGTTTTGCGTATCGCTCATGAGGTTCTCGTTCTCAGCTGCGGAACATGAAGTAGACGGCGCCCACCATGCAGAGGGCGGCCCAGAGATAGTCCAGCTTCAGCGGCTCTTTCATATACAGGACCACAAAAGGAATGAACACCGAGAGGGTGATCACTTCCTGCAGGATTTTCAGCTGGCTGATGGTAAGCACGCTATGGCCGATGCGGTTGGCCGGCACCATGAGCAGGTATTCAAAGAAGGCGATACCCCAGCTGAAGAGCACGGCGAGTATCAGCGGCTTGTTCTGCAAATGCTTGAGATGGGAATACCAGGCAAAGGTCATGAAGATATTGGAACAGACCAGTAGCAGTATGGTTTGCACGGTAACGGGCATGGCGGGCTCCTCGGCACTCGGCGGCA
This sequence comes from Pedobacter sp., assembly GCA_031119295.1. Taxonomy (GTDB): domain Bacteria; phylum Pseudomonadota; class Gammaproteobacteria; order Pseudomonadales; family Moraxellaceae; genus UBA2031. The sequence continues at coordinate 6,161 of JAVHYE010000130.1, read as the reverse complement.
TTCTCCGTGAGGAGTGCCCTGGAAAACTACCTGCGTTGCCATCGCGGCGTTAAAAACAGGCGAAGAGTGCTCATTTACACTCGGTAAACTCCGCTTCTTCGCCTGTTTTTGCCTTGCGCTGGCTGCCTCGCCTACGTTTTTCAGGGCACGCCTATCTTATTTGACGGCTACAAGACCGCTCGTGACGACCTCAGGCGACTTTGCGAGAATGCCGCGTCCAAGGGAGGACCGTGCCAGCCCAAGGACCCCATGAAAGCCAAAAGGATTCCATGAAAGCGCTGTATTCACTGTTCTGGTCCATCTGCCGCATGAGTCGCGGCCCTGAAGAGCTCCCCCGATCTTTTGTGCTGTTGCTGGTGGTCCTGCTGCTGGATGCGAGCATGGGCGTGGGCCTGCAACTGAGTGACAAGCCTGATGCCCTGGATGTGGCCCTGGGCATGACGGCGCTGGCCGTGCTCATGGATGCGCTGGTACTGGGCGGCCTCTCCCTCTTCAAGAATGCGCAAGACCGTTATGTACAGAGCCTCTCTGCCATCTACGGTACGGATTTCCTGGTCAGCCTGTTTTCCTTGCCGCTGGCGGTGGCCGGCATCTACCTGGCCAAGGCACCCTGGCTGCCGGTGATCGTTTTCGCGCAGATGCTGCTGGTGGGCTGGAGCCTGGGGATACGCGCCTTCATCTACCATCGCAGCTTGCGGGTCGGTGTATTGCTGGCCAATATGCTTTCCCTCACGCTTTTCCTGCTCACGGTTTTCATTGCCGTCAAACTGTTTCCGGAACTGGTGCCGGCGGCGGCTGCTAACTGATATTGGCTCCTGATACTGGCGCCTGACATTTTCAAGGACTCACCATGCATATTCATATTCTCGGCATCTGCGGCACCTTCATGGGTTCGCTGGCCGTGCTCGCCAAGGAGTTGGGTTATCACGTCACCGGTTCCGATGCGAACGTCTACCCGCCCATGAGTACACAGCTGGAAGCGCAGGGCATCACGCTGATGCAGGGCTATGAGCCTGCGCATCTGCAGCCGCGTCCGGATCTGGTTGTTGTCGGCAATGCCATGAGTCGCGGCAATGCCGCCGTGGAATATGTGCTCAATGAAGGCATTCCCTATACCTCAGGCCCGGCCTGGCTGGCCGAGCATGTGCTGCAGGGGCGTCATGTCATCGGCGTGGCCGGCACGCATGGAAAAACCACCACCACCACCATGGTGGCCTGGGTGCTGGAACAGGCCGGTCTTAACCCCGGCTTTCTGATTGGTGGTGTGCCCAAGGGCTTTGCCGCCAGCGCGCGTCTGGGCGGCGGCAAATTCTTTGTGGTGGAAGCGGACGAATACGATTCCGCCTTTTTCGACAAGCGCTCCAAATTCATTCATTACGCGCCGACCACGGCCATCCTGAACAATCTGGAATTCGATCACGCCGATATTTTTGAAAATCTCGACGCCATCAAAAAGCAGTTCCACCATCTGGTGCGCACCATTCCCGGCAAGGGCCGCATCATTGTTCCCGCCGATGATGCCAATCTGGATGATGTGCTGAAAAAAGGCGCCTGGACCCCGGTAGAAAAATTCAGCGTGGATGAAAGTCGCGCCGATGCCGCCTGGCGTGCCGACAGCCTGAGCGAAGACGGCTCCTCCTTTGCCGTCTTCCGTAATGGCGCGAAAGTGGGCGAAGTGCACTGGACCATGACGGGCCGTCACAGTGTGAATAATGGTCTCGCCGCCATCATTTCTGCTGAACATTGTGGCGTGGCGCCGGATGTTGCCTGCAAGGCACTGTCTGAATTCCCCGGCGTGAAGCGCCGCATGGAAGTGATAGGTGAAGTGAATGGCATTACGGTTTTTGACGATTTTGCCCATCACCCCACGGCCATACAGACCACGCTCTCCGGCTTGCGCAAGAAAGTCGGCGCCAAAGACGGCAAGAAGAAAATCATTGCCGTGATAGAGCCGCGCTCCAACACCATGCGTCTCGGCTCGCACAAGGAAAACCTTGCGCCCTCCGTGAGTGATGCCGATCTCGTGCTCTGGTATCAGCCGGAAGGCCTGAACTGGGATTTAGGTCCCGTGGTGGCAGACAGCCCGGTGCCGGCGCTGGTGCTCAATTCCATTGAGGCCATCATCGAGAAGGTTGTGAAAGAAGCGGCCAGTGGCGATCAGGTGGTCATCATGAGCAATGGCGGCTTCGGCGGCATACACCAGAAGCTGGTGAAGGCCTTGAGCTGATAGCCTTTCTTCCTGCTGTGAAAAAAGCCGCGCCAATGCGCGGCTTTTTTAATCCGCAAACAAACGGTCGCGCGCTGCTTCTATGATGTCCTGCACCAGCGGGTCTGAAAGCCGTCGCTCTGCCGTGATGGCAAAGAACTGTTCGCGCAGGGCTTCGGTCCTGCCCACTTCCTTTACCGCATATTGCTGGCACAGGCGCTCGGCGATGGCAGACGGGATGGGAAATACGCCGGCGCCGGCGCGGCCGAAATCCTTCATGAGTGCACTGTCGTCGAATTCCCCCACGATGGCTGGGTGCACATCTTCGGCCGCCAGCCAGCGCATCAGCGGGCCGCGCAGCGCCGTATCCAGACCGGGCAGCAGCAGCGGGGCCTGTGTCAGGTTGGCCGGAAAGCTGCCTTTCTTTTTCAGCTCGCGCGCGATATTCGCGCTGGCTACAAAGGCAATGCCGCTTTTGCCCAGCAGATGCGAATAGCAATTCACGTCCAGTCCCGGCGGATGCGGGGCATCGGCTATCACCATGTCCAGCTGGTGTATGGCGAGATCGGCGAGCAGGCGGGTGAGTTTGTCTTCCCGGCAGACCAGCCTCACGGTTTCTGCTTCGCGCAGGGCCGGCGCCAGCAAGCTGTGTGCAATCGACTTGGGCACCACATCGGCAATGCCCACGCGCAAAAGCCGGCGCCGACCCTGGCCCGGGCGCTGCTTGAGCATTTCTTCCAGCTCGTGGCTGGCGGCAAAGATTTCCTCGGCATAGCTCAGTGCCAGGCGGCCGTCTTCCGTCAGCAGAAGCCGCCGGCCTTTGCGCTCGAACAGGGCGATACCCAGTGACTCCTCCAGCTTGCTGATCTGGCCGCTCAGGGTTTGCGGGGTGAGATGCAGGTTCTCGCTGGCACGGTGCACGCCACCGGCGCGGGCCACGGCCCAGAAGCAGCGCAGCTGGTTGAGGTTGAGCATGGTGAATCCCTGTTCGGTAATACCGAACAAATGATAGCCATAAAACGAATTTTCCTGACAGTGGTTGGCGGCTAATGTGGCCGCGTTTGTATGGGCACCTGCCGTGCCCGTCGTTTCTGTAGGGAGAGCATCGTGAATCCTGTGACTTCGGCTCCAGCCCAGGCGCCCATGATAGGTGAGCCCTGGATGTGGGCGGCCTTCATCGCCTTCGTGCTGGTCATGCTGGCCCTGGACCTTTTCGTGTTTGGTGGCCGCAAGGTGCACCGCGTCAGTACCAAGGAAGCGGCTGCCTGGTCGGTGGCCTGGCTGTTGCTGGCCCTGGGCTTCAATGCCCTGCTCTGGTGGCATCTCACGGGCACCGTGGGGCCTGAAATTGCCGACCAGAAAGCCATGGAGTTCCTGACGGGTTACGTCATCGAGAAATCGCTCTCGGTGGATAACGTTTTCGTCTTCCTGCTGATTTTCTCGGCCTTCCATGTGCCGCCGGAATACCAGCGCCGCGTGCTCGTTTACGGCGTGCTGGGCGCCATCATCATGCGCGCCGTCATGATCCTGGCCGGTGCCTGGGTGGTGCGTGAATTCGCCTGGGTGCTCTATGTCTTCGGTGCCTTCCTGCTCATCACCGGCATACGCATGCTGGTGGCCTCGGAGGAAAAGCCGGATCTGGAAAAGAATCCGGTACTGAAACTGGCGCGTCGCCATCTGCGCGTGACTGATGGCTTCCGCGAGGAAAAATTCTTCAGTGTGGAAAACGGGGTGCGTTATGTGACGCCGCTGTTTCTGGTACTGCTGCTGGTGGAGGCTTCGGACCTCGTGTTCGCGGTGGACTCGATTCCGGCCATCTTTGCCATCACCACCGACCCCTTCATCGTGTTCACGTCCAATATCTTCGCCATCATGGGCCTGCGCGCGCTCTACTTCCTGTTGGCGGATATGGCGGAGCGTTTCCACTTCCTGAAATACGGTCTGGCTATGGTGTTGGCCTTTATCGGCGCCAAGATGCTGATTGCGCCCTGGTATCACATGCCAGTAGAGCTTTCGCTGGGCATCGTGCTGACGACACTGGTGGTAAGTGTGCTGGCCAGCCTGATGAAGAAGCCGCCTGAAAGTGGAGCAGCGGCTTAAGGCTCAGGGCTCGAGTTGTTCGGTGGACCCCGCGCGGCGCTGCAACCAGGCCGCAATGCGCGGGGTCCAGGGCCAGAACAGCAGCACCGTCAGCACATTGAAGAAAGTATTGAAGGCCGCCAGCTGTATGGTGGCCGGGCAGGTTTCGAAATAGACGCTGCAGCGCATATGCAGCAGCGTCAGGATGACGGTGATCAGGATGAGAGCCACAGTTGCTGTGGCGACGTTGAGCAGGGTGTTGCCGAAAGCCAGCTGACGGCTCACGGCATCGCCTTTCACCGAAGCAATCAGTGCAGTCGTCGTGCTGCCGATATTGGCGCCGATCAGAACGGCAGCTGCCGCTTCCAGTCCCAGGGTGCCACTGGTCACGGCTGACAAGGTAACGGCACTGGAGGCACTGGACGACTGCATCAGCGTGGTCACGACAAATCCCGTCAGCACAAAAGCCAGTAGCGAAAGCCAGGACGTGCTTTCCAGCTGTGGCAGGGTTTGTGCCAGTCCGCCAAAGGCATCCTGCAAGAATCCCAGTCCCATGAAAAAAAGACCGAAGCCTAAAAAGGCCTGGCCTATGGCGCCATCCCGTTTCTGCTGCCGGAAAAGATAGAAGAGGGCGCCTATGCCTATCATGGGCAGGGCGTAATGCGCGAAGCGGAAATTGAAGCCGGCCAGTGCCACCAGCCAGCCGGTACTGGTGGTGGCGATATTGGCGCCATAAAGCGCGTACAGCACTTTGTCGAAACGGATGAAGCCGGCACTGGCAAAGCCCAGCAGCAGTACGCTGACCACGCCGGAAGATTGCACGACCAGTGTGATGACCGCACCGGAGATAAAAGCCAGCCATGGCGTGCGCATGCCTATGGCCAGCCACTCTTCAAGGCGTTCGCCTGCAGCCAGCTTCACACCCTCGGTCATGTGATGCATGCCGAGCATGAAAATGCCTATGCCGCCGATAAGGGGAAACAGCAGATCGGTATTCATGCGCGCCAGCATAGCCGAGTTTCAGCGCCGGCTTCATGACATTTGCGCAGACAAAAAAGCCCGGCAGTGCCGGGCTCTTTCGTTTGTGCCGTGGAGATTTATTCCGCTTCTTATTCCACTTCGGTGGGCTTGATGAGCTGCACCGGATTCTTGCGCTTCTTGCGCATGCGGATATTGAGCATCTCCACACCCAGCGAGAAAGCCATGGCGAAGTACACATAGCCCTTGGGCACGTGATAACCCATGCCATCGGCAATCAGGATGGTACCGACCAGCACGAGGAAGGCCAGGGCCAGGATCTTGATGGAGGGGTGCGCGTCCACGAATTCGCCAATCGGTTTGGCGGCAAACATCATCACGCCTACGGCGGCGACAATGGCCATCACCATCACCGGAATATGCTGGGCCAGGCCCACAGCGGTGATGACGGAGTCCAGCGAGAACACGATATCGATAACGGCAATCTGCAGGATGATGGAAACAAAGCCGGCATGTGCCATGCCCTTGGCCACGATTTCTTCACCGTGCTCTTCCGCTTCCACGCTTTCGAAGATTTCCGTCGCCGCCTTCCACAAGAGGAAGAGACCACCACCAATGAGGATGATGTCGCGCCCGCTGACGGGATGATCCAGCAGCGTGAAGAAAGGCTTGGTGAGCTGCATCACCCAGGCCAGGGAAAGCAGCAGCAGGATGCGGCTGACCATGGCGAGGCCGAGGCCGAAGATACGGGCCTGGTCGCGTTTGGCCGGCTCGACCTTGTTGACCAGGATGGTCAGGAAAATGATGTTGTCTATCCCGAGCACGATCTCGAGAAAAGTCAGGGTGGCCAGTGTGATCCAGGCTTGCGGATCTGCGACCCAGGTAAACCATTCAGCCA
>JAVHYE010000129.1 GCA_031119295.1 Pedobacter sp. | reverse complement strand
GAGGTGCCGGCAGGCCATCCGGCCATAGGCTCGGTCACCATGAATCTTGCAGCCAATATGCTGGGCCTGGACAACGCGGCCACGCCGTTGGGTCTCAAGGCCATGCAGGATCTGCAGACACTGAATCCGGAGCCGGAAAAGGCGACCAATGCGCAGATTCTTTTTCTTGTCCTGAATACGGCTTCAGTCACGCTGATTCCGGTGACTGTCTTTCTCTATCGAGCGCAATTCGGCGCACCCAATCCCGCCAGTGTCTTTGTGCCCATCCTGATTTCCGGTGCTTGCGGTACGCTGGGCGGCTTGCTGCTCACGGCCTGGCTGCAAAAGCTGGATATCTGGAATCGCGTAGTGCTGGCCTATGCCACAGGCCTGGCTCTCTTCATGAGTGCGCTGGTAGCGGCTGTGGTGACGGCGCCACCGGAAATGCTGGGCGTACGCTCTGCCTTTATCGGCAATCTGCTACTGTTTTCCGTAATCGTGGTTTTTCTGCTGGCGGGCTGGCGCCGCGGCATCAATGTCTACGACAGCTTCATTACCGGCGCCAAACAGGGCTTTGACGTCGCCATCGGCATCATTCCTTTTCTGGTGGCCATGCTGGTGGCGATTTCCGTCTTTCGTGCCAGTGGCGTACTCGATTTGCTGTTATCCGGTATTTCATGGGGATTGAGCCAGCTGGGCTTGAATACGGACTTTGTGCCGGCTTTGACCACGGCCTTCATGAAGTCGCTCTCGGGCTCGGGTGCACGTGCCATGATGCTGGAGACTTTCCAGCACTATGGTGTGGATTCATTTCCAGCCTATGTTGCCGCCATCATCCAGGGCTCTTCCGAAACCACTTTTTATGTACTGGCCGTGTATTTCGGCTCGGTCGGCATACGCTATGAGCGCCATGCCCTGGCCTGCGGCCTCTTTGCCGATCTGGTTTCGGTAGTGACGGCCATTCTGGTGGCCTATTGGTTTTTTCACTGAGCGGACATCTTGATGCGGTACTGGCGGTGCTGACAGATGGCCGGGGCATCACAGTCGTTTCGTGATGACCCCATCGTCGCTACAATCCGCCATCCGTGTTTGGCCAGTCGTGTTTGCTTTGTCTCAGGGGGAGTCGATGATGCGTCGCGTGATCTTCAATCAGAAAGGTGGGGTAGGGAAATCCAGCATCACGGTGAATCTCGCCGCCATCAGCGCCGCCAAGGGCAAACGTACCCTGGTTGTTGATCTGGACCCGCAGTGCAATGCCAGCCAGTACCTCCTGGGTGAAGCGGCTGAATTTTCCCGCGACAAAACCGAGCTTACGCCGAATATTGGCCAGTTCTTTGGGCAAACCCTGCAGTTCAGTCTCAAGGAAAAGCCGATTTCCGAGTATGTGCACAAGACAGCACATGACAATCTGCACGTGATTCCCTCGAATCCGGAGCTGAGCGAAATCGAGCACCTGCTGCAGAGCAAACACAAGATTTTCAAGCTGGCGGCTGCGCTCAAATCACTGCAAGGCAGCTATGACGCCATCTATATAGACACGCCCCCAGCCTTCAATTTCTACACACTCTCCGCGCTGATTGCGGCCCAGCGCTGCCTGATTCCCTTTGATTGCGGCGCCTTCTCGCGCCGCGCCATTGATACGGTGCTTGAGAATGTGGGTGAGATCCGCGCCGATCATAATGAGGAGCTGGAGATAGAGGGCATAGTCGTCAACCAGTTCCAGCCCCGTGCCAGTCTGCCGGTGAAGCTGGTGGACGAGATGCGTGCGGAAGGCCTGCCCATCATGAGCTCGCATCTGTCTTCGTCGGTCATCATGAAGGAGTCACACGACAAGGCGTTGCCGCTGATTCATCTGGCCCCCAAGCACAAGCTGACCGAGGAATATATTGCGCTCTTTGAAGAGCTGGCTTGAGGCACTGGACCTGCCGGCTCAAATTCTGCGCATGTAAAAAAGCCGCCTTCAAGGCGGCTTTTTTATTCCGTGATTTGCAGGCCCTTCAGACCCTTGAAGCTTTGCAGCACACGTTCACGTGCCAATCCGTGGTCAACGATGGGGGCCGGGTAGACTGAAAACAGGGAGGCCTGTCCTTTGGCGTGAGGCTCATGAATATCACGGCTGGGCAGATCACGCAGTTCGGGAACATATTCGCGGATGAAATGGCCTTCTGCATCGAATTTACGGCTTTGTGAGGCCGGATTGAAAATGCGGAAGTAGGGCGCTGCATCATTGCCGGTAGAGGCAGACCACTGCCAGCCTCCGTTATTGGCCGAGAGATCGCCATCGATCAGATGCTGCATGAAGAATTTCTCGCCCCAACGCCAGTCGATAAAAAGATCTTTGGTGAGGAACATGGCCACCACCATGCGCAGACGGTTATGCATCCAGCCGGTTTTCTGCAACTGGCGCATGGCGGCATCGACAATGGGAAAACCGGTACGGCCCTCGCACCAGGCCAGAAAGTCTTTCTCATCATGACGCCAGGGCACGGGCTCGGTTTCCAGCCGGAAAGGCCGGTGCCGGCATACACGCGGCCAGGCCACCAGCACATGTTTGTAGAAATCACGCCAAGCCAGTTCTGCAATCCACTGATCATGCCCCGGGCTTTCATGATGACGCCGTTGATAGCTCGCCTGGTGATTGAGTGCTGCATTCAGGCATTGCCGGGCCGACAGGGCGCCGATGGCGAGATAAGGCGAAAGCCGGCTGACACCAGCTTGCGCCGGGAAATCACGCCGATCCTTGTAGTGCGCCAGATCATCACGGACAAAGTCGGCCAGTCGCTGCAGTGCAACTTCTTCACCGGCAGGCCACCACTCCAGCGCTACCCCGGCATCAACATGAGAGGAGTGGTTACTGATTACCGCAGGGATGCTGTCGCTTTTTGTGAAAGCAGACTGCCGACGTGAAGGTGCTGGCTGTGGTCGACTCAAGGGGCCGGCAACAGTCTGCCAGTTGCGTTTGAAGGGGGTGAAAACGGAATAGGCCGTGCCATCGGGCTTCAGGACCTTGCCCGGCGGCACGATGCACTGGTCATGAAAAAGCTGCAGGTCTATGTCGGCTTTTGCCAAAGCGGCTGCCGTTTTCTCGTCACGCGCCACTTCATTGATTTCATACTGGCGATTGGCAAAGACAGTCGTGATGTCGTGCTGACTGGCCAGCTTTGCCATTTCTGCCGGCAGACTGTCAAAGTCGGGGCTGTGCAACAGCAGCAGGGGAATGTTCAGGGCTTCCAGCGTGGTCTTGAGGGCTGACAGACTGCGCAATTCGAAGTCTACCCGCACCCCCGCCACATCATGCTTTGTCCATTGTGCGGGGGTGATGGCGTAAACACAGGCAACCTCAGCTGCCTTGTCGCTACAGGCGGCCAGCAGGGCAGTATTGTCCGTGCTGCGCAGATCTGCACGCAGCCACAGCAGATGGCGTGGCTTGGTTTGGCTTTCCGGTTTTTTCATTATGATGCTGTCGCTTTTTCCGATTCCGACTTCCAGCGCAATACGGCTTTGCGAATGCTGTCCAGGTCATGAAAGAAATCCACGCCGTCCACATTGCGCCGTGTCGAGCGCAGGGCACTTCCCCCTGCCCATATGCCGACCGAGGGTGGCAGGCGGAAGCGCAGGTCTTCCAGAAACTCGATGGCATGACTGGTAGGGAAGGAGGCGCTGAAGGAAATGCCGACAACATCAACATGATGCTTGTGTGCCGCCTGCACGATGTCGCGCACGGGCATCATGGGGCCGAAACAGATGGCATCAATCTCGTCGAGGCGCAGCATGGCTTCGGTCATGAGTATGCCCAGGGTATGGCCTTCATCCGGTGCCGTGGTCAGCATGATGCGCGGCCGTGAGGTGGCGCTGCGCAGATTGGCAATGGCGCCGCGCACCAGCACCTGTACCTGCTCGGTATAAAGATGCTCTTCATGCACCTCTATCACGCCGCGCATCCAGGCATCGCCCACCATGGGATTGGCGTATTGCAGGAATTCCAGAATGAAGGACTGCAAGCCCATCTTCACCAGTTGGTGGGAGAGGTATTCGCGCAGACTATGCGGGTCTTTGGCCTTGAGACTTTCGATCAGCTCTTTTTCCAGTCCCGGTGCTGATTCGATGCGGTTGCTGTAGCGGGAGCGCAGCAGATTCTCCAGCTCGTCCACACTCATGCTGATGATTTTTCCCGGCCGGAAGCCGGCATCAATCAGACGCCGCAGTAGCCTGAGCTTGTTGATCTGTTGTTGGTCATAAAGACGGTCTCCCTGCCGGTCGCGTGCCGGCGCAGGGAACTGGTAGCGGCGCTCCCACATGCGCAGCAGCTCCTTGGAGACACCGGTTTCACGTTCTACGGCCTGAATGGGCAGCATGTGCTCAAGCGGGGTTTCAGTCGCGACATCCGGAATCTTCACGTTCATCGTGATTACTCTTTGATAAAGGTCTTGGTGGTCGTAGTAACTGGCAGCGGTGTTTTCAGCTTGCGTTTGATGATCTTCATGAGCCAGCCAAGTATTGGCAGTTTTTCATAAAGCTCTTCGGCTGCATCCCAGTAATCCCGGTGCTGAGTGACAAGGCCTGCCTTGTTGTGGCGCAGATGACTGCAACCTTTGATGTTCATGGCACGGCCGTTAAGCCTGAACTCCATGTCCCAGACGATAAAAGTCTCGCTGCCATGGCCGATACACTGGTGAATGATAAAGCGCGGAGCTTCCAGCGTGGCAAACATATGCTGAAAGATGGCAGCAATATGCTCGCGCGATTTGACCTCGTTGAAGGGGTCCTTGAAGCAGGCGTCTTCTGTGTAATAGCAATCAATCTGCTCAAGGCTTTCTGGCGTCAGGCTCTGATACCAGTGCACTAGGCACTCCAGTGTGGCGGGGCTTTCAAAAGCATCTGGCTTGTTCATGGGTGGCCCATATTGCGCAAGAGATGAAAGCGCAGCCAGTAAGGCAGCTGTCGCAGAAGTTTAAGCCACAGCGTGAAGCGGCGCGGGAAGTGGATTTCAAAGTGACCTTTTTCCATGCCGGCAAGAATGCGCAATGCAGCCGTTTCCGGCGTTATCAGGGCGGGCATACGGAAATCATTCTGGCGAGTGAGCGGGGTATCCACAAAGCCGGGATTGATGAGGTGTACGGCCAGCCCTTGTGGATGCACATCCAGATACAGGGATTCGGTGAAATTGATCAGTGCTGCCTTGGTTGGTCCGTATACCAGTGCTTTGGGCAGGCCGGTATAACCAGCGACGCTGGCGATCACGCTGATGGCGGCGCCATTTCCGGCCTTTAGAAAATCCGGCATGACGGTGGCAACACCACTCATGACGCCGATGACATTGGTATCGACCATGCTGCGCACATTTTCTGCGGTGATGGAATCTGCTCGTACTGGTGCGTAGTCGGCAGCACACAGTATGAGATGATCCAGGCTGTTCCAGTTTTTCTGCAGGCTGGCATAAGCCTTTTGCCAGCTGGCTTTATCGCGAATATCAAAAGGCAGGACCAGTGTTTTCTGCGGCCATATACCGGCCATGGCTTGCAGCTTGCCGGCATTGCGTGAGCTCAGTGCGACCTGTGCTCCTCTTTGCAAGAGCTGGCTGGCCAGTGCATGTCCAATGCCGGAGCTGGCGCCGATAATCCAGATACGCCGGTTTTTCCAGCTGCTGATGCGTGGATTCAGGCTCATGAGCGGGCATCATCCTTGCGGAAAAACAGGGTGATTTCGCCAAGGCGCAGGCCGAATTTTTTCATCACGGCCCGATTCATCATGGTGTTTTCACTGTGCAGGTACATCCAGTCGTCAAACTGTACTTCATAAACTTTTCCGTCAACGGGAAGCAACATGGTGTAGGCCCAGTTGAGGGCCGGCCCGCGTACCTGTCCTTTGGCTTCGCCCACAACGTCCGCCGCACGGCCAATGTATTGGCCATCTGGTAATGCTGTCAGATGCCAGATACGTGTCTGCTTGCTGCCATCGTCATATACGAAGTGTTCTTCCAGTACCCCTTCATTGCCTTTCCAGTTGCCCGTCATGTCCACGGTAAAGCGCTTGATGACCTTGCCGGATCTGTCCTGAAACTGCCCCCAGGCACTGATATGGCCATTGAAGAACTGGCGCAAATCCAGAGCTGGTTGCATATCCCGATAGTCTTCTATCGTCGTACTGCAGGCGGTCAAAAGCAGGAGTAAGAGTGCGATAAAAAGACGCGTCATTTTTACGTGCCTTCAGTTATGTACAAGAACCTGACAAACATCGGTGCGCCGTGTCAGGAAGCCAGCCTCGCAATAGCAAAGATAGAAACGCCATAGCCTGATAAAGGCCTCATCAAAGCCTTGATATCGCAAGGCATCCAGATTTTTTTCGAAGTCAGCACGCCAGCGGCGCAGCGTGGTGGCATAGTCTTGCCCGAAGAAAAAGGGAATATCCATGCTCATGCCGGCTTCAGTGATTTTTTCTTCCAGGATGGAAGGCGAGGGCAGCATGCCGCCGGGGAAAATATATTGCTGGATGAAGTCGGTGCCGCGCCGGTAGTCGTCAAAGAGTGCTTCATCTATGGTGATGCTTTGCAGCGCTGCCTTGCCTCCTGGCTTCAGGCATTGCTGAATCTTGCTGAAGTACTCAGGCCAGAATGATTCACCGACGGCTTCCAGCATTTCAATGGAGACTATGGCGTCGAACTGGCCATGCAGATCGCGATAATCCATGAAGCTGAAATGAGTACGGCCTTCGGCCGGGCTGCCCATGACGAGCTGGCGGGCATGAGCCAGTTGCTCGTGTGACAGGGATATGCCGGTGACATAGCAGCCGCGGCTTGCTGCCCGCTCCGAAAAAGCCCCCCAGCCGCAGCCGATTTCCAGAATGTGATCGCCACTTTTGACCTCCAGCATATCCAGAAGGCGGTCGTATTTACGCAGTTGCGCGTCTTCCAGTGATTCGGCTTCATCTGCAAAGATCGCGGCAGAGTACGTCATGGATCTATCCAGCCAAAGGCGGTAGAAGGCATTGCCTATATCGTAATGGGCATGAATATTCTTCTTGCTACCGCTTCGGGTATTGCGGTTCATGAGATGGCGCAGGCGATAGAGGATGGTACCAAGAAAGCTGCCATGCAGGGTTTTTTCCAGTGTTTCCAGATTGGCCAGGGCCAGCAGGAGAACGGCCAGTAAATCCGGGGTTTCAATTTTTTTGTCACGATAGCTTTCAGCAACGCCGATATCGCCACTGCGCACGATGGCGGCGCAGGCAGACCAGTCATTGATCTTGAGCTCGGCATGGGGGCCGTGTGCCTCTCCCGAGAAGTGCAGGACTTCACCATCTGGCGTGGTCAGCTCTACTGTGCCTGCTTGCAGTTTTTCCATGAGGGCGAGAAAGCCGCGGGCGAGAGCGGGAGCCTTGCGGGAATCAGCAAGCGTACTGCTGGCACTGTTCATCGGGAAATCTCCTGTACCGGTGGGGATGGCTTGCGATGGAAAGGAATGCCTTTTAGCCAGAGCCGCAGGGCTTGCCAGTGAATACGTATGACGACCAGCAGCGTGGACCAGCCGAGGCTGAAGAACAGCCTCACAAGATGGCCATCACTCAGTGTTTGTGCCTTTCCGGCCAAGGCTGTGCGCAGCATGAGCTGGCCGTTTTCTTCGTAATTGATGCGGGCACTGCAGCGGCCTTCCTGATATTCAAAGCGGAAGCGATACTCGCCAGTGACAGGAAAAAATGGCGAAACATGAAAGACCTTGCGCGATTGCAGTTCGGTGTCCGGTCTGATGGGCTGGCCGTCTTTTGTCTGCAGTAAATAGCAGTGCCGCTCACCAAAGGTGTTTTTCACCTCACAAAGAATGGCCTGCAGAGCGCCGGCACGGTCATGGCAGAACCAGAAGCTCACCGGATTGAAAACAAAACCCAGCATACGCGGCAAACAGAGCAGGTGAATATCGCCATTAACCGAGTCAATCTTTTCGGTGGCAAGGAGCTGACGTATCCAGACTTCTGCATCCTGGCCATCGCCATGGTCAGCATCATGAAAGCTGAAAAGATTGAAGCGGTTCAGGCCAAAGAAGCGGCTTCGTAGCTGTAGCTTTTCCTGCAAAGGAAAGCAGATAAAAAAAGCGGGATAGGAAAAGACATGCTCTTTGGGCAGAAGACGCTGGTGGCTGACAGCACCACGATAAAGCCAGGGCCTAGGCATAGTGTGCCTCCCAGGGGATTTCTGCTCCCAGCAAGGCAGCCACTTTCATGCCGGACTTGAGGCCGTCCTCATGGAAGCCGTAGCCCGCCCAGGCACCGCAGAAATACACACGGTCCATGCCTTGAACCAGCGCCAGCTGTTTTTGTGCGGAATAAGCGACGGAGTCCAGAAGTGGGTGGGCATATTCAATTTTCTGCAGCACGCGGGAGGTTTCTGGTGCTGTCGGCGGATTCAGCGTGAGGAAAAGATGGCTGTTGAAGGGAAGTTGCTGGAGACGATTCAGCCAATAGGTCACGGCCACAGGGTTTTCCGGGTTTGCCCTGCTTTGCTCCGGACTGTAGTAATTCCAGGCTGACCAGGTTCGTGGCCGCTGCGGCATCAGCGAGGCATCGGTATGCAACCAGGCGGTATTGGCTTGATAGCGTATGGCGGAGAGCAGTGACTCCTCTTCAGCATGGGCATCGCTCAGCAGGGCGAGTGCCTGATCGGTGTGACAGGCCAGAATCACACGGTCGAATTTTTCGCAGCCATGAATACTTTCAATCTCGACGGCATCCGCAGTGCGCCGCACTGCGGTGACTGGCGAAGAAAGCCGCACATGGTCAATGCTCTCCAGCATGGCTTGCACATAAACGCGGGAACCATTCACCACGGTTTTCCACTGTGGCCGATTCATGATTTGCAGCAGGCCGTGATTGAGGCAGAAGCGGATGAAGGTTTCTGCCGGAAAAACATCCATGCCCTTGAGCGGGCTGGACCAGATGGCGGCGCCCATGGGGTAGAGATACCAGTCGCGGAATTCACGGCTATAGCCATGCCGCGTCAGCAACTGGCCCAGGGTTTCACCGCTGACCGTGGCCTCGGTCAGCAATTCGTCCGCATCACGATTGAAGCGCAGGATATGACTCAGCATGCGCCAGAAGGCTGGACGCCAGAGATTGCGTGTCTGGGCGAAGAGGCTGCCGAGATCGGAGCCGGCCCATTCCACATCGGCGCTCGGCAGGCTTACCGAGAAGGTCATTTCGCTGGGGTGGGTTGCCACCTTCAAAAGCGGGAAAAGCTGTATGAGGTTGGGGTAGGTGCGGTCGTTATGAACCAGAAAGCCGGTATCCACCGGATGCGTGATGC
>JAVHYE010000128.1 GCA_031119295.1 Pedobacter sp. | reverse complement strand
CTGGCGCGCTATGTCATGCCTATACATGAGCACGGCACGTTCAACTTCCTGCTCTCCAATGGCCAGGCTCTCTTCGCCTATGCCACCACGCGCCTGCAATACGTGGTACGTGAATATCCCTTCCAGAAAGCGCATCTGGTCGATACCGATATGGATATCGATTTTTCCCAGCACACCAAACCCGGCGACCGTGTTGCGGTGATTGCCACCGAGCCTTTGACCGACGATGAAAGCTGGACGCCATTTGAATGCGGCGAGCTGATCTGGTTCCAGGATGGCAAACCGCATAGACGCATGCTGACGCTAAGCCCGGAACAGCAAGTTGCTGCCAAGGCACGCGCCGTCACGCTGGCCGATCAATAAAAAGCAAACGGAAGAAACACATGCCTGCCTGGGGATTCCTGCTGATTGCCATTGTGGCCGAGGTCATAGCCACCAGCGCCCTCAAGATGAGCGAGGGCTTCAGCAAACTCTGGCCCAGCGTGATGGTGGTACTGGGCTATGGCATTGCTTTCTACTGCCTGTCTCTCACCCTGCGCAGCATTCCCGTGGGCATGGCCTATGCCCTGTGGTCCGGCGTAGGCCTGCTACTGATCACCATTACTTCCTGGCTACTCTTCAACCAGAAACTGGATTTTCCTGCCCTACTGGGCATGGCACTTATCATAAGCGGCGTTATCGTGATGAATGTATTTTCCAAGTCCGTAGCGCATTAAGACCGAATGACTTGCATAAAAAAGCCCGCAAGATGCGGGCTTTTTTATGCGTGACCTTTAGTCGGCCTTACGCCACTTGATCCCTTCACGGGTGAATTCCACCACCACGCCCTTTTCTTTCAGCGCATCACGCAGGGCATCGGACCTGGCAAAGTCCTTGGCCTTGCGGGCTTCGGTGATTTCGGCAATCACGGCTTCGATTTCGGCCACTTGCCCGGCATCACCGGCACCGCCCTGACGGAAAGCATCCGGGTCTTGTTGCAGCAAGCCCAGCACAGCAGCCAGACGCTTGAGCAACAAGGCATACTGAGCAGCCTCGGCACGATTGCCAGCCTTGTCGGCACGATTCACTTCACGCACGAGCTCGAACAATACCGCCATGGCTTCCGGCGTATTGAAGTCATCATTCATGGCCGAGGTGAAGCGGGCTTCGAACTCGGCCGCATTGGCAGGTTCGCTTGCCGCCACCAGATCATGCCCTGCCAGCGCCGTATAAAAACGGTCCAGCGAAGCCTTGGCATTATCCAGTGCTTCCGAGGAGTAATTCAGCGGACTGCGGTAATGGCTGGCGCTGATGAAATAGCGCAGCACCTCAGGCGCATAGTGCTTGAGCACATCACGAATGGTGAAGAAATTACCCAGAGACTTGGACATCTTCTCGTCATTCACCTGCACAAAACCCACATGCATCCAGGTATTGACGTAAGTCTCGCCGGTAGCGCCTTCACTCTGCGCGATTTCATTTTCATGATGCGGGAACTGCAGGTCACCGCCGCCGCCATGAATATCGAAATGATTACCCAGGCAGCAGGTACTCATGGCCGAGCATTCGATATGCCAGCCCGGACGACCCTTGCCCCAAGGCGAATCCCAGGACGGCTCACCCGGCTTGGCGGCCTTCCACAGCACGAAATCCAGCGGGTCGGTCTTGATTTCATCGATCTCGACGCGGGCACCAGCCTGCAGGTCTTCCAGATTGCGCTTGGAAAGACGTCCGTATTTCGGGAAGGAAGACACGTCGTAATACACATCGCCATTGCTGGCCGGATAGGCATGGCCGCGGGCTATAAGCTGCTCGACCATGGCGATGATCTGCGGCACATACTCCGTAGCCTTGGGCTCGGTGTCCGGACGTATCACGCTCAAGGCATCGGCATCTTCATTCATGGCGGTAATGAAGCGCTCGGTCAGGGCCGTGAAGTCTTCACCGTTTTCATTGGCACGCTTGATGATCTTGTCGTCGATGTCCGTGATATTGCGGACGTAGCTGACCTTGTAGCCGGAATGACGCAGCCAGCGCGTGACCACATCGAAAGACACCAGCACACGAGCGTGGCCGATATGGCAGTAGTCATACACTGTCATGCCGCAGACATACATGCGCACTTCACCGGCATGTATGGGCTTGAGGGCTTCTTTCTTTTTGCTTTCGGAGTTATGGATAAGCAGCATGTCAGGCACCCGGCTTCCAGGAATCACGCAGGCCTACCGTGCGATTGAACACGGGCTTGCCGGGCTGGCTGTCAGAATCCACTGCAAAATACCCTTCGCGCTCGAACTGGAAACGTTCACCGGCCTGCGCTGATGCCAGAGAGGGCTCCAGCACGGCCTGCACCACTTCCAATGCCTGCGGGTTGATGAAGGTCTTGAAATCCACATCACCACGATCAGGAGCCGCATCCGTGAAAAGGCGATCGTAGAGACGTACTTCCGCCGGAATGCCTTTCTCGGCTGACACCCAGTGGATGACGCCCTTTACCTTGCGGTCTTCCGGATTCTTGCCGAGGGTGGCCAGATCACAGGAGCAACGCAGCTCGGTGATTTCACCGGCGGCATTCTTGATGACTTCATCGCACTTGATGATATAGGCATTGCGCAGACGCACTTCGCCGCCAGGAATCAGGCGCTTGTAGCCTTTGGGCGGCACTTCCTCGAAATCGGCACGATCAATGAAGAATTCGCGCGTAAAGGGAATCTTGCGATCGCCCATCTCGGGAAGATTGGGATGGCGTGATGCAGAAATCTCTTCGACCTGACCTTCCGGATAATTCGTGAGCACCACTTTCAAGGGACGCAGTACGGCCATGGCACGCGGCGCGGAGTTTTCCAGATGCTCGCGCACGCAGAATTCCAGCATGCCCACATCCACCACGCCATCGCTCTTGGTAATGCCAACGCGGCTGCAGAAATCACGCAGGGCTTCCGGCGTATAGCCACGGCGACGCATACCGGAAATCGTGGGCATGCGCGGATCGTCCCAGCCATGCACCAGCTGTTCGTCCACCAGCTGCTTGAGCTTGCGCTTGCTGGTGACGGTGTAATTCACATTGAGGCGGGAAAACTCTATCTGCTGCGGATGCGGCAATACATCATCCACGCCAGCAGCGGCGCCCGCCCTCTTCCATACATCCACCACACTGCCCGGCTGCGGCAATACATCAGCCAGTGCATCGAGCAGCCAGTCATAGAAAGGTCTATGGGCTTCGAATTCCAGGGTGCAGAGCGAGTGCGTGATGAACTCCAGCGCATCGGAAATCGGATGCGTGTAGTCATACATGGGATAGATGCACCACTTGTCACCGGTCTGGTGATGGGCAATCTTGCGAATACGATAAATCGCCGGATCGCGCAGATTGATATTGCCCGAGCTCATATCGATCTTGGCGCGCAGGATGCAGGCGCCTTCATCGAACTCACCCGCGCGCATGCGCGCAAAGAGATCCAGATTTTCCTCGATGCTGCGCTCACGGAATGGCGAATTCTTGCCGGGCTCGGACAGCGTGCCACGATTGGCGCGCATCTCGTCTGCACTCTGCGAGTCCACATACGCCTTGCCACGCTTGATAAGCTCTACCGCGTAATCGTGCAGCACATCGAAATAATCCGAGGCATAACGCACGGCACCGGCCCAGTGGAAGCCCAGCCATTCCACGTCCTGCTTGATCGCATCGATATATTCCTGCGATTCCTTTTCCGGATTGGTGTCGTCAAAGCGCAGATTGCACTCGCCCTCTGCCTCTACCGCGATGCCGAAATTGAGGCAGATGGATTTGGCGTGGCCGATATGCAGATAGCCGTTAGGCTCCGGCGGAAAACGCGTGATGGCTTTCTTGTGCTTGCCGGAATTCAGGTCTTCCACGACCTGGGCGCGTATGAAATCTCTGGGTTCAATCATCTTGCTGGCATCTTGCTCAAAAAGTCGCACATGGCTTGGGCATGACAGCCCCCATGACAGTCAGAGCGGCGCCGCCTATGATAGCGGCCCGTCCGGGTCCGGATGGCGCGGGAAAACAGGCAGTCTACCTGCGCCGCCCCTTGCCCTTCAACAGAAGTCCTTAGCTGAAAGGACTGATTTTCATAGGAAATATGCCATGGCTACCGTCGCCCTCAACACCAATAAAGGCCGTATCGTTCTGGAACTGGACGGCGTGAAGGCCCCCAAGACCACAGCCAACTTCCTGGCCTATGTGAAGAGCGGTCACTACAGCGGCACCATTTTCCACCGCGTGATTCCCGGCTTCATGATCCAGGGCGGCGGTTTCGACGCCACCATGAACCAGAAGTCCACCGAAGCCCCCATCCAGAATGAAGCCGACAATGGCTTGAAGAACGAGCTCGGCACCATCGCCATGGCCCGTACCAACGACCCGCACTCGGCCTCCGCCCAGTTTTTCATCAATGTGAAGAACAATGACTTCCTCAACCACTCCGGCAAGAACCCGCAGGGCTGGGGCTATGCCGTGTTCGGCAAGGTCACCGAAGGTCTGGACGTGGTGCAGAGCATCGAGAAAGTGGCCACCGGCCGCAGCGGCTACCACTCCGACGTGCCGACCACGCCGGTCGTGGTGGAATCGGCTGAAGTGATCAGCGAATAAGCCTCAGTAAAAGGTGAACGGGCGGGCCAGAACTCGCCCTTTTTCCATGACCAAGACCTACTTCATCTCCGATCTGCACCTCTCCCCCGAGCTGCCCCGTATCACCGCCGGCTTCTTCAAGCTGCTGGAAGACATACGCGGCGCCGATGCCCTTTATGTGCTGGGCGACCTCTTCGAGGTCTGGGTGGGCGACGACAATCCTGATGTCTATAACCAGAGCATCGTGGCCGCCTTCCGCGCCCTCTCAGACTCCGGCACCAAGCTGTATTTCCTGCACGGCAACCGCGACTTCCTGCTGGGCTCAGCCTTTGCCGCTGCCACCGGTGGCGAGCTGCTGCCGGAAGACAAGGTGATTGATTGCTACGGCCAGAAAATCCTGGTCATGCATGGCGACCAGCTTTGCACCCTGGACGAGAAATACATGGCCTTCCGCGCCCAGAGCCGTGATCCGGCCTGGCAGCAGATGATGCTGGAGAAACCCCTGGATCAGCGCCTGATGATTGCCACCATGTGGCGCATGCAGAGCAAGGCCAATAACTCCAACAAGCCGGAAAACATCATGGATGTGACCCCGGCCGATGTGGTGCGCGTGCTGGAAGAAAACGGCGTGCAGACGCTGCTGCATGGTCATACGCACCGCCCTGCCGTGCATGACATTTCCGCCGGTGGTAAAGCCGCACAACGTATCGTGTTGGGAGACTGGCGCGAGGAAGAAGGCACTGCCGTGATTGCCATGGCAGATGCCAACGGCCTGCACCCGCAAACCTGGACCCTCTGAAAACCAGGCTGACTGGCGGAATCAGTCAGCCTTTTTCAGCTCCACCGGTTTTACCCGTATGAAGCCCAGCGCCCAGGTGGCCGAGACACCGACATCCGTCATCAGATAAGCCACATAGCCTTTTTCTTCAGACTGCTGCACACCGCCGCCTACCGTACCGGCCAGACCGACCTGATCCACCTTGGCAGAGGCTTCAGCCGCCAGCCTGATCTCGAAATCACCATTGGCAAAACGGTGGAATTTCTCCGCATCAAAGAAAATCAGCACCGGCCTGAGATGGCGCACGCCCCAGCCGGCACCAAAATCGAAACGCCGCATGCGCAGATAGGTACGCGCTCCCGAGGCATTCTCTATCGCCACCCCATAACCACTGCCAGCCCCGAAGACCGGCACCTTGGTCAGCGTATTGTCCATGACGACATAACCGACAGCTCGCGTGAGCTCGTCTGCCGCCTGCGGATGCTGTCGTTTCACATCGGCCAGTGTGCGCTCCAGCAACTGGTCAACATTGTGTACCTGCTCCTGCTGTGTGCTGCCCGGAATGGCGGAGCAGCCGGCCAGCAATACGGCAAACAGCAGAGCTGACAAACGCCATGAGGGCAGACTCACCACCGGTACCCCACGCCGCCGGTGATCTGGTAGCGCTGGCCTATGGAGCTCTCCATCAGCAGCTCCCAATGCTGGCGCATCACCGTGCGTATGCCGAAATTGCCGGCCCAGGACTTGGTTTCCACATTCACATCGAAAGACATGTCATTGCCATTGGGCAAGGCCACGGTGCCGCGGAAGTTTTCATTCTTGGAGATATAACGCGCGCCCACATAAACCTGCGAAAGACCGGCGTTGTAACCGATCTTGGGCGCGGCGGTGAAAGTCCAGAAACCGTCGGAAGAAAGGCTGGCATCACCATCGAGATGGGTTTTAAGCCAGCTGAAATCGCAGGCGGCATAAAGGCGCTGATAAGCCCCCGCCACGACACCACCAAAGGAATAGTAATTGCCGCTGAAATTCATGGGCACGATGGCGTCGCCCCGGGTGTTGATGTCCAGCGGGATATCACGCAGGCCGAGCTGAGCATCCACATCGACATTGCCGAAGCCCGCCATCACATCCAGAAACGGCAGTACCCAGAGATCCGCTTTCACGCCATTGGTCTTGACCTGCAGATCCATGGTGGCGTTCTGCGCAGCATCCAGCTCCACGCCGGGATTGTCGCTGATGCCCACCGTGGCCTTGGTAAATTTCCAGTCAGAATCCATCCAGTTGGTCAGCACCATCACGCCAAAGGCCGGCGGCAATTCACGGCCGCGTTCGCGAGCCTTGTCACCCAGCAAGGGAAAAAGCGGCTCCTGCTTGCGCTCATGGGTATCGGGCTGATCACTGAAAGGCAGAACGCCCTGCTGCGCATCCTGTTCTTCAGCTGCCTGTACACCGGCAGCCAGCAAGGCCATACAAAGCCCGACCATGGACATCCTTTTCAACACGGCACTCTCCCTGTTTTACCTGCCGGCACGATACGCCATGTACCAGGCCCGCAACACCCCCGGCGCACTCAAGGCGAAACGGTTTCACCTCTATCGTGCATGCGCTCCAGCGACTCCACGCGCAGACGTTCGTCAGTGCTGAAGCGACTATTGCGCAGCTCGGCCAGCTGCTGCTTGCGATCCGCTTCGCTGAGGCTGGTATTGCCGAGAATGGCGGCACGTTCGCCATACCAGGACGACATGCGCTGATCCCAGGCCGCCCTGTCCTTGTCCAGCGTCTCCAGGCGATCTGCGGCCTCAGCTCCCACCAGACTTTCACGAATCTGGCGCAGCTCGGCCGCTGAGCCGCCGCGCTTTTTCCAGTCGGCAGTCAGGCTTTCCAGATTCTGGTATTGATTGACCGTCTTCATGGACTCCTGAATCGATACCGGCAGCTGCGCTTCCAGTGCAGCCAGTTGCTGCGCGCGCTGCGCTGGCGACAGGCCCTTGTTCTGCATGACATCGAGCCTGTCCAGGGTATAGCGGTCGTAAGCGTCCTCATCACCAAAGAAAGCCGTAATCACTTCCGCCGAGAAATATTGCGTACGCAAGGCCTGCACCTGCTGCATCTGCTGACGGACAGCACTCACATCAATGCTGCCATCCGAACGTGGCTGGGCCTGGCGCACATTTTCCAGGCCGCGCTTGTAGGCAATGTATTTATCCAGCAGCGCTTCGGCTTCGCCTGCTGCCATGGGTGGCAGCTTGTGGCGAATATAGGCCTTGATGCGCGCCACAATGGTGTCCAGCGACTCTTCGCCTATGGTGGAGAGGAAATAATCAAAGACGCGGCGCACACCATTGGTGATTTTCAGATGACCACCGGCATCCACCTCCAGCTCGCCATCCACTTCCGTGCCCTGCAAAGAATTGGGAAGCTGCTCGAGACCGGTGACAAAACTGTCGGGCGACGGCCCCTGTGTTATCGGCTGGCCATCCGCGGATAAAGCGCCGGGTTGCCCGGCTTGTGCATCAGCTGAATCCGCCGGCCCGCCAGCAAAGAAAAAAATACCTGCCAGCAGCAATGCAATGAGGGCTGCCAATCCCAGCACCAGTTTTTTCTCCATGAGATATCCGCTCTTTTCTTGTTGTTCTGGTTTTTCTTGTTCTTATGTCGGTGGCACTGCCTGTGCCCGCCGTGCTGCATCTGCCCCAGAAACGACAACGGCGGCCAAGGCCGCCGTTGTCTCTCGGAAGGACCGGACTTAAAGGCCGGCTGTCTTCAGGCGATTTGCCTGATCACGATACACGGATTTGGGATCAGTGGTGAACAGGCCACGCAGACTGAGGAGATGGTTGATCTCGTCGCCGTGATTCCAGGAGTAGTCGTCACGTAGTACCTGGCCGAAATGGCTGCTGCACTGGCCAACAAGACCATCACTGGCCTTGCCAGCGAAAGCCAGGCTGGTGGTGCCGAAGAGAATGTCCAGCGGATCCAGGATATTGGTCACCAGGCTGGTGCCACCCCAGGAGTAAAAGCGCTGGCCATTGGCGGAATAAGCACCTTCACCACAGGCCGATACAGGCACACCGGCCGGGAAGCGCGCATTGAAATTGGCGGCACCTGCCGTGCTCAGGGAGGCCATGGAACCCAGGATGTCTTCGTTGTAATTCTTGCCGCCCAGGGTGCTGATGAGCTTGGAGAAAGCATTGCCCACGGTGCCCACAAGGCCGCCGATAGCGGGATTGGCCGTGAACTGCACCACGAGATCAGCCACTGGCGTGCCCTTTACCGGCGAACCGACAGCCGTGACCGAAGCCACGCGTGTGGGGATGGCAGCAGCCACATAGC
Organism: Pedobacter sp.; assembly: GCA_031119295.1. Classification (GTDB taxonomy): domain Bacteria; phylum Pseudomonadota; class Gammaproteobacteria; order Pseudomonadales; family Moraxellaceae; genus UBA2031. The sequence goes on along the minus strand of JAVHYE010000128.1, from coordinate 749 downwards.
GCGAGGAAAAACCGCCGTGGCTGTGGCCGATGAGATTCACTTTCTGCGCACCGCTGATGGCGAGAATGGTCTGCACCTGCGCCAGCATCTGCTCGCCGCGGGCCTCAGAAGTATTGAAGGCAGAGGCGGAGGTCACATAGACCTTGGCGCCATCGCTGCCGAGGGCGGCGGGAATGCCGTAGAAGTATTCGATGCCGAGAATCTTGTCGAAGCCCAGCACACCCGGCGCCAGCACGATGGGATATTTGGTCTGGGTATAGGTGCCAGCCGTGGCCAAACCCGAGAGCACCATCAGCGCTGCGGCAAAAACCTTTTTCATGATTCGCTCCTTGTTCTGTTTTTTATGAGCGGAGACTGCAAACGGGATGCTGACCTGGGTAACAGGCCCACCCTCTTCTTCCGGTTGCGCGATAAGGAGCACGGCAAATGCCAACAATTGCGGGATGCCCTGGCAGGGTCCGCTTTTGGCAGCATCTGTCCACGACTTGTCTCGGGATGTCTCTCTCCTGTCCGGTGATGTCCACCCTGCGGCAGCGTATGTGCATGCCGCAAAAAACGACCATTCAGTCCCGCATTTCCACCATTCGTCCCGGGTTACGACAGGAAACAACCGCAGGCAGCGGTAACACCACTTTATGTTACCGGGAACACAGTCAACTGACTTGCTCTTCTGAAAGCGGCTTACTTATACTGATCATATGGACAGTATTAATAAGCCGCAGCCCTGGCGCCGCATGGTCGCCCTTATC
>JAVHYE010000127.1 GCA_031119295.1 Pedobacter sp. | reverse complement strand
GCGAGACCGTCATGGAAATGATGGTGAAGCTGATTTCTTTCGAGCCCTTGAGGGCAGCTTGCCAGGGCGTGTCACCTTCTTCGATGTGGCGCACGATGTTTTCCAGCATCACGATGGCATCGTCCACCACAAAGCCTACCGCCAGGGTCAGTGCCAGCAAGGAAAGATTATCCAGGCTGTAACCCAGGGCATGCATGAAGGCGAAGGTCCCTATCACGGAAATCGGTAGTGCCAGTGCTGGAATCACCGTGGCAGACAAATTGCGCAGGAAGAGCAGGATGACCAGCACCACGAGGAAGGCGGCCAGCAGCAAGGTGAACTGCACGTCCAGAATGGAGTGGCGTATGGATTCGCTGCGGTCGTAAAGCACTTCCAGCTTGATGGCAGCTGGCAGGCTTTCTTCAAAGCTGGGCAATATGTCTTTCACGGCCTGCACGGTGGCCACGGTATTGGCACCGGGCTGACGTTGAATGGCGAGAATGATGGCGCGACGGTTTTCGCCGCCGCCGTTATAGAACCAGCTCGCGGCCTTGTTGTTTTCCACGCTGTTAATGGAAGTAGCCACATCGCCCAGGCGTACCGGTGCACCATTGCGCCAGGCAACCACCACCGGGCTGTAGTCCTCGGCTTTTTCCAGCTGGCCATTGGTTTTGATCGCAACCGTCTGCTGCGTGCCGTCGAAGCTGCCTACAGGCTGGTTGACGTTGGCATTGCTGATGGCCTGCTGCAATTCATCTATGCCCATGCCGCGTGCGGCCAGCTGATCCGGATCAGCCTGTATGCGCACGGCGAATTTCTGCGAACCGAATACATTCACCTGCGCCACGCCGGGTACGGTGGAGAGGCGCTGTGCCAGCTGCGTTTCCGCGTATTCATTCACCTGTATCAGCGGCAGGGTTTCCGAATACATGGCGATATAGAAAACGGGCGAATCCGCCGGGTTCACCTTACGGAAGGAAGGTGGTGAAGGCATATTCGGCGGCAGCTTGCGCGTGGCGGCGGAAATGGCGGACTGCACATCCTGCGCTGCGGCATCGATATTGCGATCCAGATTGAACTGTATGGTGATACGCGTGCTGCCCTGCGAGCTCACCGAGCTCATGGAATCTATGCCGGAAATGGTGGAGAACTGGCCTTCCAGCGGCGTGGCCACGGCCGAGGCCATGGTTTCCGGCGAAGCGCCCGGCAGGTTGGCGGTAACGGAAATCGTGGGGAAATCCACATTGGGCAATTCGCTCACCGGCAACATGCGGTAGGCGGCAACGCCGAAAATCACGAAGGCTGCCATGAGCAGCGTAGTCATGACCGGGCGGCGTATACAGAGCTCGGAAACCGTCATGACTTATTTTCCCTGCGCAGCGGAGGCGGCGGGCTGGTCTTTACTGGCGTCCAGTATCTTGACGCTGGCGCCCGGGGTCAGGCGCAGGATGCCTTCGGTGATCACGGTCTCACCAGCCTTGAGGCCGGAGGCGATGGCGGCGATATCATCGCGGCTGTCGCGCACCACCACCTTGCGGATTTCTGCCTGCTTTTCGGCATTCACGATATAGACACTGCTGTCATTGCCATTCTGTTGCAGGGCGGCTGCGGGAATGATGACGGCGTCTTTCAGGGTCTCCAGATCCAGATTCACTTTCACGAAAGCGCCCGGGGTGAGGCGGTCATCGCTATTGGTAAACGTGGCCTTCACCTGGATGGTGCCCGAGGTGGTGTCCACGGTGTTGTCGATGAAGTCGGCAAAACCGTTCACTTGCAGACTGCTGTCCGAGTCCGAGCTCACCAGCACCGGCATTTTCTTGCCAGCACGCAGAGGTTGCAGGCTGCCAAGGAATTTTTCCGGTACAGAAAAAGCAACTTGCACGGGATGCACGCGATTGATCACGGCCAGCGTCGTGTCATTGGTTTTCACGGCGGTGCCCGGGAAAACCAGGCGGGCGCCGATGCGACCATCAAAAGGCGCGCGCAGCACGGTGTAGGAAAGTTGCAGCTTGGCATTTTCCACGGCGGCCTTGTCACCTTTCACCGTGGCTTCCAGCGAAGCCACATTGGTGCGCGAAGCGCGCAGCATATCGTCAGAGACGTAATTCTTTTCTTTCAGGGCTTCATTGCGGGCGAGTTCAGTGCGGGCATTGGCGAGCTGGGCTTCATCGCGCGCCAGCACGGCCTCGGCCTGGATGAGACGGGTTTTGAATTCGGCATTGTCCAGGGTGAGCAGCACGTCGCCGGTGCGTACATTGCTGCCTTCTTTCATCAGCACCTCTTTCACCTGGCCATCCACGCGAGCACGCAGCGTCACGCTTTCCGAGGCCTGCACGCGACCCACGGTCACCAGGGTGAGGGGGTAATCCTGGCTTTGTGCTTGCGCCACTTTCACCGGCACCGGCTGTTTGCCCTTTTCATCTTTCTTGGCCTTGGGCCAGAAAGCGTGAACCAGTCCGGCCAGCACCAACAGGGCAATGACGGTGAGAATGGTGTTGCGGCGACTCAGGCTGGACATGACGCGATGATTCCTTGCAGGGAGGCAGGCTTTAAGAAACGCACAAGTGTGCCGTTCGGCTGACAGCGGCGGATGTCGATAGTGTTGCTTTCCTGTGAAACCACCATGACATCGGCAGCCTGCAAGGCTGCACCGGCTCTTGTTTGGTCTCAAGCCCCGCAATCAGGTGGAAAGATGAGGCTGCAGCTGCTCCGCCAGCCAGTCCATGAAAATCTTCACGCGCTGTGGCAGATGGCGACGATGGGCGTACACCAGGCTCACGGGCATGGGTGCGGCCGGGAATTCCGTCATCACTTCCACCAGCTGTCCCGTCGCAATCAATGGCCGCATGCCGATAGCGGGTGCCTGGATGATGCCTAGTCCGGCAATGCAGGCGGCCTGATAGGCCTCGGAATTGTTCACGGTGAGCGCGCCCGGCATTTCCACGAAACGGGTTTCGCCTGCCTCCACATATTCAAAGCCGGGAATGCGGCTGCCGAAGCTGCCGGCGTAATGCACCAGCTGGTGCCGGGCGAGATCGGCCAGCGTTTGCGGCAGGCCGTACTGGCGGACATAGGCGGGGCTGGCGCAGTTGAGCTGGGGCAGATGGCCCAGCGGCCGCGCCACCAGGCTGGAGTCGGAGAGCGTGCCTATGCGCAGTACGCAGTCGAAACCTTCGCGCACCAGATCCACGCGGCGGTCGGTGCTGCCCAGTTCCAGTTCCAGATCGGGGTGGGCGGCCAGAAAAGCCGGCAGGGCCGGAATCACCACATTGCGCGCCATGCCGGTGGGCAGGTCCACGCGCAGGCGGCCGCGCAGGGTTTGCGGGCTTTGCCGGAACAGGCTGTCCAGCTCGTCCATATCGGCCAGCAGGTCCAGGCAGCGCTCACGGAAAAGGCGGCCGTCCTGGGTCATTTCCACGCGTCGTGTCGTGCGGTGCAGGAGGCGCGTACCCAGCCGGTTTTCCAGCTGTTGCACGGCCGCGGAAACCGAGGTCTTGGGCAGGCCCAGGCTGTCGGCCGCCCGGGTGAAGCTGGCCAGATCGGCTACCTGCACATAGATGCGCATGGCTTCGGGCAGGTTCATGGCGCCTCCATTGTCCGGATTTAATGAACAGATATTCCCTGTATGCAGCGTTTATCCGGATTTATAGCGGCAATAGTCTGGCATCCATGGCGGTACGGCAACCGCCTCTTTATTTCCCCACCAAAGGAGACCTGCCATGAAGACTTCCCGAATTGCCCTGGTGACCGGCGGCAGCCGTGGCCTGGGCCGCAATGCCGCCCTGCATCTGGCCCGCCAGGGCGTGGATGTGGTGCTGACCTATCGCAGTCGTCGTGACGAAGCCGATGCCGTGGTGGCCGATATTGAAAAGCAGGGTGGTCGTGCGGCTGCCCTGCCACTGGATGTCGGCAATGCAGCGAGCTTTGCGGATTTCGCCAGCGCCCTGCGTGAAGTGCTGCAGCTGTGGTGGCAGCGCAGCAGTTTCGATTACCTCGTGAACAATGCCGGCACAGGTCTGCATGCCGGTTTTGCGGACACCACGCCGGCCCAGTTCGACGAGCTCATGAACATCCATCTCAAGGGGCCTTTCTTTCTCACGCAGGCACTGCTGCCGCTGCTGGCGGATGGTGGCCGCATCCTCAATGTCTCCACCGGTCTCACGCGTTTTGCCGTTCCCGGCTATGCGGCCTACGCCGCCATGAAAGGCGCGATGGAAGTGCTGACGAAATACCAGGCCAAGGAGCTGGGGGCACGCGGCATTGCCGTGAATATCCTGGCGCCGGGGGCCATAGAAACGGATTTTGGCGGCGGCACGGTGCGCGATAACGCGCAGATGAATGCTTTCCTTGCTTCGCAAACTGCCTTGGGTCGCGTCGGTCTGCCGGATGATATCGGTGCGGTGGTGGCTTCATTGCTGCAGCCGGAAAACGGCTGGATCAATGCGCAGCGTATCGAAGCTTCGGGGGGAATGTTTCTCTGAAAGGTCCCGCTCCCTGTCACCTCGACGAGGTGACAGGTTGGTGCTCAGGATTTCTTTCTGGCCTTGGCTTCGGCCAGTTCCTTGAGCACATCACCGATGGGACGCACCACCACCTGGCTCACGATCTGGTTGAGTTTTTCGCCCATGGCGGAGGTCAGTGCCTGCAGGATGCTGGCCCGGTTTTCCTGCTGCGTGGCTATTTGTCCTGACCATGATTCGCCCAGGGGCAGCACGAGCAGCGTGTCCTGATCCGTCAGGAAGGCTTTGAGCTCGAGATAGACCTGGCTGATGCTTTTCGAGGTGGTGATGCCAACGCTGCCCTCGGTCAGCGGTGTCATGGGGCTTTGCGTGCTCAGGTAGCGCTGTATGTCGTCGTGGCGGGGATGCCGGGATTTCAGTTGCAGCTCGTAGGTCACAAGCAGGAAGGCCATCGCAAATACTCCAGCGCTGGTAAGGCAGGGCTTGCAGCGTGGGCGCATCAGGCCGGCATCACAAGGTGAATATGCCGGAACCGGACCGGAGGCTGGGCGTTTGCCGGGTTCCTCCTGGTCTTTGTGCTCAGGGCTGGCGCTTGCGATAGCGCTCCAGCTCGGCACGGAACCACGGGCCGCTGGCCACGGCGGCAGCATTGCCGCAGCGCACGCTATAAGGCTTGCTGCTCATGCTGCTTTCAGTGGCGGCGCGGGCAATGAAATCTTCGCTGGAGTCCACCAGTTTCTTTTTCAGCAGATAGTCGTATTTCTGCTGCAGATGGTCTGCGGCCTTGCCGGCCTCATACCATGTGCCATTGCGGTTGAAACTGCAGCCGGAGTTTTTCAGATAGGCAAAGAGATGGTTGATCTCCTGCTGCGTGCTGGCGGATGGCGTGCTGGCCAGCGCGAGGCTGCTGGCAAGAGTCAGGGCAAGGGCGGTCAGTGTTTTCATGATGGGTTTTGTCAGATGGCTTGAGTCAGGCTGATGTCGGCATTGTCAGTGTCTTGCGCCGCAAGGCAATCATCAGCATCAGGCCGGCACAGGCCGCGGCCACGGCAGCGGGAAAGAGCACGGTAGTCAGCGACCAAGTTGCCAGCCCGCCTACCACCAGCAGATTGCGCAGCAGGAAGAGGCCGAAAAAGCCAATCGACTCCGAATGCGGTTGGTCCCAGGCCTTGCGCACGGTGGGGCCGAAGCCCAGCAGGTCCACGATGGTCAGCACTACCACGGCCCAGAGCGGATCGGCGGTGAAGAACCACAGGGGCAGCGATGAAAGCGCAGCCATGAAAAACAGCCAGTCCGTGCGCGTGATGGCCATGTCGCCACGTTTGCTGAAAGCCAGTGCGGCAATGAATAGCGTGATGCTGCCGGAGACGCCTATGGCCCAGGCGCCCATGCCTCCGCCGGCCGCCAGTTGCGCAAAGAAGACCACAAAAGTGGTAATGCCCCAGATCACCCAGGAAAACACGTGCGGCCGTATCTCGCCTTTGAGGATGTCCCGGATATAGGGAATGAAGGCGTAAAGCGTGAGGGCGATGGCGACGAAGGTCAGCAAGGGTTTGACGGGCATCAGGCGAGCTTCCCGGAAATGCCGATATGATGCGAGCGGGCAGGAACAGGGCCTGCCGCATTATTCATGTGCATGACGTTTTAACAGGGATCGCTATGTCAGATTCAGAGCAGAAACACGCTAACGATAACAAAGAGCTTTCCGTTACAGCTTCCGATAAAGAATTTTCCCGCCGTGAGTTCCTGACCGTCGCCGCCGCCGGCGTGGCCGCTGTCCCGCTACTGGGCAGCAGCGGCAGTGCCGAGGCCGCGACCAAGGCGACGTCCGCCAGCAAGCCGCGCCAGGTTTCGGGGCAGCCCAAGCCGGGCAAGAACATCCTTTTCGTTTTCACTGACCAGCAGCGTTATATCCGCCAGTGGCCGCGTGGCCTCAAGCTAGGCGCGCTTGAGCGCCTGCAGCGCACGGGCACCACTTTCCACAATCACTATTGCCCGGCCGTGATGTGCACCAGCTCGCGCTCCGTGCTCATGACCGGCCTGCAAACTGCCGACAACGGCATGTTTGAAAACGTGGACCTGCCCTGGGTGAAACCGCTGGCGCCGAATATCCCCACGGTCGGCCATATGCTGCGCAAGGCCGGCTATTACACCGCCTACAAAGGCAAGTGGCATCTCAATCGCGACTTCGAGCGCGAAGAGCCGGACCATCTCTTCACCAAGGAAATGGAAGTGCACGGCTTTTCCGATTTTGTCTGGCCTGGCGATGTGCTCACCCATGCTCTTGGCGGTTACAACTACGACCACATGATTGCCGGCAGTGCGGTTTCCTGGCTGCGCAGCCGTGGCCGTCCTCTTGCCGACGAGGGCAAGCCCTGGGCACTTTTCGTCAGTCTCGTGAATCCGCACGACATCATGTATTTCAATACCGATGCACCGGGCGAGAAGGTGCAGGACAACGGTCGTCTGCTCATGCAGGCCGCCCCCGCACCCGAGCATGCCGATTTCCGTGACAGCTGGAAGCATCCGCTGCCGGCCAGTCTCACCCAGCCCATGGACGAGCCGGGCCGCCCTGCCGCCCATGGCGAATTCCATCGCGCCTGGGGCTATACACTGGGCACGATTCCGCCGGAGTCAGCGCGCTGGCAGCGTTTCAATGATTACTACTTCAACAGCATCCGCAATGTGGATCGCGAGCTGGAAAGCCTGTTCAACGAGCTGGATGCGCTGGGGCTGGATGAAAACACCATCATCGTTTTCACCTCGGACCACGGTGAAATGGCTGGTGCTCACGGCCTGCGCGGCAAGGGCCCGTTTGCCTATGAAGAATGCATACACATTCCCCTGCATGTGGTGCATCCGGATGTGAAAGGTGGCCAGGATTGCCATGCCCTTACCGGTCATATCGATCTTGTTCCCAGCCTGCTGGCCATGGCTGGTGTTACACCCGAGCGCGTGCCGGAAATGGCAGGCCGCGCACTGCCGGGCAAAGACATCACGCCGCTGCTCACCGCACCGGGCAAAGCCGCGAAAACCGCGCTGCGTGAAGGTGTGCTCTTCACGTATAGCGGTCTTGCCACCAATGACAGCGAAACGATTCGTCTCGTCTCTGAGGCGCGTGCGGCCGGCAAGAATCCCAAGGAAGCCATGAAGGCGGCCGGCTACCGACCCAATATGAAAAAGCGCGGTAACTTGCGCACGGTCTTTGACGGCCGTTACAAGTTCACGCGTTATTTCTCGCCGCTGCAGCGCAACCGTCCGACCACGCTGGACGAGCTTTACCAGTGGAATGATGTGGAGCTTTTCGATCTGGCTACTGACCCCTCGGAGATGAAGAACCTTGCGGCACAGAAGGGTCAGAATGCCGAGCTGGTCATGGCCATGAACAAGAAGCTGGAGGCTCTTATCAAGGCTGAAATCGGCGTGGACGATGGCCGCGAGATGCCGGTGGTAGAAGGCATAGACTGGGCCATAGATCGTATAGACCTGTAAGCAGTAGCGGTTCCGCAGCCGGGTATGTCACATCAGGCCCGGCTGCGTCGTCTTGAAGGCAGGATGCAGGCATTTCGCCGCATCATGCATTGATGCAGGTATTCAGGTCGACATGACGCAATCTCCCCACAACACCCTGAGCGAGCGCGCCCTGCGCTATGACCGCGAGCATGCCCGCAGCCTGCGGGCGCTGGCCTATCGCATGCTGGGCTCTCGTGCCGAGGCCGAGGACATCATCCAGGAGGCCTGGCTGCGCTGGGCTGAAGTGGACGAAGCAACGGTGCAGCATGCCGGCGCTTATCTCTCGCGCCTCGTCACCAATCTTTGTCTGGACAGGCTGGGCTCGGCAGCGCATCGCCGTGAACACTATGTGGGTGTGTGGTTGCCGGAGCCGCTGGTGGATGAAGAGGACCAGTGGTCGCCCGGCCCCGAGCTGCAAACCGAATTTGCGCAGGATGTATCCGTGGCCTTCATGTTGGCGCTGGAGCGGCTGTCACCGCTGGAGCGCGCGGCGTTTTTGCTGCATGAAGTTTTCGATCTGGATTTCGATGAAGTGGGGCGCCGCCTTGAGCGCAGTCCCGCGGCATGCCGCCAGCTCGCCAGTCGCGCGCGCCAGCATGTCACCGTGGATTACGCACGGCGTGAAGTGGAGGACGAAGAGCATCAGCGTCTGTTTGCCGCTTTCAGTCATGCCGTGCAGAGCGGCGATATAGAGGCGCTCTCGCAGGTGCTCACCGAAGACGCGCTGTTCATGTCGGATGGCGGCGGCAAGGTGCCGGCGGCTATGAAGCCCATGCAGGGCGCGGCGCTGATTGCCAAGACCTTTATCGGTTTTGCACTCATGCCCATCGGCCGGCTCTGGCAGCTCAAGCCGGCGCGCATCAATGGCATGCCGGGCTGTCTCATTCTGAATAGCGAAACGGGTGAGCTGATACAGACGGTGGTGCTGGCGCCTTCGGTCAGTGAGCCGGGCCGTATTGCGGCGCTTTATGTGCAGCGCAATCCGGAGAAATTGCAGGGCGTGGTGCTGGGCGAAAAGAAAGACTGAATATTTTTCAGGAAAATCTGTTTGGGCATGTCACACAGCCTGGGCGGGCTCCGTCTTAGGGGTGTAATCGGAAATTTTTCCGGATAAACCCAAGAGGACGTAGCCATGACTCAGCGCATCAACTACATGCAGAAATCCCCCGAGCTGTTCAGCAAGTATCTGGATTTCAGCATGGCCATAGGCAAGACCAGCGGGCTGGATGAAGGCCTGTTCATTCTCATGGATATTCGGGCCTCACAGCTTAATGGCTGTGCGTTTTGTCTGGATATGCATGTGAAGCAGGCACGTATTCATGAAGAGCGCGAGCTGCGTCTGCATCATGTGGCTATCTGGCAGGAGTCGCCACTGTTCAGTGAGAGGGAACGGGCGGCGCTGAAATGGACGGAGGTGTTGACGCGTCTTTCGCCGGAGGGTGTGTCGGATGCGGTTTATACGGAAGTACGGGAGCAGTTTTCTGAAGTCGAGTTGTCGGCACTGACGTTTCGGGTGATGGCTATCAATGGATGGAACCGGATCAATATTG
>JAVHYE010000126.1:2090-9514 GCA_031119295.1 Pedobacter sp. | reverse complement strand
CCTTTCCTTCCCTGCTGATAGGCAGCGACAACGATCCGGCCTGCACTGCCTGGCGCGCCTGTGATTTTGCGCAGGCCTGGAGCAGCCAGTTCCATCTGCTTAGCGCCGTCGGTCATATCAATGCCGATTCGCGCCTGGGTGACTGGGAGGCCGGTCTGGTCCTGCTCAAGGACTGGCTGGAAGAGGTGCTGCCTCTTGCAGCCAGCAGCCACGCGATACGCTGGGCCGCCTGAGTTCATGAACAAATAAAAAGCCCCATACGGGGCTTTTTTCATGGCGCAGGGAAAATCAGCGCTGCAGATACTGGCTGGTATCCACATTGAAGTAGCTGTAGAGCGCACTCTTCTTCTCTTTTTCCGACTGCTTCCAGCCGTAAATCTCCGGCCGCTTCGTTTCTATCACCAGGGTATCGAAAATCAGCCAGTCATAAATTGCCAGCGTACCGCAAACATTCTTTGCCGAATTCTTGCTGCGCGAGTGATGCTGATGATGCTGAGTCGGGAAAGTGATGATGTGGCATAGCCCCCACATGGCTTTGCGCACCCAGGCCCATTTGTGATTGTGGAAGTAGAGATCGTAATTCCAGTTCACATGGGTATGCGCCGCCCACAAACCCTTCACCATGGTGGCAATCAGGAAGACCTGTGTCAGCCCCAGATACAGGCCCAGCAGCTGGAACCAGAAATTGGGCATGATGAACCACCACAGCCAGCCATTGGTGAAAGTCTGCGTCACATGCACCTGGCCACGCTCGTCATCACCGCTCATATGATGCGGACGGTGCGAGAGCTTGAAATAAGCCTGTATCACCTGCGCCCAGCGCGCCTTGGGGCGGCGGCTATGGGCAAAATAATGGCCGGCACCGTGCAGCAGCTCTTCCACGCAGAAAAACACGATCAACGTCGGCCAGAAATAGTCTTTCTCCAGCCAGGCCAGTGAGCCGGCGCTGCCGGGCACGATATGCGTGAGCACAAAGGCAATAACCAGCAGCAGGACGGGGCGTTGTATCGCCGTCATCACCACCGTGGTCAGGCCCATCATCTTCCAGTCACGGGCTGTACGAGCGCCATTGCTGCTACGTCCGGACAGCCACTCAGCAAACGCCGCGAGAGCCACAAAGACCACCACGGACAAGGTCACCACCGTATTCATGTTCATTCTTGTTTTCTCCGGGCCTCAAGACCTGGAGCTGATGCTGTGCCGCCACCACTTATCCGTCCAATTAATATCCTGTATAAGCAATATCCATGAAGCTGAACTTACGAAGCATCGACCTCAACCTCCTGCCCGTCTTCACCGCCGTGGTGGAAGAAGGCCAGCTCTCACGCGCCGCCGAGCGCCTCGGCATGAGCCAACCGGCCGTGAGCGCCGCCCTGCAGCGCCTGCGCCTGAGCGTGGACGATGCCCTCTTCATCCGCAGCCGCAGCGGCCTCACGCCAACCCCGCGTGCACAAGTCCTCTACCAGCAGGTAAATAACGGCCTGCAAACCCTGATCGAGGCCCTGGACCCCGGCCAGGTCTTCAATCCCGCGCACAGCGAACGTGTACTGCGCCTTATTGCCGTGGATTATTTTGAAACCCTGGTGCTGGGCAGCCTGATCCGCGAAATGCGCCGGCACAGCCAGACCCTGGGTATGGAGGTGCTGCCGCAGCAGGAAGGATGGCAACGCCAATTGCTGAATGCCGAAGTGGACATGGCACTGGACTCACAGCTGCCGGAAGACGAACGCATTACCGGAGAAAAAGTCAGCGAAGAAGAACTCGTGGTGGTGGCCCGGCGCGGCCATCCCCTTATCAAGGGCAAACTCGATCTGGAGGATTTCCTGCAGGCCGAGCATGTCGTACTGCCCCTGCGTGAGCGCCGCATCCTGCCACTGGATGAAATTCTCGGGCGACCGGGCTGGCGCCGCCGTATCGGGGCTCATGTCAGCCAGTACGGCAATCTGCTGGCGGTGGCCAGCCAGACCGACATGATTGCCACGGTGCCCAAGCGTCTGGCGCTGATGCAGGAAAAATCCCTCAAGCTGCAGGTTCTGGACTTTCCGGTGCCGGCAGCGGCAGTGCCGATTTATCTCATGTGGCCCAAAGCGCTGGACAAGGATCCGGCCCACCGCTGGTTCCGCGGTCTGCTACAGGAAACCTTCCGCCATCTGGACAGGGCCTAGAAACACTCAGGCCATATCCGCCACAGCGGTGTCGGCCACGGTAACCGCTGCCACTTCCACACGATTGCGACCACCGGACTTGGCGGCATAAAGCGCTTCATCAGCACGGCGCAGCACATCGTCAAAATTCCTGTCCGTCTCACTCTGCACGGCAACGCCGATCGACACCGTCACCGGCAGATTCAGTTCACCCGCCACAAAGGGCTTTGCCGCAACCGCCAGGCGCAGTCGCTCACCGGCTGCATGCGCGCCATCAGCATCCACACCATTAAACAGCACCACGAATTCTTCACCGCCCTGCCGTGCCGGCAATTCGGCTTCACGGCAGGCGGCCTCCAGTGAAGCCGCCACATGCTTGAGCGCGACATCACCGATATCGTGGCCGAAGCGGTCGTTGATGGATTTGAAATGATCGATATCGATGATGGCCACTGCCATGCCCTTGTTCTCGGCAAAGCGTTTCTCACCGGCATCGGCCAAGGTACGGCGATTGGCGAGGCCCGTCAGATAATCCGTCGAGGCAGCGCGTTCCCACTGCCGGCGTATGCGCTCAGAGCACATGAGCAAAAATGCTGTTGTCCCTATTACGGGCAAGGCCGCCGCAATCATGGGCGTGACCACATTCACCCAGCTGGCGCTGTCGGTCACACTGAAATCCGGATGTATGCCGATGAAGATGAAATAGATTGCGCGCAAGAGGGTGAATATCGTGACCGCAATGAAAATTCCCGCCATCACACGACGGCTGATGGCCACATCACGGCTGGACTGCGCCAGCAGGATGCGCACACAGGCCAGCATGATGAAGGACCAGGCCACCGACACAAAAAGAATGCGCGCCCCGGTATCCGGGTGTACTGCCGAAAACCAGTAAATGCCCAAGGTGGCGATGAAAAAAGGCAGCAAGAGCCACCAGCGGTCCGGCAGACCGTAGAACTGGCGCAGCGAGCGCCAGTAACCGCTAAAGCCCAGCATGATGAGGCCATTGGCCAGCGGCAGGATGAAGCCGGGAGGCAATAGGCGTTGCACGGTGAACAGCACGCAACCGCCGGCAATCAGCAGGGTGGCAATACGCCAGCTCACGGCCGCCGGCTGCAGGGCCTGCGGCAAATCCTTGTGCATGAGGCCCAGCACACCACCATTGGCCAGCATCATCAGCGTGGCAATCAGGAAAACGGTGACCGGATCCATCACAAACTCCCTTTCAATTATCGGATTGCAGCTTTTCCACCAGGCCGGATTCACGCTGTGGCAGCGTGGCCAGTGCAGCACTCAGCACAGCATCTTCACCACACAGCGAAAAGCGTGATTTTGCACGCGTCACTGCGGTGTAGATCAGCGGCCGATCCAGCACCGCCGATACCACTTCCGGCAAGACCAGCAGCACTTCATCAAACTCCGAACCTTGCGACTGATGCACGGTCATGGCCCAGGCCGGTTCGTGAGCTGGTAAGCGGCCCGGCGCCAGCGCGCGGAATTCGCCCGGGGCCGTTTCAAAAAATACGCGCAGGCCATCCGCTGTAGGCAGGCAGATACCGATATCGCCATTGAAGAGGCGCAGGGCGTAATCATTGGCACGCACGATGACAGGCCGGCCCACATACCATTGCGGCTGACCGGCCTCCATCAATGCATTCAGGCCCTGAACACCAGCAGCGCCGAGGCGATGCGCACAGAGCACACGGAATTGCAGGAAAGCCGCAAAAGCGGCAAGGGCATCACCCTCACGCGCTGCGCTGCGGAAAGCGGCATAGCCAGCCTGCACATTCTCACGCAAGGCCGATGCCGTCACTCGAGAAACATCCGTGCCTGCATCCAGCGCGTGCAAAAATTCCGCAGAATTTCCACTGCGTGATGCCTTCGCCAAGGCCGCAATGCCACTGCCACTGGCGAAACGGTAACTATGCGTCAGTTCGATACGACAATCCGCCAGCGGACTGCTGGCAGGCGTGGCGGTCAGCTCGACACCATAAGCACGCAATTGCCCTGCCAAACCCGCACTCATGCCTTCACCGGCACAAAGATCACCGAACACACTGCCCGCCTCCACCGAGGCCAGCTGGTCTCTGTCGCCCAGCAAGACAAGACGAGCATTTTCCGGCAAAGCGGCGAGCATGGCCTGCATCAGGCCCAGATCAATCATGGAAGCTTCATCCACCAGCAGCAGATCGCAGGCCAGGGGATTTTTCCCGTCATGACGGAAACGGCCGGTATCACCCTGCGCCCCCAGCAGGCGGTGCAGGGTTTGTGCTGCTTCGGGAATGCTGGCGATTACCGCTTCCGGCAGAGACAGTTTCTGTTTGGCAGTCCGAATGGATTCGGAAAGACGCTGTGCGGCTTTTCCGGTGGGAGCCGCCAGCAGGATACGCAGCGGCGTATTGCCGGCCTGTGCCTGTAGCAAGGCCAGCATTTTCACCACCGTGGTGGTTTTTCCCGTGCCGGGGCCGCCACTCACCAGGGTGAGCGCACGGAATTGCGCGAGCAATGCAGCCAATCGCTGCCTGTCCTGCGGATCAGTTCCGAACAGGGCATCCAGATCGCGGTGCAAAGCCGCTGCATCTGCCGGCTGAAGTTCTTTTGCAGCACGTTGCCGCAAGCTGTCAGCCACCGCCGTTTCATATTGCTGATAACGCGCCAGATAAAAACGTGTGGAGCTTGCGCCCTTTTCCAGAGTGAAGGGGCAGTAAGCGCCGGGCTCACCCACCCAGCCGCTTTGCAACCAGCCTGCGGACTCATGTCCATCAACCTGTATGCAGACATGGCCGGCTTCCACCGCCAGATAAAGCACCTCGATGGCAGCACACAGGGATTCAGGCAGCTGGGGTGCTTCGCGTTGCAGCCATAGTCTGGCGGCTTGCAGCAATGGAGATGTGGTCACAGGCATATTCATGCAACAGCTCCCTGCATCAATGCATCCAGTGCCTCGACTAATGCCAGCGAAGGTCTTGCGTCATAAACACCGCGTGTGGCCGAGGCCATGCCACGCAGGAAGAGATAGCGCACACCGCCCATATCGCGCTCGTAGTCGTAATCAGCTTTCACGGTTTTGAGATGCCGGTGCAGGGCCAGCACATAAAGCCAGTACTGCAGGTAGTAATGCGAATCCGCCATGGCCTGCTGCATACGCTCACCGGTATAAGCGCTGTCATCCGGGCCCAGCCAGTTGGTCTTGTAGTCCAGCACGTAGTAACGGCCATTGTGACGGTAGATAAGATCGATAAAGCCTTTGAGGAAGCCGGAGAGCAGCGGGAAATCCAGTGCACTCAGCGCTTCGCGATACGGCGGTGCCACATCCGGCAGGGAAAGGAAATCAGCCGGCGCCAGTCTGGCCACGGGATAGATGAACTCCATTTCCACTCGTGCCGATTCCAGAGCGCCGAGTTTGGCGCCCTCTGCGTCCAGCGGCGTCGTCAGGAAAGTCTTGAGAGAAGACTGCACCAGCGGCTGCCAGTCCGGCGCAATTGCATGCTCCTGCAAAAGATCAGTGATGCGCTGGCTCATGTCCACACCAGCATCGGCCACCGCCTCTTCCAGCACGGCATGCCAGAACACGCCGGCCGCCGCACCACGCGGAAAAGCATGTATGCCCTGCGGCACAACAAGCTCCTCATGCAGATCAACAGCGACAGCGCTCACGGCTTGCGTATCGTGGTCAGGGCTTTCCTGCAGGGGGGACTGATCCGGGGCATGCGCTGATTCGGAAAGACCGGTAAAGCTGCTGACGCGCCAGCGCCGTTCCAGGCTGCGCGCAAAGGCCGGCAACACCGGCTGGCCTTCGGCCTCCGCCTGCAAAGGCAGCATATGCGTCTGCAGCTCCGGATTGATTTCCTGCCAGGCAAAAGCCTGTGGCAATTCAGCGCTCAGCTTTTGCAGCACCTCGGCATGATGCTCATGGGAAAAATCCTTGAGATCGCGGGCCAGGATATCGGCATCGGGATCACCTTCCGTATTGCCACCTAATAAAAGCCAGCTGAAAGGCGAAGTCTCGCTGTCTTTCACGCGCCCCCAGATACCGTAGCAACGGTATTTGGCACGTGTCAGCGCCACATAAAGCACGCGCAGCTTTTCCGCCAGACGCTCGGTGGCCATACGCGTTTGCGCATGGGCAAAACGTTCGGAACCTATATCCAGCAGCGAATCCGCGCCGGCACGGTATTCAGCCCGGTCAGCATCGGACTTATGCAAAAGCGAGCCATCCCAGAGGAAGGGGCAAAACACCACGGGATATTCCAGCCCCTTGCTGACATGAATGGTCAGCACCTGCACGCGTTCGGCATCGCTTTCCAGACGCAGCTGTGTTTCTTCGCTGGTCTCTTCTTCCTGTACCTGTTCGCGCAACCAGGCCAGCTGACGTTCCGGCACCGGGTCGGCATCGGCCTGATGCTGCATGAGCGTGGCGAGATGACGCAGATTGGTGAGGCTGCGCTCGCCACCGGCGGCAGACAGCACACGTTCATACACGGAAAATTCGCGTAGCAAACCTTCCCACATGGGCATGAAACCACGACGCTGCCAGCGCTCACGCGCTTCCAGCAAGATGGCCATCAAATCCGACCATTGCTTGTCGCTTTCCTGCACAGCATGCAGGGCTTCCACCGTGCCACCCATCAGCGGCGTAAGGAAGGCTGCTTTTACGCGGCCTTCACGGCCGGGTTCGGCCACGGCCTCCAGCAGGCTTTGCATTTGCGCTGCTTCTGCGGTGGCAAATACGGAATCCTGGCTGCGTATCACGGCAGGAATGGCAGCGGCAGCAAGTGCCTCCACTACAGCACGGCCATCACGATGCTTGGGGACAAGCACGGCAATATCACCCGGACGCAGAGGCTTGTCGCCAATTTTCACGGCACCAGAACGTGCTTCATTCAATAGACGGGAAATCTCTGCCACGGTGGCCTGCACGCTGAAATCACGTGCCGCTTCTTTGCCCAGCGGCTTGTCGCCTTCTGCCGGCAAGAGCCAGCACTGGAAAGGTGCTTGTGCCGGCAACAAAGCTTCTTTGGCCGGCACCGCATCCACCAGCGGAAAACCGAGATCGGACAGGAGAAAAGGATTGCTGTGCCGCGTGAACAGGCCATTCACCGCTTGCACCAGCTCCGGTGTCGAGCGGCGATTGGTGCCCAGAGTGTAACGTCCCTCGGCCGACTGGCGTGCGCGCAGATAAGTGAAAATATCGGCGCCACGGAAGCTGTAAATGGCCTGCTTGGGATCGCCCACGAGATAGAGCGGCATTTCGCCGCCGCCAAACAGCTTTTCAAAAAT
>JAVHYE010000126.1:0-1990 GCA_031119295.1 Pedobacter sp. | reverse complement strand
TCGGCCAGTTCGTTCCAGAATTTGTGCAGGGGCAGACGGCCTTTCTGCTTTTTCTTTTCCGCGAATCTTTCCGGTGTCAGCTTGCGCAGGGATTTTTCCAGACCACCCGCACCAGCCAGCCAGAAATCCAGGGCCGCCAGCATATCGTCCAGCGCCTTGTACTGGTCTTTGGCGCGACTCAGGCCATCAGCCTCATTCACATCGCGAACAATGGCTTCCCTGTCCTGCAGCCAGTGCTTGTGCAGAGCCTCGCGGCGCCAGGCCAGCTGCTCGGCATCGATGGCATGCTCGATACTGCTGATTTTCAAGTAAGGCTTGAGCAGCAGCACTTCCACATCGCGCTGCACTACAGCCGGCGTCAGGGAATCCGCCGCCAGCAAATCCGCCAACAGCGGATTTTTGCAATGCCGTATCCAGGCTTCCTGGGTGAGACCCGGCAACCAGTCGCGCTCATCCGGCACGATATCGGGCTCATCCAGCAAGGCTGGCAGCTGCACATCATCCAGCACGCGCTGGCAAAAGCCGTGAATGGTATGTATCGCCGCTTCATCAAAGATACGCAGCGACTGCGTGATCTTGTCTACGGCAGCAGTGCGCGCATCGCCGCTGAATTTTTCCAGTGCCCATAGACAGAAAGGATCATCACTGGAGCCTGCCAGCAGGGCCTGCTCCACCTCAAAAAGACGGGCACGCAAACGCTCGCGCAATTCCGCTGTAGCAGCCTTGGTAAAAGTCACCACCAGCAGACGATCCAGCGTGGCTTCGCTTTCCAGCAGCAAGCGCACGTAGAGGCCAGCTATCGTCCAGGTCTTGCCGGTGCCGGCACTGGCTTCCACGAGCTGTGTACCTGCGAGAGGAAGCGTGTACAGATCGAGCGGTTTGAGAAGATGAGCAGCCATCAGAGTTGCTCCAGCTCATCCAGCAGCGGGCCGTATAAACGGTCCGCCCATTGCACAAAACGTTCATCGCAGGGATCGGCACTGCGCCAGAGCAGATTGATCCAGGCATCCTCGTCATCGCCGCTGTTGTAGTCATTACCCACATAGGCGGTGAAGGCGCTCTCCAGTTTCTGTTTTTGCGCATACAAGGGTGAGGCGCGGCGGAACAAAGGCAGGGGCAGACTCAAACCTTCCAGCCAGGCCTCGGCAAAATCCTGCAAGGCTTCACGCGGGTTGCTCACCGGCGCCAGCACGATCTCTCCACCCAAGCCCAGCAAGCGGCTTTGCAGGGGAATACCTTCCGGTGCCTGTGCGCACAACAGCAGATGCGCAAAACGCAGACGCAAAAGATCGGTGGCGTAAACCTTGTTTTCCAGTGATACGCGTACCAGACCCTGTGTGGTGATTTCACCCAAAGCACCACGCCAGTTCACGCCAGCCACGGTGATATCGATATCTACCGGCGGCAGTTTTTCCGCGGCAAGTTCAGCCTCACGAACACGCAAGGACTCGATCAGCGCCGCCTCCTCCGCAAACAGGCGCTCGCCCCAGGCGCCACCCGGCAACAAGCCGGCAGCACGCAAGCTGGCCGCTTCACGACCGGCATGGGTATACAGCTCACGACGCAGGGCACGGCGGTCCGTGATATCCACCGGTTCTTCCGACTGCAGCGCGCCTTGGGCCCAGGGAATTTCCACGCCCAGACGCTCGCGCAGGAAAAAGCGCTGCGGATGCGACAAGAAGGACTCAAAGCGGGCCGGGCTCACTACGCGGAAATCCTCACCCGCTGGCGGCAGGGCTTGCGTGAAAGCAGCGCCCTCTTCCTGCGTATGCAAGCCAGACAACTGGCTGGCCGCCGCAAACTGTGGCGAAAAGGAAAAGAGATTTTCCTGTCTTCCAACATCAGGGCCGCTGAAATAACGCGGACTGAAAGGCTGCAGGGCCTGCCCGGTGATGAATTGCGCACGAAAGGCTTTTTCATCCGGCACGGCGATGGTGGCACGCAGCTGATCCAGTACCTCGGCCAGCACGGGTGATGGCGGCCGCACCGT
>JAVHYE010000125.1 GCA_031119295.1 Pedobacter sp. | reverse complement strand
GTCAGCAAAACCTACCCCTCCGGCTTTGAAGCCCTGAAACAGGTGAGCTTCACACTGGGCGCAGGCGAAATGGCTTTTCTCACCGGACATTCCGGTGCCGGCAAATCCACGCTGCTGAAGCTCATATTGCTGACCGAGCGTGCCAGCACCGGCCGTGTGGAAGTGAACGGGCAGGATTACAGCACGCTGAAAGGCCGTGCGATTGCCCATGCGCGCCGCCAGATCGGCATGGTCTACCAGGATCACAATCTGCTGGATGATCGCAGCATTTATGACAATGTCGCCCTACCCCTCATCATCAATGGCATGGACAGTCGCGACATTCCGCGCCGCGTGCATGCCGCGCTGGATATGGTGGGCCTGGCCAATCGCGCCAAATCTTTTCCGGTCACGCTCTCCGGTGGCGAACAGCAGCGCGTGGGCATTGCCCGCGCGGTGGTGAGCAAGCCCTCTCTTTTGCTGGCCGACGAACCAACGGGCAATCTCGATCCCGATCTTGCTGCCAGCGTGATGAATATTTTTGAAGAATTGTCTTCCGTGGGCGTGAGCATTCTTATTGCCACGCACGACTTGCCGCTGATTGCACGCTACCGCCATCGCCTGCTTACCCTGAGTGACGGCCAGCTGGTCCGCGATACGAATCTGGTCGAACAAGCGGGAGGCCCGGCATGAGCGGAGCCCAGAAATCCCGGCGCAGCACGGCCACCGTTTTTGCCCACTGGCGCGCCCATCATGTACGCGAAGCGCGTGACAGCCTGAAACGCCTCGCCACTACTCCCATATCCACGCTCATGACCTTGATGGTGGTCGCACTGGCGCTGGCACTGCCTGCCTCTCTCTATCTCCTGCTGGGCAATGCCGAACGCCTCACGTCCAGCTGGGACGGACAGGCGCAAATTTCCCTCTATCTGCACGGCAATCTTTCTGCCGAGCGCCAGACTTCCCTGCGCACGCAGGTGGCGGGCCGCAGCGATGTGGCCGAAGCCAGACTCATCACACCCACCCAGGCCCTGGATGAATTCCGCTCACTCTCCGGCTACGGCGATGCGCTCAATCTGCTGGACGAAAATCCGCTGCCAGCCGTGGTCGTGGTACGCCCTGCGGACATCTCGCCAACGGCCGTGAAAACCTTGCGCGATGCGCTGGCGGCTTTACCGGAAGTGGAAGGTGCCGATATCGATCTGGCCTGGCTGCAGCGCCTCAACGCCATACTCGAACTGGGCCAGCACCTTCTGCTGGCACTGGCCGGCGCCCTGGCCGCGACGGTGTTGCTGGTGATAAGCAACACCATTCGCCTCTCTTTCGAATCCCGCAAGGAAGAGATATGCGTCATCAAGCTGCTGGGGGCCACAGATGCCTTCGTGCGTCGTCCCTTCCTTTATGCCGGCCTGTGGACCGGCCTGCTGGGCGGCGTCCTAGCCTGTATCTGTGTTGGCCTCTTCTTCCTCTGGCTGGGTGGCCCCGCCCATGAGCTGGCCCAGCTCTATGGCAGCCCCTTCCAGCTTTCCGGGCTGGATATCGCCACCACCGCCCTGCTGCTTATCGCCAGCATCGTGCTCGGCGTCGTCGGCGCCGGGCTTGCTGTAGGCCGCCACCTCCGCGCCATGGAGCCCTGAGCGGCTGCACGCCGGCCCTACTGCGTTAGAAAAGGACTGCAGAATGCTCATTTGCATCAGCAAACTCCGCTTCTGCAGCCCTTTCCCGCCTTGTATGGCTCTAGCTCGCTCGCTCAGGCATATGCCTTTCCTGCGTCCTTAAAGAGCATCCATAGCAGCCTGAAACCCTTGCGGCACGTGGGTTTCAGCCCCATGGGCAACCCTCCAGAGCAATTCAAACAGCTGTTACAAAACCCCTTCAAATCACCCTTTCCGGCTTTAGCACTCTCATATCGAGGGTGCTAATATCGGGTCATGTCTCTTCCCCCAACCATGGAGTTCACCATGAAGAACAACCAGCTTGTACCGGTTGCGCTGTCGGTGCCCGGGGTAAATCTGGGCTCCTATATCACCACCGTGAACAGCATTCCCGTGCTGTCCGCCGAGGATGAGCGCGCCCTTGCCGAACGCTATTTTGAACAGGAAGACGTGGATGCCGCCCGCCAGCTGGTGCTGGCCCATCTGCGCTTCGTGGTGCATATCGCCAAGAGCTATGCCGGTTACGGCCTGCCTCAGGCTGACCTGATCCAAGAAGGCAATGTCGGCCTCATGAAGGCCGTGAAGCGCTTCGACCCGACCATGGGCGTACGCCTCGTATCCTTTGCCGTGCACTGGATCAAGGCCGAAATCCACGAATACGTCATCAAGAACTGGCGCATCGTGAAGGTCGCCACCACCAAGGCCCAACGCAAACTCTTCTTCAATCTGCGCAGCAAGAAGAAGGGCACGGGACGTCTCAGCATTGCCGAGGCCGAACGTATTGCCGGCGATCTGAACGTGACGCCAAGCCAAGTGCTGGAGATGGAAGGCCGCTTGTATTCCTACGACGCGTCCTTCGATGCCGCTCCGGACGAAGATGAAGAGCGTGTGGGCACGGCGCCCGCCTACTATCTGGAAGACAACCGCTACGATCCGGCCGTACAGCTGGAAGAAGCGGATTGGGAAGCCGACTCCACCGAACGCCTGATGAGCGCCATGGAGCGCCTAGATGCCCGCAGCAAGGACATCCTGGCCCGTCGCTGGCTGACTGAAGACAAGGCCACGCTGCACGAACTGGCTGCCGAGTACGGTGTGTCGGCCGAGCGTATCCGTCAGCTGGAAAAGAACGCCATGGAGAAGATCAAGGGTGCCCTGCAGGCGGCCTGACTTCACACTCCCTGACCGTTACACTAAGCGCCGCGCTTCCCTACACAGGACGCGCGGCGTTTTCTTTTGCAGGTTCAGTCCATGCCAAACTTCATATCCCTTGCCGCTCTCAACCTCATGCTGGCCGTCATCCTCGGTGCTTTTGGCGCACACGGACTGAAAGAACGTGTCACGTCCGAACAACTGGCCTGGTGGCATACCGGAGTGAATTACCATTTCTGGCATGCGCTGGGCCTGTTCGGCATAGGCTTGCTGCTGCTCAACCAGCCCGCATTGAATGCCGCACGTTCAGCAGGCTTGCTGCTGCAAATCGGTATCGTGATTTTTTCCGGCTCGCTCTACGCCATGACGCTGGGCGCACCACGCTGGTTCGGCGCCATCACGCCTATTGGCGGCCTCGCCTTCATTGCCGGCTGGGCCGTACTGGCCTGGGCCACCCTCAAGCTGGGGCAGTGAAATGCAAATCCGTTTGAATGGCGAAGCGCGTGAAGTAACGGCGGCAACGCTGTCCGCATTGATTACCGAGCTGGAACTCGCCGGTAAACGTATAGCTGTTGAGCTCAACGGTGAAATTGCACCACGCAGCCAACATGAAAAAATTTCTCTCAAGGCCGGCGACCATATAGAAATCGTGCACGCCATCGGCGGCGGCTGATACCAACCCTGCAAATCCCGAAAGCATTTCTCAAGAAATTCCTGCTCTGCGGGAATGGCGGTAAATAAAATGACTGACATCTTCACCATCGCTGGCAAAAGCTATTCTTCACGCCTTCTGGTTGGCACCGGCAAATACAAGGACTTTGACGAAACCCGTGAGGCGATTGCCGCCTCGGGCGCCGAAATCGTCACGGTGGCCATACGCCGTACCAATATCGGTCAGAATGCTGGTGAACCGAATCTGCTGGATGTGATTTCACCGGACAAATACACCATCCTGCCCAATACCGCCGGCTGCCACACTGCAGAAGATGCGGTGCGCACCTGCCGCCTCGCCCGCGAGCTTCTCGATGGCCACAAGCTGGTGAAGCTGGAAGTGCTGGCCAATGACCACACGCTTTATCCCGATGTCGTGGAAACCCTGAAAGCGGCCGAAGTGCTGGTGAAAGACGGTTTTGATGTGATGGTTTACACCTCCGATGATCCGCTGATTGCCAAGCGTCTTGAAGAAATCGGCTGCGTGGCCGTAATGCCCTTGGGCTCGCTGATAGGCTCCGGCCTTGGCGTGGTGAACCCTTACAACTTACGCATCATCATCGAACAGGCCAAAGTGCCGGTGTTGGTGGATGCCGGCGTGGGTACCGCCTCCGATGCGGCCTTTGCCATGGAGCTGGGCTGCGAAGCTGTACTGATGAACACCGCCATCGCCAAAGCACAGAGTCCCGTTTTGATGGCATCCGCCATGAAGAAGGCCATTGAAGCCGGCCGTGAAGCCTTCCTTGCAGGGCGCATGGAGAAAAAGCTTTACGGCTCCGCCTCCAGTCCTCTGGCTGGAAAATTCTTCTGATCTATTTTTCAGTCCGGATTTAACCCGGGCCATTGCTGTTGGTAGCCTTCGTGAGCGATATCGAAAACAAACCTTTCATGCGCCGCATACAGACTTTCATGCGGCGCTCCTCACCCTTCACCACCTCGCAAAAGCAGGGCATGGAAGAATTTGCACCGCGCTTCCTGCTGCCGCGCAACCGAGAAGCCTTTGATCAGAAGGCTGTTTTTGGTCGCGAAGCACCTCTCACCGTTGAAGTCGGTTTCGGCATGGGTCATACCCTGGCAGAAATGGCCAAGGCTGCGCCAGAGCGTGACTTTATCGGCATAGAAATCCATGAGCCCGGCGTCGCCCAACTTTGCTTTGAGCTGGGTACGCAGGACATTACGAACGTACGCATACTGGATGAAGATGCTCTGGAGCTGCTGGAAACGCGCTTTGCCGATGCCAGCATTGATACCTTCCAGCTTTATTTTCCTGATCCCTGGCAAAAGGCGCGTCATTACAAACGCCGCTTTGTGAATCATGCCAATGCCGAGCTGATACGCCGCAAACTGAAAACCGGCGGCATCTTTCATATGGCCACGGACTGGGCGAATTATGCCGAATGGATGCTGGAGCATATGGAAACGGCAGCTGGTTATGAAAATACGGCAGGCAAGGGCCAATACCACCCGCGCCCGGATTTCCGCCCGCTTACCAAATTCGAAGCCCGCGGCCACCGTGCCGGCCACGGCGTATGGGATCTGATTTACCGCAAGATTTAAGACGCGCAGAAAGTCTTAATCTGCCAGGAACTCTTCCAGCACGGTATTGAGATAACTGAAGCCGGTGGCCGTACAGGCCAGCCGGCTTTTTTCTGCCTGCAACAAGCCTTGTACGCGCAGATCGTCCAGTCTTGCCTCGATAGCGGACAGAGGAATGCCTGTACGCCCGGAGAAAAGCGTCGACGGCACGCCCTCGCGCAAACGCAGGGCATTCAGCATGAATTCGAAGACCAGCTCTTGGTCACGCACAAAACCGGATGAAGCCGTGAATTTTCCTGTGCTGGCTGCTGCCAGATAATCCCGTGGCAAGCGCGTCTTGTTATAGCGGAACACCCCGCCATCGCGCGTAACTTTCCCGTGCGCACCCGCACCCAGCGCCAGATAGTCACCGAACTCCCAGTAATTGCGATTATGCCGGCACTCTCTCCCGGCCTTGGCATAAGCCGACACTTCGTATTGGCTATAGCCATTTGCAGCCAACAACTCCTGCCCGGCTTCCTGAATAGCCCATAGCGTATCGTCTTCCGGCAATACCGGCGGATCACGATAAAAAACTGTATTGGGCTCTATGGTGAGCTGATACCAGGAAAGATGTGTTGGCCCGAGATCAATGGCCTGTTGAACATCGGCAACAGCTTCTTGCAGTGATTGCCCCGGCAGGCCATGCATGAGATCGATATTGAAATTTTCGAAGCCGGCACTCCTGGCTGCCTCAGCTGCATGCAGGGCTTCATCACGACCATGAATACGACCCAATGCTTTCAATTTTTCCGGCGAGAAGCTTTGCACGCCAATCGAAAGGCGATTGATGCCCAGAGCCCGGTAGCCCCGGAATTTTTCCTGCTCCACCGTGCCCGGATTGGCTTCCAGCGTTATTTCGATATCGGGCGCAAATCCGAGCTGTTTTTGCAGGCCGGAAAAGATGGCCTCATAGGCTGACGGCGAAAACAATGAGGGCGTGCCGCCACCAATAAAGATGGAGCTGATCTGGCGGCCTTGCACAAAATCCGGACACTGCTCAAGGTCTCGCCCAAGATCTGCCAGCAAGGCCTGCACATACTCCTTCTCTGGAATGGCAGCGCCTGCCTCATGTGAATTGAAGTCACAGTAAGGACATTTGCGCACGCACCAGGGCACATGGAGGTAGAGCGCAAGCGGCGGAGATGCAATCATGGGCTGGCTTCTGGCGTGCAGGATGGAGGAGAAAAGGATATGGCTTACTGGTTATTGAAATCCGAACCGTCGGTGTTTTCCATAGAAGACCTGAAACAGCGCAAGACCTCGCTTTGGGACGGCGTGCGCAACTATCAGGCCCGTAACTTCATGCGTGAAATGAAGGCCGGCGACGAAGCCTTTTTCTACAACTCCAGCTGCCCGGAGCCCGGCATCGTCGGCATCATGAGCATTGCCAGGGCTGCCTACCCCGACCCCACGCAATTCAATCCGGAAAGCCCCTATTACGACCCCAAATCTCCCAGCGACAAACCACGCTGGGATGGGGTGGATGTGCGCTTCCAGGAAGCCTTCAAAACCGTTCTGCCCCTGGCTGAAATCAAAGCGAACACAGCATTGGCAGAACTGGCACTGGTACAAAAAGGTTCACGACTTTCCGTGATGCCTGTCAGTGCCTCGGAATGGAAAGCCATTCTGAAAATGGCTGCGCGCTAAGACTCAAAGAAAGCCGGCAATACGTGCCCGGAGTTGCTGCAAAGCCTGAGCACGATGGCTGATCTGGTTCTTGCGCTCGCGCGGCAGCTCGGCACTGCTCATGCCCTCAGTCGGCACCAGGAAAAGCGGATCGTAGCCAAAGCCCTGCTCGCCACGAGCGGCTTCCAGGATTTCACCCTCCCATTCCGCCTGACAGATCAGGGGCAAGGGATCATCGGCATGACGCACCAGCGCCAGCACACAGACAAAGCGCGCTGTGAGTGCGGCAGCGCCACGGTGCGGCTTCAGCGCCTCCAGCAATTTGGCGTTATTGCTGGCATCGCTTGCGCCCTCACCGGAATAACGCGCGGAATAAATACCGGGCGCACCACCGAGCACATCCACACAAAGACCGGAATCATCCGCCAGCGCCGGCAAGCCCGTCGCCTTCGCCGCATGCCGCGCTTTCAGGATGGCGTTCTCGACAAAGCTGAGACCGGTTTCGTCAGCATCCGTCACGCCCAGCGTTTTCTGGGAAATGATTTCAAAGCCGGAGTCGGCCAGCAAGGCTTGCAACTCTTTCAGCTTGCCGGCATTGCCGGTGGCGATAACGAGCTTTTTCATGGCAAAAACCAAAACAGGATTAGACAGCCGCCCGGAATCCCAGCTGCTTGCGTGTCACGCGATAAATCGCGATCTCACCGAAAAGATTGGGGAAGAGTTTTGCCAGCACACTGCCCTGCTGCCCGCCATCCACGGCCAAGCGATCCAGCACGATTATGCCTTTGGCCGCACACAGCGCATCAAAATCCTTGAAGGTACAGAGATGGATATTGGGCGTGTTATACCAGGTGTAAGGCAGCGCTTCGGACACCGGCATCATGCCTTTGAGTCCGAGATAAAACCGTGTGGTCCAGTGCGCGAAATTCGGGAAGGTGATGATGGCTTCGCGCCCCACACGCAGCATGTCATCCAACAGCAGATCCGGCTTTTCCACCGCCTGCAGGGCTTGCGTCATGATGACTGTCTCGAAACTGCCGTCGCGGAAATTACTCAGACCCAGGTTCAGGTTCTGCTCCACCACATTCACGCCACGGCGTATGGCGCCCGTGATCTTGTCGGCATCAATTTCCAGACCGTAGCCACGCACGCCGAAATTGTCGCGCAGATGGGCGAGCAGCTCGCCATCACCGCAACCCAGATCGAGCACACGTGTGCCGGGCTTTACCCATTGTTCTGCCAGTGCGAGATCAAGCCGCATGACTGTCCCCCGCTGCGTTTTCACCTGAATGACTTACAGCACCGCCTACTGTGATGCGCTGCATATAGGCCCCGAAAATATCCAGATAGCGGGGGATGCCTAGCAAGAAAGAGTCATGGCCCTGGGGCGCATCCACATCGGCATAAACCACGTCTTTACCGTTTTCCATCAGCGCATCCACGATTTCCCGCGAGCGCTCCGGCGCAAAACGCCAGTCAGTCGTGAATGAAACGACAAGGAAGCCACATTGGGCACGCGCTAGGGTTGCTGCCAGATTATTGTCGTAATCACGGGCCGGATCGAAATAATCCAGCGCCTTGGTCATGAGCAGATAAGTATTGGCGTCGAAATTGCGCGAGAAAGTTTCACCCTGATGGCGCAGATAGGACTCCACCTGGAATTCCACATCAAAGCCGTACATGAACTGTCCGGAGCGCAGGTCGCGACCGAACTTCTGCTTCATGGCTTCATCAGAGAGATAGGTGATATGGCCCACCATGCGCGCCAGAATCAGGCCACGGCGCGGATAGGTGTCTTCTTGGTAGTAACGGCCGCCATGAAAATCCGGATCGGTGATGATGGATTGCCGCGCCACTTCATTGAAGGCGATATTCTGCGCTGAAAGTTTGGGCGCACTGGCAATCACCACGGCATGGCGTATGCGTTCGGGATAATCGATGGACCACTGCAGCACCTGCATACCGCCCAGCGAACCACCGACCACCGCTGCCCACTGCGCAATATGCAGATGATCGGCAAGACGCGCCTGCACATTCACCCAGTCTTTCACTGTGACCATGGGAAAATCCGGACCGTAATTCTGGCCGGTTTCAGGATTCAGTGAAGAGGGGCCGGTGGAGCCGTTGCAACCGCCGAGATTGTTCAGCGCCACAACAAAGAATTTTCTGGTGTCTATGACTTTGCCGGGACCTATGCACTCATCCCACCAGCCCGGCTTTGTGTCTTCCATGCTGTGATACCCGGCGGCATGGTGATGGCCGGAAAGGGCATGGCAGATCAGCACGGCATTGTCGCGCAGCTCGTTCAGTGTGCCGTAGGTTTCATACACGATGTCGAAGCCGGCCAGGGTGCGCTTGCACTCCAGCGTGAGCGGCTCGGCAAAGTGCACGGTCTGCGGCGTAACGAGGCCGACGGAATCGGCAGGGATGACTTGAGGCATGGCGGAGTCGTTGGATGACTGGCCGGCAAGTGTATCGGCGGGGGCGCCCGGAGAGAAGCGGCCTCAGGCCGTACGGGCCGCCACCGGCGCTGCGCCCAGTGAGGGATCCTTGAGGCGACCGAGTATGTCTTCCAGCAGGGTCTGCTGCTCGCGCAGCGATTCACGTTGCTCCTTGATGGAGCCCGTCTTCTCGAAGCGGTTTTCGCCAAAGCTGCGCAGGCGCTCCAGCTTGGCCATCTGCGTCTCCAGACGCTTCTTGTACTCCAGCGTTTGCTGCATCAGCGGCGCCAGTGCCTGCTTGCACCAGCGCTCGGCATCCAGACGGGCACGCTCATAGACATCACCGGATTCACGCGCCAGCGTATCCAGAAAACGGTCGTAGACCTTGGTCTGGCTGGAGAGCAGGCTGCCGAAACGGTTCTTGTAGGGAGCCGCCTGAGCTTCCAGCTCGTCCAGCTCGCGCAAATAC
>JAVHYE010000124.1 GCA_031119295.1 Pedobacter sp. | reverse complement strand
CTTGCCCTTGCTGTCGGTCAGCGTAAAGGCCGGAGCCTTTTCACCGACTTTGACAGCAGCCTGTGCCAGGGGCACGGCAAAGAGCAGGGCAGCAGCTGCAGTGATGATCAGTTTTTTCATGAAGCCTCTCCTTTGTTTGATATGTCTGTTTGATGCGTTTCTTTATGTAGCGATTGATAAAACGGTTTTCAGGGAGCCGGGCTCCCCAAGGAATCCAGTGCATTTTCTATCAGCGCCGGTGTGAGTATCTGTGGAAGCACCTGCGGCTCGCCCTCGGCAGGATAGAGCACATAGAGCGGCACACCATTGCGGCCAAAGGCTGAGAGGTATTCCGTAATGGCCGGGTCCTGTCGCGTCCAGTCACCTTTGAGATAAGTCACACCATGTTTGGCCAGGGCGCTTTTCACTCCCTCGGTAGAGAGTGTGCTGCGCTCATTGGCCAGACAGGTGATACACCAGGCGGCCGTCATGTTCACCAGTACGGGTTTCTTTTCGGCACGCAAGCCGGCCAGCTTTTCTGCGCTCCAGGCTTCGGCCGTGCTGCTCACTTTCTCTGGCTCGGCTGATTTTTTCAGCAAGGGTGAGGCAACAGCCACGGCGATAACCAGCCAGGCCAGCAGTGTAAGGGCGCGAGCTTTTGCTTTGCTGCGCAGCCATATTCCAAATGCCAGCAAGACCAGCGCGGCCAGCAACCAGGCCATGGCCAGCGTGGAGGTCTGTTCGCCATATACCCAGAGCAGCCACACCACGGTGAGCAGCAGCGGAAATGCCAGAAATTGCCGGAAGCTTTCCATCCAGGCGCCAGGACGCGGCAATAGCCTTGCCAAGGCCGGAATAAAACCCAGCAGCAGAATCGGCAAGGCAAGACCAAGGCCGAGCGCTGCAAAAACTGCCAGCGCAGCAAGCGTGGGTTGCGATAATGCATACCCCAATGCCGTGCCCATGAAAGGCGCGGTGCAAGGGCTGGCCACCACGCAGGCCAGTACGCCGGTGAAAAAGGCACTGCGATCGCCATGGCCTTCCGTAAGGGATTGCCCGAGGCCGGCAAAGCCTGCACCGATTTCCAGCAGGCCAACAAAACTCAAGGCCATGAGGAAAAACAGCAGGGCCAGTGCTGCCACAAAGCGCGGCTCCTGCAGCTGGAAGCCCCAGCCGATTTGTTCACCGGCATTGCGCAGTATCAGCAAGAGTCCGGCCAGCAAGAGAAAACTGGCGATAACACCCAGGGCGTAAAAAATGCCCTGACGGCGCAGGGCCGGGCGATTGTCCGCCTGCTCCAGCACGGCCAGTGCCTTGAAAGACAGAACGGGAAAAACGCAGGGCATGAGATTGAGGACAAGACCGCCGAGCAGGGCCAGACCCAGGGCGGGTAAAAAGGCAGCAAGACTGAATGTGGTCGCAGTTTTTGCAGAGGCCGCTGCTGTCTCTGCATATGCTGCCGTGAAGCGCAGGCCTGCACCGCCTTTCACGAGCAATACCGGGAATTCCGGCGCCGCTTTGACAAAGTATTCACTGACGGGGAGCCGGGCCTGCCAGCCTGTGTCCGTCTTTTTCCATTCCGGTGTGGCGGCATTGGTGATGTGCTGCGGAATTTCCGGGAAGAAGAGCCAGCTGGAAAAGTCGGCAGGCAGATCACCTGAAAAATCCACCGTCAGCATATCGCCCTGGATATGGTAAGTGGCCGAGCCAGTGGCGGTTTTGGGCTGGCGTGTGGCGCTGCGCTCAAAGTCCTTTGCCCATTCGCTGCTGCTGGCGGCAGCAGTTTGTACAGGCAGGCTGAGTTTGTATTCACCTTCACCGGGTATGCATTCTTCCATGCACACCAGCCAGTCGGCCTTGAGGGTGATATCCAGTGTCTTGCTGCTGAAATTTGTCGGCACGCTGAGCGTTACGGGCAGCAAGACGCGATGGCTGTAGCCGTAATTCACCAGCCCCTGCACCGGTAGCCGCTCGGGCAATGGCCATTCGATTTCAGAGGCTGTTACGCCCACGGGCAAGCTGAATGTGAGCGTGGTGGCATTGCCGGAGTCACCGGCATTTTTCCAGTAGGTGTGCCAGTGCTCGTCGTGTTGCAGCAGCAGGCCCAGCTTGAGTGTCTGGCCCGGCGTGGCGGTATTGCTGGCTGATACCAGCTGCGAGCGCAGATGATCGGTACGCAGCTCAAGCGAGGCGGCGGCAAAGGCCGCAGAATTTGTAAGGATGAAGAGCAGGGCCAGCGCCAGCAGGCGGGAAAAGACGGCAGGAGCAAGCTGGCGCGAATGCATCAGGGACAATCCATCATCAGACTGATCAGGAGTGTCCGAGCATACGCAGGGCTCAAGCCTGCGTCTGTTATTTTTCGATGACGCGGAGCCCAGCCAGCTGTTAGCTCGAAAGAATGCTTTTGGCCACCGCCTCGGCCACGCGTATGCCGTCCACGCCAGCAGAAAGAATGCCCCCGGCATAACCGGCGCCTTCCCCGGCCGGGAAGAGGCCTTGCGTGTTCAGGCTTTGCAGGCTGTCGTCATCACGTTTGATGCGCAGTGGCGAGGAGGTACGTGTTTCCACGCCGGTGAGCACCGCATCGTGCATGGCAAAGCCGCGTATCTGCTTGTCGAAGGCGGGCAGGGCTTCACGTATGGCCGTAATCGCGTATTCCGGCAGGGCAGAGGAAAGGTCGCCCAGTTTGACGCCGGGTTTGTAGGAAGGCTGCACGCTGCCAAAAGCCGTGGATGCCTTGCCGCTAATGAAATCACCCACGAGCTGACCCGGCGCTTCGTAATTGCTGCCGCCCAGTACATAGGCGCGCGATTCCAGTTCACGCTGGAAAACGATGCCGGCCAGCGGGCCTTCACCACCGAAGTCTTCCGGCGTGATGCCGACCACAATCGCCGCATTGGCATTGCGCTCATTGCGCGAATACTGGCTCATGCCATTGGTGACCACGCGCCCGGGCTCGCTGGTAGCCGCGACAACCGTGCCGCCGGGGCACATGCAGAAGCTGTAAACCGAGCGGCCGTTCTTGCAGTGGTGCACGAGTTTATAGTCGGCGGCGCCCAAAATCGGGTGGCCGGCTTGCGGGCCGAAGCGGCATTTGTCGACCAGTGATTGCGGATGCTCGGCGCGGAAGCCGATCGAAAACGGTTTGGCTTCCATGAATACGCCGCGATTGTGCAGCATCTCGAAAGTGTCACGCGCGCTGTGGCCTACAGCCAGTACCACATGCGAAGCCGGCAGCACTTCACCGGTGGACAGATGCAGGGCACGGATTTTTCCGTCCTTGATCTCAATATCGTCCACGCGCTGGCTGAAACGGATTTCTCCGCCCAACTCTTCAATATTCTTGCGCATGTTTTCAATCATGCTGACGAGCTTGAAGGTGCCGATATGCGGCTTGCTCACATAGAGGATTTCTTCCGGGGCGCCTGCTTGCACGAACT
This sequence comes from Pedobacter sp., assembly GCA_031119295.1. Taxonomy (GTDB): domain Bacteria; phylum Pseudomonadota; class Gammaproteobacteria; order Pseudomonadales; family Moraxellaceae; genus UBA2031. The sequence goes on along the minus strand of JAVHYE010000124.1, from coordinate 6,262 downwards.
CGGTGAGCACTTTGCGGCCGTGGTGATGCGGATCGCGAATCTGGCTGTAGAGTTTGCCGTCGGAAAAGGTGCCGGCACCGCCTTCGCCGAACTGCACATTGGATTCGGGGTTCAGTTCGTTCTTGCGCCACAGGCCCCAGGTGTCGCGGGTTCTCTCGCGCACAGCCTTGCCACGCTCCAGCACGATGGGACGAAAACCCATCTGTGCCAGCAATAGGGCCGCAAACAGGCCGCAGGGTCCGAAGCCGATAACGACAGGGCGTTCTTTCAAGCTTGCCGGCGCCTGGCCCACGAACTGGTATTCCAGCGGTGGCGTTGCGCTGATGTGTTTGTCGTCAGCGAATTTCTGCAGCAGCTCGGCCTCACGGTCGGTTTCTATATCCAGTGTGTAGATGAGCTGGATATGACCGCGCTTGCGCGCATCGTAGCTGCGTTTGTAGACGGTGACGTTTTGCAGATCACCCGCCTTGATACCAAGGCGGGTGAGAATGGCAGCGGTCAGGGCTTCGGGCTTGTGCTCAAGGGGCAGCTTGAGATCGGTGATGCGCAGCATGGCGGGCTTCCGGTTGGGCGGGGATTGCCCCGCCAGAGTGATGACGCGGATTCTACGGTTTTAGGGCAGCCATGGGCAGAGGCTTAAACTACCTGTCCTGCGGCATTGCCGGACGACCAGGCCCACTGGAAATTGAAGCCGCCGAGATGGCCGGTGACATCCAGCACTTCGCCTATGAAATACAGGCCGGGCTGTAGCTGGCTTTCCATGGTTTTTGAAGAAATCTTGTCCGTGGCCACGCCGCCCAGGGTGACTTCGGCCGTGCGATAGCCTTCCGTGCCCGAGGGTTTGAGGCGCCAGCCATTGAGATGAGCTGCAATTTCCGCAAGCCGTGCATCCGGTATTTCTGCCATGGCGGTTTCTGCTTGGGCAGCCCAGAACAGGGTTTGCAGTTCCAGCACCAGGGATTTTGCCAGACGCTCACTGAGCAGGGTACGCAGCAGAGATTTGGCATGCTGTTTTTTCTGGGCCAGCAGCCATGCAGCAATGTCTTCGCCCGGGAATAAATCCACGCTCACGCTTTCGCCCGGGAACCAGTAATTGGAGAGCTGCAGCACGGCCGGGCCGGACAAGCCACGGTGCGTGAACAGGATGTTTTCACGGAAGGCATTACGTTCATTGCTGAGTACGGACTCGTGAGCCAGGCCGGAGAGCCGTTCGGAGACTTCCTTGAAGCTGTCGCTGAACATGAAAGGCACAAGGCCGGCGCGTGTGGCTTTTATCTCGTGGCCGAACTGGCGAGCAATATCGTAACCAAAAGCGCTTGCGCCCAGCGTGGGAATGGAAAGACCGCCGGTGGCAACCACCAGTGACTCCGCCGTGAAATCCCCCTTGCTGCTTTTGAGCTGGAAACGTTTGGCCGGGTTTTCCGTCGCCGTGATGGCCGCGATTTCGCAATGCGTTTTTATCTGTACTCCCGCCTGCTCGCATTCCGCCAGCAGCATGGTGAGTATGTCTTTGGCGGAGTCATTGCAGAAAAGTTGGCCGTGATCGCGCTCATGCCAGAGAATGCGGTGTTTTTCCACCAGGGCCATGAAGTCCCACTGCGTATAGCGGGAGAGGGCCGAGATGGAGAAATGAGGATTGTCGGAGATGAAGTTGTCGGGCTCGACAAAGAGATTCATGAAATTGCAGCGCCCACCTCCCGACATGAGGATTTTCTTGCCCACCTTGTTGCTGCTGTCCAGCACCAGCACGCGACGACCACGTTGCCCTGCCGTGAGGGCGCACATAAGTCCGGAGGCGCCGCCGCCTATGATGATGACGTCAAAGGAGTTCAAGACTGTTATCCGCGCTGCTGTTGTGCCGATTGCATGAAAAAGCCCGCTATAGCGGGCTTTTAGAGAGTGCCGTGGCGGCGGATTCTACACGATGAGCTTGCTTGTGACCTTGACCAGTTTGGCGCCCACGCCCTTGGCGGCGGCCTGCAGCTTCTCGTCGGCCAGTTCGCCTCTTTCATTGAAAGCGGTATTGGCGCGGGACACGGTGACCTGATCCGGAATCACGGTGAGGCCGAGGATGGTGAGGTATTGCCGTGTGGCCATGAGGGAGCGCACGCCACCGAAACCGCCGGGTGAGGCCGAGGAAATCGCCGCCGTTTTGCCTTCGAAATGGCGCAGGCCGGATTTGCCGGAAGGATCGGGGCGGCTCATCCAGTCCAGGGTGTTTTTCAGCAGGGGCGGAAAGAAGCCGTTGTATTCCGGCGTAACGATAAGCAGGCCGTGATGCGTGGCCATGAGGTCCAGCAGTTTCACGGCGGAAGAGGGCATGCCACTTTCGGCCTCGTCGTCGCCGTTATAGATGGGCATGGGATATTGCTTGAGGTCTATGGCCGTGACTTCTGCGCCGGCTTCACGTGCACCGGCCACCACAATGGGAAAGAGTTTGCGGTTAAAGGATTCCTTGCGCGTGCTGGCGCAGAAGGCGAGCAGTTTGACGGTCATGGTGCATTCCTTGTGTGGCCGGTGTGTGCTGTTTTATAGCATGCGTTTTCAGGGCAGCTCTTCTACCCGTATCTCCAGCGGTCGGCTGCTTTTGCTTTCACGCCGGTACTGGCTGGCAATACCGCTGCCCTGGATGCTCACGCTGTGTTCAATGCCGGAAAGTGTTGTCCATTCGCCAAGGCGGGCCTGTAGCTGGGTTTGTGTGCCTTCGCGGCGGATGTTGCCGCCATGACCGAGAGCGGCCTGCTGGAAACTGATATCCAGCATGACGCGTCCATCTGGCTGCAGGCGTGGCGTGACCTGCATACCGCTTTGCACGGGCACGTATTGTTGGGCGACGTTCTGCCCCAGAGCGGTCATCTGCGTATTGCTGTTGATGACGGTCAGATAGGGAATATCACTGCCGGTATGGATCATCACGGCACTGCCTTCGCTGGCGGTGATGCTGTATTCGTCGTTACTGCTGCGACGGTTCTGGTTTTCCCGTGCGGTGATGTCCACATTGCCGCTGACATTGCCGTTTTCCATGCGCACATTGCCATTGGCATCCAGGGCGCGACTGCTGCTGGCCTGCGTGAGCTGGCGGCGCACGGTCACGCGCAGGTTTTTCAGGGGACGATCCAGCTGCTTTAAATGCTCCAGCAGCAGCGGCATTTTTTCCGGCGTGGCGCGGATGATGAGCTGGTCACGATAGGCAGTGGCGCCGCCTTCGGGTGCGGCCATACCGGTGATGATGGGGGCCAGTTCATTGGCGCGCGTGCTGTAGACGATTTCGGTTTGCAGTTCCTGGGCATGAGCAAGCAGAGAGGCGCTCAGCCAGAAGAAGGTTGGCAGCAGCAGACTTTTCAGCGGCAGAAACCGTGGGCCACGAGCTCGCATGCAAACCTCCTGTTTGTCTCAGGCCATTTTGTATCGGCCCATTCCCGTGCAGGCGCTAGATGTCGAGATTGCGGAAGTCCTTGACCTCGCTTGCGCGTTCCCACATCTCGATGAACTTTTCGCTGGCGCGCTGTGCCGAGGGAATGGCTTTTGCGGCCAGCATGCCCTTCATGCCATCACCCGGATCGCGGCGCAGCAGGCCGATAGCATCGGCGACTATCCAGGCTTCGCCTTTCTCCTGCTCGGTATCGAAATCCTGCTTGTTCAGCTGGCGTATGCTCAGCTTGCTGGGCAGGCGACGCGCCAGATGCACGACCTTGTGGCCCCAGCGTACAGCAATGGTGGGATCGCCAATCAGGATGCGCGCATCCACAAAACGGCTGCGGCGTATGAAGGATGACAGTACATCGGCAAAGTGCACGGAGTTGTAACGGTCCGGCTCGAAATCCGGGGTAAGAATGTAAAGCTTGTGCCGGGCCTGGCGTATGAGCACCAGCTCGGCACGGGAAAATTGCTCCGGGCCGTCAAGACGCAGCAATGTTTCGGATTCACCCAGCTGGAAGCCGGCCAATACATCGTCAAACGGTGTGCTCATGCGCAAACAAACTCCTGCCCGGATTCATTCGATACTGTCCAGAAACCAGTAACCCACCGCCAGTTGTTCTACCAGCCAGGGCAGGGCTTCGCCATGCTCAAGCCAGTCTTTCAGCTCCGCCGCTGCCAGCTGGCGATGATTGGCCAGCAGGAGAACAAAGTCCGTGATGCCGGCCGGGAAGTCCACTTCCTGGCCATTGATGAACAGGGCGGGGCTGTCGTCCTGCACAGTGTAAAGACAGCGTGATGCCGGATCACGACGCAGCAGGGCGCCGGCGGTGAAGGCCTCGCGAACTTCCTCGACATCGAATTCTTCGCCCTGTGGCTCGTAATCTTCGTATTTGGCTTCGGAGAGAAACGGTGCCACGGCAGCGCGCAGGGCTTCGCGATTATCCAGCAGGCTCATGAGCTGCTGACGCAGGGCTTCCAGGTCTTTATCCGTCAGCTCGCCGGGGTGCTGCGTGGCCTCACGTGCCGTATCGGCAAAAAGCTGTGTGCTGCCGGCATTTTCCAGTGCGACATCCACCACGCGCTCCAGCAGATGAGCAAGGGCAGGCGCGCGAAAGCCCACGGAGTAGGTGGTGCAATCATTCTGCGCCACACCGTAATGCGAAAGACCGGGCGGTACATAAAGCAGATCACCTGGGCCCAGCACTTCATCAAAGCCCACTTCGATATTTTCTATGATGCGCAAAGGTGTGCCTTGCACACGCGGCGTGGTTTCGTCGCAGTGCTGGCCCAGCTGCCAGCGACGATTGCCTATGCCCTGGATGAGGAAGACATCGTACTGATCGTAATGCGGGCCGACAGAACCGCCTTCAGGCGCGAAGGAAATCATGATGTCGTCTATGCGCCAGTTGGGGATGAAGCTGAAGTGATCCAGATAATCCGACAGTTCCGGCAGATAGTGGTCCACGGCCTGCACCAGCAGGGTCCAGTGGGTTTTCGGCAGCGCCTTGAACTGCTTGGGCGTAAACGGACCTTTGCGCAGCTCCCAGGGAGTTTTGCCTTTTTCCAGTATCAGGCGCGACTCGGCACTTTCTTCCTGCGCCAGCTCCATCAGGTCTTCCGGCGACAAGCGATAAGCCAGCTCGGGAAAGGCATTGCGCACCAGCAGCGGCTTTTTCTGCCAGTAATCGCGCAGGAATTCCGTGGCGCTGAGGCCGCCGAGATAGGCAAGAGGTGTGTTGGCATCCATGGTGTGCATCCTGAACAGATTTACCAAGAAAAACGGCGGCCACAGCCGCCGTTTTCATCTTTTACACAGGCTCAGATTTTCTTGGCCTGGGCGGCGGCATTGCCGGTATAGCTGCCGGGGGTCATGGCGCGCAGTTCGGCCTTGGCGGCTTCCGGGATTTCCAGGGTTTCGATAAAGGTCTGCAGGGCCTCCTTGTCAATGCCTTTGCCGCGGGTCAGCGCTTTCAGTTTTTCGTAAGGCTTTTCTATGCCGTAGCGGCGCATCACGGTCTGGATGGGCTCGGCCAGTACTTCCCAGCTGTTATCCAGATCTTCGGCGAGGCGAGCGGCATTCACTTCCAGCTTGCCTATGCCTTTGAGCGAGGCTTCATAGGCAATCAGGCTGTGCGCGAGACCGACACCGAGATTGCGCAGCACGGTGGAGTCGGTGAGGTCGCGCTGCCAGCGCGAGACGGGCAGCTTTTCGGCGAGGTGGCCGAGGATGGCATTGGCCAGGCCCAGATTGCCTTCGGAGTTTTCGAAGTCGATGGGATTGACCTTGTGCGGCATGGTGGAGCTGCCGACTTCGCCGTCTTTCAAGCGCTGCTTGAAATAGCCGAGGGAGATATAGCCCCAGACGTCGCGATCGAAGTCGAGCAGGATGGTGTTGAAGCGCTTCACGGCATCGAAGAATTCCGCGATGTAGTCATGCGGCTCGATCTGTGTGGTGTAGGGGTTGAAGCTGAGGCCCAGCGACTCCACGAAGGCTTTGGCATGGGCTTCCCAGTCCACTTGTGGGTAAGCCGAGAGATGGGCGTTGTAGTTGCCGACGGCGCCATTGATCTTGCCGAGGATTTCCACTTTCTCGAGCTGTTTGATCTGGCGCTCCAGACGATAGGCCACATTGGCCATTTCCTTGCCCAGGGTAGTGGGGGAGGCGGTCTGACCGTGGGTGCGGGACAGCATGGGCAGGTCGGCATTGTTGCGCGCCAGAGTCTTGATGGCTTCCAGCACCTTGTTCATTTCAGTAAGCAGCACTTCGCGGCCGGCTTTGAGCATGAGGCCGTGCGAGGTGTTGTTGATGTCTTCCGAGGTGCAGGCGAAGTGGATGAACTCG
>JAVHYE010000123.1:3544-9697 GCA_031119295.1 Pedobacter sp. | reverse complement strand
CGTCAAAGCTGATGCGTTTGAAGCGTATCTTGTCACCGGGTTTGACCTGGCCGATTTTCCAGAGCTCGCCCTTGACGATGGTGGCAGCGCAGACAAAGCCGCCGAGGCTGGGGCCGTCGCGTGTGAGCACGACGGGCATGTCGCCGGTGAAATTGATGGAGCCTATGGCGTATTCGCAGTCATGCACATTGGAAGGGTGCAGGCCGGCTTCGCCACCATCCGTGCGTGCCCATGAAGGTTTGGGGCCTATGAGGCGTACGCCAAGACGGTTGGAGTTGTAATGCACTTCCCAGGGTGAGCTGAAAAATTCTGCAATGGATTCTTCGGTGAAAAAGTCCGGGGCTCCATGCGGGCCGTAAAGCACGCCGATTTCCCATTCCGTGCTGTAAGCCGGAATGAGTGCCACGGGGGCGGGCGCGGGCGCATGCGTGGGGGCTGGCGTGGTGCAGGCCACGATATCGGGATTACTGATGGCCAGCATGTCCCCGGCACGCAGGGTACGTCCGGCATGGCCGCCGAACTGGCCCAGGGCAAAGGTGGATTTGCTGCCCAGATAATCCGGCACATCGATGCCGAAGCGCACGGCGATATAGCTGCGGCAGCCGCTGACGGCGCGTGAGGTTTTCAGCAACTGGCCGCTCTTCACGGTGACGGGCACCCAGTTGGCGACAGGCTCGCCATCCAGCGTGGCTTTCATGTCGGCACCGGTGAGTGCAATCACGGCATCACCGTGAAAGCGCAGCGTCGGTCCCTGGATCGTGCATTCGATGCCGGCAGATGCTTCGTGATTGCCAACAATGCGGTTGGCCAGGCGGAAGGCGAAATCATCCATGGGGCCGGAGGGCGGTACACCGATATCCCAGTAGCCGCTGCGGCCCGGGTAATCCTGTACCGAGGTGTAAGTGCCACCATCCAGCACTTCGATCAGACGTGGCTGGTAATCAAAGCGCTCAAGAAAGCGCGTAGAGAGTTTTGCACTGCGGAAGGCTTCACTGGCCGTGATCTGGCGCAGGTAATCCAGATTGGTGGAAATGCCGAAGAGACGGGTGGCTTCCAGTGCGGCCTGCAATTTCGCCAGCGCTTCATCGCGGTTTTCGCCGTAGACAATGAGCTTGGCCAGCATGGGATCGTAATAGGGCGATACTTCCGTGCCGGTGGAGACCCAGCCATCGAGACGTATGCCTTCGGGGAAAGCCACCTCCGTGAGCACGCCGGGTGCCGGCTGGAAGTTCTTCACCGGGTCTTCGGCATAGATACGCACTTCAATGGCGGCGCCCTTGGGCTCGGGCAGGTTTTCCAGTGCGGGCGGTTCACCTGCTGCGGTTTTCACCATCCATTCCACAAGATCAAGGCCTGTCACCATTTCGGTGATGGGATGCTCGACCTGCAGACGCGTATTCACTTCCAGGAAATAGAATTCATCGCGCTTGCCGTCATAAATGAATTCCACGGTGCCGGCCGAGGCATAGCCTACGGACTCGCCCAGATTCACCGCAGCGGCCAGCAGTTTGGCGCGCGTGGCGGCGGGCAGGCCGGGAGCCGGTGTTTCTTCCATCACTTTCTGGTTACGGCGCTGTACGGAGCAATCACGTTCGCCGAGGGCGACGACCTTGCCGAGACCGTTGCCGAAAATCTGTACTTCTACATGGCGGGCTTCATCGACAAAGCGCTCGAGGAAAACACCGGAATCATTGAAAAAGCTTTTCCCCAGGCGCTGCACGGATTCATAAGCGGCGACGAGATCGGCTTCGCTATTGCAACGCGAAAGACCTATGCCGCCACCGCCGGCCGTGCTTTTCAGCATGACGGGATAACCCAGTTTTGCCGCCGAGCTTTTGGCCTCATCCAGTGATTTCAGCAAATCAGTACCGGGTGTCAGTGGCACGCCGGCTTTTTCTGCCAGCTCGCGCGAGGTGTGCTTGAGGCCGAAGCGGCGCAACTGGTCGGGGCTGGGGCCGACAAAGACGATGCCAGCAGCAGCACACTGCTCGGAAAATTCGGCGTTTTCAGAAAGAAAGCCGTAACCGGGGATGATGGCTTCAGCGCCCGTTTCTTTCGCCACGGCAATGATTTTTTCGCCGCGCAAATAGCTTTCGGAAGGAGCTGCAGCGCCTATCAGGACGGCTTCATCGGCAGCGGTGACATGCGCGCTGTAGCGGTCAGCTTCGGAATAGACGGCGACGGATTTCACGCCCATCTTTTTCAGAGTCTTGGCGATGCGTACGGCGATCTCGCCACGATTTGCAATCAGTACTTTGGAGAACATTTCCCTTAACTCCTCAAGCCCGGCTCGCCATGAAGGCGCGCCAGCCACCGAATTCCGTAATCTCCTGCGCTCCCTCAAGAGCCCAGGGTTCGCAGATGAAACCTTTCACTTCGCGGCCGTCGGCGGTTTCCAGCGTGCCTATGCCCAGTGGCGAAGGAATGAGGCCGACAAAAGAGCCGAAGTGCTGTACCGGCATGGCCCAGAGTTCTATGGCGATGGCGCTGCCGCCGCTGCCCACGCGCAAGAGGCCGGGCTTGGGAGGCACCGTTCCGGGCAGAGCGAAGAATTTGTATTTCTCGGCTGTTTTCGTGCTTTCCAGCAGCACGGCGCCGCGTTCGACGAGCTGGGTGTTGAGGGGCATGCCGGAAAGATGGGCACCAACCACGGCAACGGTGATGGTGTTTTCCAGCGTTGGTGCGAGAGGCTGCAGCTTGTGGCTGGCAAAAGCTTTTGCGGTGGCGCCCAGAGGCAGGGCCTGGGCTTTTTGCCAGCGCTTGCCGAAATCGGCGAGGGCGGCATCTTTCCAGGCGGGTGCAATCAGCGTGATGCCGAAGGGCAGGCCGTCGCTGCGCATGCAGGCAGGCAGGGCCAGTGCGCACCAGTCCATGAGATTGACGAAATTCGTGTAGGTACCGAGCTGGGTATTGAGTTTGACGGGCTCGGCTTCTATCTGCGCCTGTGTGTAGATGCCGGGTGCAGTGGGCACCACCAGAGCATCCACACCGGCCATGATCTTGCGCGCGGCGAGCGCGAGCTCGGCACGGCGGTATTCACCCCTGAAAGCATCGACCGCGCTCATACCGCGAGCGCGGTCGATGATCCTGCGCACCACAGGGTTTAGCGCCTCAGGATTCGACTCGAGGATGTCCTCGATGGCGGCGAAACGCTCGGCCACCCAGGGACCCTCGTAAAGCAGTGCTGCTACATCATGCAGCGCATTGAAATCTACCGTCTTGAGCGTGGCGCCCATGGCGGACAGATGTTCCAGACTCCATTCCCAGGCTTTGCGTGCTGCTTCGTCGCCGAAGAATTGCGGCTCGGCCGGGATGCCGAAAACCGGTTTGGCCGGCAGCGTGGCCGTGGTGATTTCCGCAGGGCGGGAAAAAGGATCGGCTGCGTCAAAACCGCTCATGAGCTGGCGCAGATAATCGGCGTCTTCCACGGTGAGTGCGAACACCGAAACGCAATCCAGCGTGCGGCAGGCCGGTACCACGCCGAGGGTGCTGAAGAGACCGACTGTGGGTTTCAGGCCGACGATATTGTTGAGGCCGGCGGGTACGCGGCCGGAGCCGGCCGTATCGGTGCCGAGAGAGAAAGGCACCTGGCCACGCGCAACCACCACGGCAGAGCCGGAGCTGGAGCCACCGGAAATGTATTCCGGTTTGAAGGTATTGGGCACGGCACCATAAGGAGAACGGGTGCCGACGAGGCCGGTGGCAAACTGGTCGAGATTGGTTTTGCCCAGCATCACGGCGCCGGCGGCGACCAGCTTTTCCACCACGCTCGCATTCTTGCCGGCTTCATGGGAGAAGGCAGGGCAGGCGCAGGTGGTGGGCAGGCCGGCCGTATCGATATTGTCTTTGACGGCAAATGGAATGCCGTAGAGAGGCAGACCGGCAAGACCGACCGTGGCGCGCTGCTCTTCCAGCGCGGCAAGGCGGCGTTCCAGGCCGCTGGCACTGACCAGGGAAATCCAGGCCGGGTCCTTGAGGTCCAGTGAGGCCAGCAGAGAGGACAGGAGTTCGCGCGGCGAAGCGCCATCGCGGTAGGCTTGCTGCCAGTCTCCCAGGGTCCAGGCTTGCGTGTTCAGCATCGAATCGGTTTCCTGCATTCCAACTTGTATCCAAGTGGGTATTTGCAGAAGCCGTGCCAGCTTCGTCACTGTCCTGTCATCTGTCTTTCAAAGCAGAAGGAATTCAGGTACTTGGATACAAGTCTTGAGGCGTTGCAGAAGAGGGAAGTCTGGAGTTGTGCGCAGACGGCGTGCACCGCAAGGGGTGACGCACCGGTCCGGCCTGCACTGCTTTGGGTTGTCTGTGTGATGTGACCGGCAATGACGCGGCCAGGCTGTCGACGCGGTGCAGGGCAATGCTGATAATGCGCACACTGCTTGCAACGACCGCCATGTACGGTGGTTTTTTCAGTTTTTTAAAGGGACTTTCCCGGTAGTTTCCATGATTGCATCGTTTTTGCCCGCCTCACTGGTGGGTCTGCTGACCTTCCTTTCCTTCTCCGCGATGATCACGTTCTGGTTCGTGCTCATGCTGCCCGGTGTACTGCTGCGCTGTGTGCCGGTCTATCGCGTGCAGCGCCTGGCTTCACGCTATTGCGTGTGGATTGCGCGCAACTGGGTGGGCAGCAATGTGCTTATGCTGCGCCTGCTGCACCCGGTGCGCTGGCAGCTCAGCATGGAAGGCGAGATGGACCCCTCGCGCAGTTATCTGCTGGTCAGCAATCACCAGTCCTGGGCCGACATCCTGGTGATCTTCGATGTTTTCCATCGCCGCACACCGTTTGCGCGTTTCTTCCTCAAGCACGATCTCTTGTATGTGCCCATAGTCGGCGTGGTGTGCTGGGCCATGGATTTTCCCTTCATGAAGCGTTCGGCCGGCCGTGCCGATCTGGAAACCACACGCCGTGCCTGCGCGGTGTATCGCGAAGTGCCGGTGACCGTGGTGAATTTCCTCGAGGGCACGCGTTTCACCGAAGCCAAGCGTGAGGCCACGCAATCGCCTTACACGCGACTGCTGCGCCCCAAGACCGGGGGTCTGGCTTATACGCTGAATGCCATGGGCGACCAGTTTGCCGGCATTATGGATGTGACGATTGAATACACACCCGTCGCGCAATCGCTGGCCTGGAGCTGGCTCAGCGGCCAGCAGGCCGACATGCAACTGCATGTGCGTGTCTTGCCGGTGCCGGAGCATCTGCTGCAAGGTGATTTCGCGCGCGATGCAGAACATCGCGAAGCCGTGCAAACCTGGCTGACGCAGGTATGGGAAGAAAAAGACCAGCGTCTGCAACAAGGCCTGCAGCGCCCGACGGACAAGCTGAGTTATCAGGATGGTTTGTCCTGAGCTGATGCGAGGATGATGTTGATGGCAGTACGCGGGCTTTTTTTGCTGATCTGTCTTTCGCTGACGGCCTGCGCCGGTTTTCGCGGTGGTTGGGAAAGTCGTCCCTATATCGGTCAGGCGGCTGTATCCACCGTGAGTGAGAGTCCCGTGCTGGATATGCCCGGCCTGCAACTCGAAGTAGCGCTGCCCAATCGCCTGCGCACTTATGACACGCAGGTTTATCTGTATGTGCTGCCGCTCGTGATTGATCCGCGTGACGCTTATATGCAAAGGCCCAGGCCAGGCTGGACTCGTGTGCATCTGACTGTCACGCCCGCGACGGCAGATTTTGTCTTTCATCCGGAGCAGGCCCGTTTGCAGATTGCCGGAAAGAGCTATGCCGGTGCTGTCGGTTTTGAGTTTGCCCAGTGGGATGCGCAAGGCCTGCGTGTGCAACAGGGTGGTCATTACGAGCACAAACCGGTAGCGAGCTTGAGTCTTGCCGAAGCCGGACGCCGCTATATCCTGTCCATAGATTTTCCGGTGGATATGCCATCACCACAGGGCAGTGAGCTGGCGCTGGATTTGTCAGCTGCGCTGGTTTCGCCGGCAGAGCCCGTGCTGCCCCTGATTCGATTCCAAGCGGTCAAATGGAAGCAGTCCTATTCCTGAGTCATCCAGACAATAAAAAACGCCGGCATTTGCCGGCGTTTTTCATTGCATCACGCAGTATCAGAAGCGGTATTTGCCCGCCTGGATGTTGGCGTGGATTTCGTCCGTCATGGCCACATATTCGCCGGTGCCGGGCAGGCAGACGAAAATGTGTTCGCC
>JAVHYE010000123.1:0-3534 GCA_031119295.1 Pedobacter sp. | reverse complement strand
GGGCTGGATCGAAGCCTTCTTTCTTCAGGGTGTTCTTCTGGTACTTGAAGGTGCCGGTGGTTTCCACCGCCGTGCGCACGCGCAGGAAGACGGGCAGGGCATAGGCCGGCAGCTCGCTCTTCAGCAGGGCGTGCAGACCGGGCAGATCCAGCTCGGCTTCGCCATGGCCTTCATGCGGCGTGATGGCGGCCATGCCGGCACGGCCATTGGTATTGGGGATTTCCACGCCATACACCACGGCATCCTGCAGCGGTGCGTGGCCGGTCATGACGTTTTCCACTTCGGTGGTGGAAACGTTTTCACCCTTCCAGCGGAAGGTGTCGCCGGTGCGGTCCACGAACTGGGCGTGACGGAAACCGATATTGCGCAGCAGGTCGCCGGTATTGAAATAACGGTCACCCTTCACGAAGCCGTCCTTGATGATGCAGGCATCGTTCTTGGCGGGATCGGTATAACCATCGAAAGGTGTCTTCTCGGTGATTTCACCGATGAGCAGGCCGGCTTCGCCCTTGTCGGCGAGCACCAGGAAGCCTTTCTTGTCACGCACGGGCTTGTCCGCATCCTTGTCGTACTTGACGATCTTGTAGGGCAGCGGGCAGAAGCCGACGGTGTTGTCGAAATTGAAGAGATTGGTGAAGCCGATATTGCCTTCCGAGGAGGCATAGAGCTCCAGCACCTCTTCAATGCCGAAACGTTCCTTGAACGGCGTCCAGATACCGGGGCGCAGACCATTGCCGATGATTTTCTTCACCAGGTGATCGCGATCGCTGGGCTGCGGTGGCAGTTCGTTCAGGTAACGGCAGAGTTCGCCCACATAACCGAAAGCCGTAGCGCGGTATTTGCGGATATCACCCCAGAATTCGCGGGCAGAGAATTTGCGGCGCATGGCGATGCCACCGGCACCGGCAATGGCGCAGCCCCAGCACACGCACATGGCGGTGGCATGGTAGAAGGGCAGCGTGCAGTAAATGATGTCGGTCTTTTTCATCTGCATGGTGAAGCCGAAGCCACCATAGGCCTTCATCCAGCGGCCATGCGAGAAAATCGCGGCCTTGGGCAGGCCGGTGGTGCCGGAGGTGTAGATGTAGAAGAGACCGTCGGTGTTGTAGATCTGCTGCGTGCTGGCCGGATTGGAAATGGGCTGGCCGGCAATTTCCAGCGCGAGATTGCGGTAGCCTGCAGGCGCTTCGCCCGGTGCGCTCAGCGTATCGGCATCAGCCCACCAGAAAATGTTCTTGTGATCGAATTCCAGATCGCCCAGCACTTCATTGAAGCTGCCCACCAGCTCTTCACCCACGATGGCCATCTTGGGCTTCACGAGGTTCACGCTGTGCGTCAGCACCTTGCCGCTCTGCGAGGTATTCAGCATGGCGGAAATCACGCCGATCTTGCCGAGGCCGGCCACGGTTGCCAGCAGCTCGGGACGGTTTTCCACATACACCGCGACCACATCACCTTTCTGCAGGCCCTGGGCCTTGTAGAAATGGGCAATGCGGTTCACCCACTGGTTGAACTGGGTGTAGGTGAGGCGGGTGTCCTTGTAGAGCACGGCGCTGCCATGAGGATTTTCCTGCGTGGCTTTTTCCAGTGCCCAGCCCAGACCCACGGTCTTGGTGGGATCGGTATTGGCGGCCAGCACCAGACCCTGGACCATTTTCGGGATCTTGGGGGCGAGGGCAGCGAATTTACGGGCGAACTGGGTGGGCGTGATGACGTCGTTATGGCTCATTCTGATGTGTCCTCGGTGGTCCCGGCTCAGTGCCTGGAGGCCCCGCTGGCATGTTGTTTTTCAGGGAGGAGTACTGGCGCCCATACGGGAGTACCAGCAAAAAAACGAGGGCCTAAAGTAACCGCGGGACAGGCCTGATTCAAGCCAAAATTGGTCTTGACATGCAATCTTGTCTGACAAGGAAAAGCCTTGTGGCGCGGGCATTTCAGGCCATTTCCAGGCTCGCTTGCGGCCTCTGCGCACGGCTTGCCGGACAGGAAGGGAAAAGCGCTGGAAATCTGCGCAGCGGGAGCTGGCAAAAGCTCCCGCTGCGCGGGCCTTAGTCGAGGAAGAAGTCTTTCTGCAGCTTGGCGCCCGGCACGCAGGAATAGCCGGAAAGATCGGTGATGCCGAGACGCTCCTTCAGCACTTCTTCGTCGATCATGGCGCGACCGGTGAATTCGCCACGGCCGGTGCTGAGGATGGCATGAGCGGCATCGGCCATGATGTCCGGCTTGCGGCTGACGGCCGCAGCGCCTTCGCCACCCAGATTCACTTCCACCGCCGAGGTGGCGATATAGGTGGCCGGCCACAGCGAGTTGCAGGAAATACCGTAGTCACGGAATTCCTCGGCCATGCCCAGCGTCAGGATGGTCATGCCGTATTTGGAAACGGTGTAAGGCGAGAAGGGCTTGAGCCAGTGCGGCGCCATGTTCACGGGCGGCGAGAGGCTGAGGATATGGGCGTTGGACGACTTCTTCAGATAAGGCAGGGCTGCCTGCGCACAGAGGAAGGTGGCGCGGTGGTTCACGTCATTGATCAGGTCGTACTTCTTGCTGGGAGTATGTTCGACGCCCATGAGATTGATGGCGCCGGCATTGTTCACCAGGATGTCGATACCGCCGAAATGCTCGGCGGCTTTCGCCAGTGCTTCACGGATCTGGTTTTCTTCACGCACATCCACCTGCAAGGCGAGGGCATTGCCGCCGGCGGCCTTCACTTCCTCGGCCACGCTGAAAATCGTGCCCGGCAGTTTGGGATGCGGTTCGGCCGATTTGGCAGCGATCACGATATTGGCGCCATCACGGGCGGCACGCAGGGCAATGGCGCGGCCTATGCCGCGGCTGCCACCGGTGATGAAAAGGGTACGGCCTTTCAATGTGCTCATTGTTTTCTCCTGTCGTTATCCGTTCGTGACAAATGACGCTGGCAGCTGTCTGCATGGTCATCTGCGGTTAAAAAAAGCCGCATCACTCTGGATGCGGCATCGATCGCTTTGATCAGTCCTGAATCTGCAGCAACTGCTGGCGTTTTTTCACCTGCTGCTTTTCGCCGACGCTGAGTGAGGCCACGCGGCCATCACGATTGGCTTTCAGCTGGTGTTCGATTTTCATGGCTTCCATCACGGCCAGGGTCTGGCCCTTTTGTACCGTGTCACCTTCTTTCACCAGCAGGGCGACAATGGCGCCATCCATGGGAGCGCGCAAGAGGCCGTCACCTTCGGCATCAGCGGAGGCAGCTGGTGCATGGGTGATATCGGTGATGGCGAGATTGCCGCTGGCGCGATCCAGATACAGGGTGTCGGCCTGACGGGCAAAAGCCACGCGACGACGCACGCCAGCAAACTCATAGCTGAGTACATTGCCAGCAGCATTCAGCACGGTAATGCTCGAGCTGCTGTCGCCGGCCTTCACGGTCAGTACATCGCCCTGTGTTTGCACCGCCAGTGCATGTGTGACTTCGCCTACCTGCAATTTCAGCGGCGTGGCACCAGCCAGACCGGTGATGAAGCCGGCATCATGTTTTTCATGGAGGATGAGAGCCGC
>JAVHYE010000122.1 GCA_031119295.1 Pedobacter sp. | reverse complement strand
CTGCTGCCAGCCTTGCCCCGGCCCGCCGTTTTTCCTATGCCTTTGCCAAGCGCCATGGTCTTCTGTTTGATCGTGTTGAAAATGGTGTGGCCCGTGTTTATCACCGCCCCGGTATACGTCTTTCCAGTCTGGCGGAAACCCGGCGCGTGCTGGCCCTGCCGCTGGCCTGCGAAGAAGTGACGGCCGAAGTTTTCAGCAACCTGCTTGCACGCAACTACCAGACCGGCTCCAGTGAATCCATGCAGATGGTGGAGGGGCTGGGCGGCGATATGGATCTCGCCAGCCTTGCTGATCTTGTGCCGGAAGCCGAAGACCTGATGGAGCAGGAAGACGATGCCCCCATCATCCGTCTCATCAATGCCCTGCTCACGGAAGCCATACGCGAAAACGCCTCCGACATTCATATCGAAACCTTTGAAAAACGCCTGATCGTGCGTCTGCGTGTTGATGGCGTGCTGCGTGAAATCGTGCAGCCACGGCGTGAGCTGGCGCCCTTGCTGGTGTCACGTATCAAGGTGATGGCGCGCCTGGATATTGCCGAAAAACGCATTCCACAGGACGGCCGCATTTCCCTGCGTCTTGCCGGCCGTGAAGTGGATGTGCGTGTGTCCACCATGCCCTCCAGCAATGGCGAGCGCGTAGTGCTGCGTTTGCTGGACAAGCAGGCCGGGCGTCTCGATTTGTCGCATCTGGGTATGGCGCCGCGTGATCATGCCGCACTACGTGAGCTCATCAGCAAACCACACGGCATCATTCTGGTCACCGGCCCTACCGGCTCCGGTAAAACCACCACGCTTTATGCCGCGCTTACCGAGCTCAATGACAAGACCCGAAATATTCTGACGGTAGAAGATCCCATCGAATACCAGCTGGAAGGCATAGGCCAGACGCAGGTGAATACCAAGGTCGAAATGACCTTTGCCCGCGGTCTGCGCGCCATCCTGCGCCAGGACCCGGATGTGGTGATGGTGGGTGAAATCCGCGACAGGGAAACGGCCGAGATTGCCGTGCAGGCATCGCTCACCGGTCACCTTGTGCTCTCGACTCTGCATACCAACTCTGCCGTGGGCGCAGTGACGCGTCTTAACGATATGGGCATAGAGCCCTTTCTTCTTTCTTCGTCTTTGCTGGGTGTGCTGGCGCAGCGTCTGGTGCGTGTGCTTTGCAAGGAATGCCGTGAACCTTACACAGCCGACGCCGCTGCTTGTGCCGTGCTGGGGGCCGATCCCGCAAAGCCGCCACAGCTGTACAAGGCGCGTGGATGCGTGCACTGCAATCAACTGGGTTATCGCGGCCGTACCGGTATTTATGAAGTCATTGCCATCGACGAAGAAATGCGTCGCCTGATTCACAATAATGCCGGCGAGCATGAGCTGGAGACGCACGCACGCCGCTCCGGCCCCAGCATACGGCAAGATGGTGCGCGCAATATTCTTGCTGGCGTGACCACGCTGGAAGAAGTGCTGCGTGTCACGCGTGAGGGCTGAGCATGCCCGCATTTGAATACGTTTCTGTCGACAGTAATGGCCGCAAGCAAAAGGGCGTGCTGGAGGCTGACAGTGCCCGCCAGGTCCGCCAGCAGTTGCGCGACAAAGGCTGGTTGCCGGTTTCGGTAGAGCCTGCCGCCAGCGAGCACAAGCAGGGCAAGAGCCGTTTCGCCTTGTTCAGCGGCGGCGGCATGAGTGCTTACGAGCTGGCCCTGATCACGCGCCAGCTGGCCACCCTGATCCAGGCCGGCATTCCGGTGGAAGAGTGCATACGCGCGGTTTCCCGCCAGACGGAGCGTCCCGCGCTGCAAAGCCTTTTGCTGGCCGTGCGCGCACGTGTCATCGAGGGTTATACGCTGGCGCAGTCCATGAGCGAGTTTCCCCAGGCCTTTCCCGAGCTCTATCGCGCCACCGTGGCGGCTGGTGAAAAGTCCGGGCATCTGGATCTCGTGCTCAACCAGCTCGCCGATTACACCGAATCGCGTTACGACACCCAGAAGAAAATCCAGGGCGCCATGATTTATCCGGTCATATTGACCGTGCTGGCCCTGTTGATCGTGATAGGCCTGCTCACTTATGTGGTGCCCGACATCGTTCGCGTGTTTGAAAGCAGCAAGCAGGAGCTGCCTTTCCTGACCCGTGGCCTGATTGCCCTCAGTGCGTTTGTCAAAACCGTGGGGCCGTGGTTGTTGCTGGCGCTGGTGATTGCCGGCTTCATGGTCCGGCCCATGCTGAAGCAGGAAAAGACGCGTTACCGCATACACGGCTGGCAATTGCGCATGCCTTTGATCGGCAAGCTGGTGCGTGGCGCCAATGCTTCGCGCTTTGCCAGCACCCTCAGCATACTCACGCGCAGCGGTGTGCCTCTGGTGGAGGCGCTGCGTATTGCCGCCGAAGTCAGCTCGAATTTATTGATACGCGATGCCATACGACAGGCCGCTGTGAAGGTCACTGAAGGTGGCAGCCTGGCGCGTGCACTCGAAGAAAGCGGTTATTTTCCGCCCATGATGATGCAGATGATTTCCAGCGGCGAGCAGAGTGGCGAGCTGGATGAAATGCTGTCGCGCGCCGCCGTGATGCAGGAAAAAGAGTTGTCCAGCCTGATCACCACCCTGGTGGGCCTGTTCGAGCCCATGATGTTGCTGGTGATGGCGGGGGTGGTGCTGATGATCGTATTGGCCATTATGCTACCCATCCTGTCCATGAATAATCTGGTGAAATGAGTGGCGGCTGTTCGCCACATGAATGAGGTTTGATAAAGATGCAAAAATTCGGCAAGCAGGCACGCGGCTTTACCCTGATCGAAGTGATGGTGGTCGTGGCCATCCTCGGCATTCTTGCCACCATCGTGATGACGAATGTGGTGGGCAAGGATGAGCAGGCCCGCATTACGGCGGCCAGGACCGGTGTTGCCCAGATTTCCAATGCCCTGGAAATGTACAAGCTGGACAACCACAAATACCCGACCACGGATGAAGGCCTGGAAGCACTGATCACCAAGACTGCTTCTGCAAAAACCTTCCCGCAGGGCGGTTATATCAAGGGCGGTCTGCCCAAGGACCCTTGGGGCAATCCCTTCCAGTACATCGCACCGGGCAGCAATGGCCGTCCCTATGATGTGTATTCCTGGGGCGCCGATGGCGCTGAAGGCGGCGAAGAAAACAATGCCGACATTTATCAGGAATAAGATCTGATGCAGGCTCGCTCACCGGCAGTGCAGGGCGGCTTCACGCTGCTGGAAGTGCTGCTGGTGGTTGTGCTGGTCGGCATCATCAGCAGTATTGCCATGCTGGGCCTGAGTGCCGGTGGTGACGAACGTCGCCTGCGCAACGAGTCCGATCGCCTGAGCACCTTGCTGCTGCAAGTGGGCAGCGAAGCCGTCATGCAGAATCAGGAGTACGGCCTGCGCCTCACCGATACGGGCTATCTCTTTCTTTGTCTGGATGAGGTGAAACAGCGCTGGCAGGCTTGCGCCGGCGATGCCAGTCTCAAGGAGCACACCATGCCGGAAGGCATGGAAATCCATCTTCTGCGTGACAGCAATCTGAAATTGCCGCTGGCGAAAGAAGACGAGAAAGAGACTGACAAGGATGGCGACAAGGAACCGCGTATTTATCCGGACATCCTTTTGCTTTCCAGTGGCGAGGCCAGCCCGGCCAGCGTGGAAATCCTGGTCAGCGAACATCCGGAAATTCGTAGTGAAATCCGTATTGATGAGCTGGGGCGGGTCAGCCGTGATGGCGATGAAGCCGAGAGCGAGGAGAAGTCCGATGCTTCCTGAGCGCCGCCGTGGCTTTACCTTGCTGGAAGTGCTGATCGCCCTGGTAATTTTCGCCATTGCTGCGCTAGCCCTGCTGCGCGCACAGAATTCCCAGCTGGCCACGGACCAGCATCTTGAAGAAAAAACACTGGCGCACTGGGTGGCGCTCAATCATCTGGCCGATATGCGCCTGCAAAAAGCTTTTCCCGAAATAGGGCAGGGCGAGACCACGACCAAAATGGCAGGCCGTGACTGGCTGATTACTACCAAAGTGCAGGCCACACCGACACAGAATGTGCGGCTGCTTGTCATTTCCGTTGCCATCAAGCCAGAAGGCGGCAGCGATTTCGGGGCAAAGCCGGACCCCGTCACCACCATCACCGGCTTCCTGCCGCGGGCACAAAGCAATGAAACGGCCAATACGCCTGCCTCCTGAGTCCGCACGCGGCTTTACGCTGCTGGAAGTGCTGGTGGCCATTGCCATTCTGGCGCTGGTGGCGGTGGGCGCCTATCAGTTGCTGTCCGGCACCATCAGTACGCGTGATCGCGGCCTCACGCATGAAAAGGCGCTGCAGGATCTGCAAAAGGCAGAGATGCTGATACAGCGCGATCTGTTGCAGGCGCTTGCCCGTCCGGTGCGCGATGAATTCGGGGATACACAGCCGGGGCTTTATATCCCGCAGGAAAATGTCCTGGAATTCACCCGCCGCGGTTGGCGCAATCCTCTACAGGAAGCGCGCAGTGATCTGCTGCGTGTCCGTTATCGCCTGGAGGGAGAACAGCTGATCCGCGAGCGCTGGACCGTGCTGGACAGGGCACGCATGAGTCAGCCGGAAAAAATCGTGCTGCTGGATAAAGTCGAAAAACTGCAGATACAGGTATTCAGTGCCGGCACCTGGGGTAGTGCCTGGCCCCAGCTCGCCCAGGTACAAAAAGACAAGAAAAACATCCCGCTGCCGGATGCCGTGGAAATCCGTTTCACCCTACCGCCCTGGGGTGAAATACGCCGAGTAATCCCTCTGCCGGAAAATGATGCCAATGCCAGTCCCGTACAAGCCCCTGCGGCCTGAGCGCATGCGCGGTGTCGCGCTGCTCACTGTCCTGCTGGTGGTCGCCCTGGCCACCACGCTGGCGGTGGGCATGATACGTGCGCAGCATCTGGCGCTGCAGCATGCCGGCGGGCTTTTCAATCAGGACCAGGCCTGGCTGTACACGCAAGGCGCTGAGGATTTCGTACGTGATCTTCTGGGCGAGGATCTGAAAGAGGACCGGCGGCGCGGCAGCCAGACCGATAATCTTGGCGAATTCTGGGCCAAACCGTTTCCACCGTTTCCTGTGGATGGCGGCATGATCAATGCGCGTGTCAGCGATGCCCAAGGACGCTTCAATCTCAACCGTCTCTGGCATGACGGAGCACCGGACAAGGCCGCGGAAGATATCTTCGAGCGCCTGCTGAAGAATCTGGGGCTGCCAGCCAGCCTTTCACCCGCGCTGATCGACTGGATGGACAGCGACAGCGAGCCTAGCGGCAGCGATGGGGCGGAAGACGATTTCTACTCGCGCCTGGAGCGGCCTTATCGCGTCGCCAACCTGCCTTTGAGCGATCTTTCCGAGTTGCGCCTGATCAAGGGCTTTACGCCGGAAGTGATCGCCAAGCTCAGGCCCTATGTCAGCGCCTTGCCGGCCACGGCCCTGCTCAATGTGAATACGGCCGATGCCGTGGTGCTGGCCGCCCTGAGCCCGACGCTGAGCTCGCGTACGGCCACGGAGCTCAATTCGCAGCGTCCCGCCAAGGGCTGGGCCAGTATCGATGACTTCCTGCGCGAACCGGTTTTCAACGGGCTGGAAGGCACGCAGAAGACAGCCGTGATGACGCAGATTTCCGTCAACACGCATTATTTCCAGCTCCTGGCCGATGCCGTCATCGCCGGGCGTCACAGCGTGCTGGTGGCCATGCTGGCCCGCAGTGATTCCGGTACACTGCAGGTCATTGCCCGTGACTTCAGCCAGAAGGTCATGCCGGCTAATAGCACCGCAGAAAATACCAACAGGGACACGACAGACCCGGTAATGGACAGCATGACCGAGGCGGCGCGGACACTTTTATGAACACACTGTTTTTGCATCTGTCATCGGACAGCAGTGGCCAGCATCTCGACAGAGCCTGGCAATCCGGGCCCTCGGGGCTGGTGGCCCTGGGTGAGACGGATATTGCCAGTCTCGCGCAGCGCTATCCGGGTTCGGCCACGGTGCTTTTCCTGCCCTCCAGCTCCTGTCTGTTTGTCACGGTTACGGCCAGCAATCGTCAGCTGCGTCAGGCCGGGCAATCCCTGGCCTGGTTGATAGAAGAGCAGTGCGGTGAAGATGCTGAAAACCTGCAGGTGATTGCGGCGCCTGTCGCTGATGAAGACCAGGCCCCCTTGCTGGCCGTGAGTCGCGATCTGCTGCAGGAAAAACTGGAACAGTTGCGCAAAGCGGGCCTGCCGCTTATTGCCGTCCTGCCGGATCTTTTTCTGCTTCCGCGCACAGACGAGACGGCAGCAGGGCACTGGCAGCTTGCTGATGCAGAAGACGGCAAGCTCATGCTGCGTACCGGCAGCTACAGTGGCGCCGTACTGGAAAGCAATCTGCTGGAGCTCATGCTGGATGCGGCGCTGCAGGAAGCAACACCTGCACATATTGAAGCCCGTCTTCAGGACGAGGCCTTGCGTACACGCTTTCAAAGCTGGGCAGAGGCATACAATCTGGTGGCGGATATCTCGGCAGAGCCCGCGGATATCTCGGCGGCCCTCACCGCCACGACCGACTGGACCAAACATGCCGGCAATTTCCTGCAAGGCGGCTTTGCGGTCAGTCGCCGTTTTTCCCTGCCACAAAGCCTGCGTATCGCTGCAGTGTTCATTGCAGCCGCATTCTCCTTGCAGCTGCTCAGTGAATGGGTGAATTACGGCTATTACCGCTATCAAGCCGGCAAGACAGGCAATGAAGCTGTAGCGCTCTATAAACAGACGAATCCTGAAGCGCGCCTGCGCTCCAACCGCCCCGTGGATGAAATCCGCAAGCGCCTTAAAACGGAACGCAATCAGGGCGGTGCTGATGACGGAGCAACGCTGCCACGCCTGACGCGTATTGCAGAATCCCTGCAGGGCTCCGGCCTCAATACCCAGCGTGTGGATTTCAGCAATGGCGTGTTCACACTGGATGTGGATGCCCGTGCCCTGGGAGAAATTGATGGCCTGCGGCAGCGCCTGGATGCCCAGGGCTTCAGCACGGAAATTGTTTCGGCCAATGCCCAGGGCGGTCTGGTGCGCGGGCGTCTGCGCGTGGAGGGTGGAGCATGAGTGAGTTCGTCGCATCCCTGCGCCAGAGCTGGCAGGAAGCTGTAGCCCCTCTGCGTCAACGCTGGCTCATGCTGGCGCCGCGTGATCAGCAGTTCCTGCGTGTACTCGGTATTTTTGTCGGCATTCTCGTACTGGTTTACGGCATCTGGCTGCCATCCCATCGCGCAGCGCAAAAAGCGCAAGCGCAGTATGAGCAGAATCGTGAATTGCTGGCACAGCTGCACAGCAGCAGTCCGCAAGCCAATACAACGCCAGCGGCAGGCGGCTCCCTGCTGGTGCTGGCCAGTGATGCAGCGGCCAGCAGTGCGCTGAGCTTCAGTCGTATCGAGCCGGAAGGCGATGCCCAGGTACGTGTCTGGGTAGACCGTGCCGATTTCAATGCCGTGGCCGCCTGGCTGGCCCGGCTTTCTGCGCAGGGCGTAAAGCTGCAGGAAGGGCAAGCTGAAAAGCAGGGCGAGGGGCAGGGTGTTTCTGCACGCTTTGTGCTGACGCGCTAAATACTGCTCATATCCACGTGCCGAGGGGATATCCATGAAGGCACATAACAGCTTCATCGGGTTTGTAAAAACCACGGTTCTGGGCGGCGTTTTCTTTTTGCTGCCGCTGGTCGTTGTGGCCATGCTGCTCGGGCAGGCCCTGAAATTTTCACAACATCTTCTAAAGCCGCTGGCTGCCAAATTGCCGGTGCAGAGCGTGGCGCATATCGCACTGCTGGATATTCTCGCAATCGTGGCCCTGCTGCTGATTGCATTTCTGGCCGGCTTGCTGGCCCGCACCGCCAGCGGCAAAGCATTCGGGCAAAAGCTGGAAGGCGTGATTCTGGGAAAAATACCCGGCTACACCTTGCTCAAGAGTGCGTTTGGCCACGCAGGCCCGCAGGAAAATGAAAAAGCCGTGCAGGCCGTCATCGTGCATTTTGATGAAAGCTGGATGCTGGGCTTTGTGATGGAGAGAAATGACAACGGCCTTCTGGCCGTTT
This sequence comes from Pedobacter sp., assembly GCA_031119295.1. Taxonomy (GTDB): domain Bacteria; phylum Pseudomonadota; class Gammaproteobacteria; order Pseudomonadales; family Moraxellaceae; genus UBA2031. The sequence continues at coordinate 1,746 of JAVHYE010000122.1, read as the reverse complement.
TTGTACCCGGAGCGCCGACGCCAGCGGCGGGCAATCTTTATTTTCTGCGTGAGGATCAGGTGCGTGTGCTGCAAAGCGTGTCGCTGACAGAGGCTTCACGCAGCATCATGCGTCTGGGGGTAGGCTCCCGGGCCATTCTGGAAGAAATCATGCAGCAGGGCTGGCCTGATGCTCAGGTGACTGCAACGCCCAGTGTCATGAACGCACCTACCGCCGGCAACCCCTCTGCCTGAAACTGGCGTTTTTCCACGACGTTCAAACCCGCCGCCGTAATCAGCGCCAGATGATCACGATTGAGATGGCAGCCATCGGCAATGATTTTCTGTAGCGGCGTCAGGCGATGCTGCCATTTCGCCACCATTGGGTCGGGGCTCAGCCCATGCTCGACGAAATAGAATTTTCCGCCCGGCTTCAGCACGCGCTTCACTTCCAGCAAGGCACTTTCCACATCCGGAATACTGCACAAGGTCCAGGTCGACACCACGGCGTCAAAACTTGACGCCGGCATGGGCAGGCTTTCGCCGCTGACCAGCGCAAAACGAACCGGCCGTGGTGATTTCTGCAAACGCTTTTCCGCCAGCCTGTGTACGCCGGGATTCACATCCACAGACGTGATACGCGTGACCGCGTCGGGATAGTGATCAAGATTGAGGCCCGTACCGAAGCCGATTTCCAGAACCTCACCCCTAACATCGGCCAGCAGCTCTTCGCGTGCCTGCGTAAAGGCCGGCTGCGACATCAGCCAGTCCAGCACATAGGGAAATACATGACGGGAATAAAGTGACATGGCGCGCCCCTCGCAAATATTCCGGGCAGCGCTCTTTTTCTGGTGGGGCTTATTTGCAGTTGCCCAGGCGCTTGCCGCTGAACGTGGTATTCATTTCCATGGGCGTGCCCTGCATGGTCGCCCGCATGTCGAATGTACCCTGATAGGCATCGGCCGTGAAAGTGGAGTGACCATTGCCATGGCCGTTGAAGGTGCTGCCTTCGCAAGTCATGGCCCAGCTCGCCGAGCCTTCGCTGATCTGCATGTCGGTGATCTGGCAGTCGCGGTTACGGCCGCCGGAAAGCTGGTTGAGGCCACAGGCATTCTGTGCATCACGTTCGGTGATGCAGCGCTTTACACGGGCCGTGATGGGCTGGGGCATGAGCGAGTTGCTGCTGACCGAGGTGATTTCCCAGAGCCCGGAACGATAGGGCGCTTTCATGCGCAAGCAGGCGGCATTGGCTGGAGCGGCGGCTGTGGCCGGTTTGCGTGAGGGCGGAATGGTGGTGCTGTAGCTGGGCTGGCCCGGTACGGTGATCTGGATTTCGGTAGGCGTTTTCGAGTTGTTGGTGCCACTTACTGGCGGCAGGCGCAGCGGCTTTTCTCCCGCGGCTGCGGATGTAGCGGTCTCCGCCGACACGAGCGGCGACAAGACGCAGAGCAGGGCTGTCAGGAAAGCGGTGAGGCGCACAGGGCACTCCCTCAGTGCAGCAGGCTGTGAATCATTTTGGACGATGCCGGAGCTTTCGCCAGCGGCCCGCTTTTTGAAGTGCGCCGAGTGTGCATGACTTGCCGGGGTGATGCCAGTGCGTTCATGCAACGCCGATGCACATTCAGCGGGCATGAAAAAAGGCGACACGAGGTCGCCTTTTTTCATGCCACACGCGAATTACATATTCGGGTAATTCGGGCCGCCAGTACCTTCCGGCACCACCCAGTTGATGTTCTGGGCCGGGTCCTTGATGTCGCAGGTCTTGCAG
>JAVHYE010000121.1 GCA_031119295.1 Pedobacter sp. | reverse complement strand
CCGTAACTGTCTGCATGCCCGGGCGCGCTGTGCGTGAAGCCCAGTTCCAGGCCCGTACGGCTGCCCGTCAGTTGCATCAGCAAAGCGGCAAGCCCGGCCATCATGGCCTCGCTCAAGAAGAGCGCGGCTTCATCACGGATTTCTTCGGGGAGGCGCACTTCCAGCAGCAGGCGCTCGCGTGTGCGCTGCAGATGGAATTGCAGGGAGGGAAATTGTAGCGACTGGAAATGCACCAGGGTTTGCAGGGCTTCATCAGCATTCTGGCTGCAGGCCAGCAAGGCGCCGAGCGCACCATGGGCCTGCAGGGGCAGACGACTGCCCCATTCCAGCCCCAGTGCAGCATGCGTTGAGAGAGGCAGGGCATTGCGGATGATGCGGGCATGGACAGCGGCATCCAGCGCCTCATCACCGCTGTCCAGATTTTCCGGCGTGAGTGCAGTGCCGGCCAGCAGCGCCTGCAGGCCACGAGCATCCAGTTGCAGATGGCTGGCCAGCAAGCGCGTATAGCTGCGGGAAATCACGCCTTCACCTTTTACTGTGCTTGCTGCGTTTTTTCGCCATGAGCACCATCTTTGGCGCCCAGACCGAAGGCCGGCACGATGCCCGGATTGTTTTCCAGGTGGTATTGCTGGCGTGCGCGCCAGGCTTTGCCATAGCGATAAAACGGTACGGTGGGATAAAGGTGATGCATGAGGTGGTAGTTCTGGTACATGAGCACCGGCGTCAAAAACCATTCATGACCCAGACGCATGAGCGATGCACGCCAGGGATTGTCGCTTTCACGCACGGCATGCGGGTAATGCGGCAGCACCATGAAGACGAGACACATCAGGAAGAAACCGAAATAGGTCGGCAGCCACCACAGCCAGAACATGGCTTCGGGAATCCAGAGTGTAAAACCGACAATGAAGACCAGTGCGATCAGCAGCTCGCGACGCACTTCATTCACTTTCAGGCTGGGCAGGATGCTGGGGTCTTTGAAGTACTGGAAAACGTAAAGAAACGGCCAGAAACCCCAGAGCGGAATCAGCTTGAGCGAGCTGGCCAGGGTGTGGTCCGGATCATTTTCTTCATTGGTGAAACGGTGATGACGCATATGCATCAGGCGCAGGATTTGCCCCGAGCCAAAAGGAATGGCAATGAAAGTGGCAGCGCGCAGGATGAGTTCGTTCAGCCAGGGATAGCGTGAAGCGGCGCGGTGAATCGAATCATGCGCCGGTGTGAATTGCAGATAGGCAGCAACGGAGTTGATCGCCATGCCCAGCCAGAAGGGCATTTCGCCCATCAGGCAGAGCACCCAGCTGCTGATGAACATGGCATAAGCCACCAGCATGAGGGTGACAGCCGGCCAGGACACATGCGGCGGCACGCGCAGCTCGGCCAAGAGCTCGGGCTGATCGGGTGCAAGGGCGGTATTTGTTGTTGTGTTCATGAAGAGACTCCCGTGGATTTCGCCACTTTCGGAGCAGTCGCACATCCTGTGTGAGTGTGACTGCTGCCATCTGGGGGATAAAAAGTGACAGAGTGCTCTGTCACTCAAACCCTGAGCTCAGGCCCGGCCCTCAGGCCTTAGGGCGGTACAGGAATTTTCCCAGGGTGTTGTAACTGACCGGGCTCAGGCTGTGTTTGATCATGGTGCGGAAGAAGGTTTCCGGCAGCAGACGGCGCGCGGCGAGCAGGGCATGGGCATCCAGGCCCACGGAATAACGCAGACGCGAGCTGGCATCATTGGCGGCCTGCCAGATCACCTTGGCGGCATCCACGGGGCGCGAGCCACCGGGGCCGATGGCATCCATCACGCCCAGACGCTCCGTGCTGATATCGGCATAAGCACTTTCGCCGGTGGCATTGGCGCGATCGGAAGAGCGGCCGAAGAAATTCGTGTTCACGGCACCCGGCTCGATGATTTTCACGCGTACACCAAACGGCTCCAGCTCATACACGAGGCCTTCGGTAAAACCTTCCACCGCATGCTTGCTGGCGTTGTACACGCTGTACATGGGCAGGGGCACGCGGCCTACCATGCTGGCTACATTGATGAGCAGGCCTTCACCGCGCTGACGGAAATGCGGCAGCACGGCGCGGCAGACTTCCATCAAACCAAAGACATTGGTGTCGAACTGGCGGCGTATCTGGTCTTCATCCAGGGTTTCAAACGCGCCCATGAGCGCATAGCCGGCGTTATTCACCAGCACGTCGATCTTGCCGAAAGCATCCAGCGTGGCCTGCAGGGCGGCGGTGATGCTGGCTTTGTCATTCACATCCAGCGCTGGCGTGATGACATTGGGCAGGGTAGCCAGCTCAGGGGCATCGGCCGGATTACGCATGGTGGCAGAAACATTCCAGCCTTTTTCCTGGAAGTATTTGGCGGTAGCGAGACCGATGCCGGAGGAGCAGCCGGTGATGAGAACGGTCTTGGTCTTGTACGTCATGAATCTGTCCTTTTTCCGTATTTCTGATCAGAAATATTTTCAGTAGAAGTTTTTAAAGCGGCTGCAAACGCACCGGCAGTTTGTCGGCCGGCATGGGCAGGCTGGTGAAATTCACCGGCATCTTGTAGTCAGCCGGCACGCTCCAGCGATACTGCCGCACCACTTGATGCAGGATGGCCTTGATCTGCATTTCGGCAAAATGCAGGCCTATGCACATATGCGCACCGCCGCCGAAGGGCACGAACTGGTAGGGATGTTTCTTGTGTTCATTGCGCTCCGGGCTGAAACGGTCCGGATCGAAATGGCGCGGATTGGGCCACCACTCCTTCATGTGATGCGTCACATTCGGGCTCAGGATCACATAGATATTCGCGGGGATGGTGTAGCCGCTGAATTCAATGGCCTTGACGGTCTTGCGCGGAATCAGGTGCACGGGAGAGAGCAGGCGCAGCGATTCCTTCATCACACGGTCCATCACTTCCATTTTGCCCAGATCATCGTGATCCAGATAAGGCTTGTTCAGGGCGCGTGCTTCTTCACGCACTTTTTCCTGCCACTCCGGATGCTTGGCCAGCTGGTAGAAAATGGAGGAGAGCGTGATGGTGGAGGTGTCGTGGGCAGCCATCATGAGGAAGATCATGTGGTTGACCACATCCTCATCGGTAAAGCGCTTGCCGTTTTCGTCTTCGGCCAGGCAGAGGCGGGAGAAGAGATCCTCACCCGGGTTGGCGCGCTTGTCGGCAATACGCGAACGGAAGAACTCTTCCAGTACGCGGCGGCCATCCAGTCCTTTTTTCCAGCGGCCGCCCGGGACCGGGAAGCGCACCACGGAAGTGCCTGCCAGCACGCAATCAATAAAGGCCTGATTGATGCGGTCTGCTTCAGCACCCAGTTTTTCGCCCATGAAGACATCGGTAGCGATATCCAGAGTGAGCTGCTTGAGATGGGTGTGTACATGGAATTTCCGGTCGGTATTCCACTCCGATATGCCCTTGGCAATGGCCGGATTCATATGCGAGAGATATTGCACAAGTACAGGCTTCTTGAAAGCCGCCTGCATGATGCCGCGATGGAAGCGGTGCTCTTCAAAATCCAGCAGCATGATGCCGCGTTTGAAAAAGCGGCCTATGAAGAATTCCCAGCCCTTGCTGTTGGAAAAGGCGTTTTCCTGGTTGCGCAGTACCAGCTGGTTGGCATCGGGGCCGGCCATGATGACGGCCGGCAGGCCGAAGGCCGTGCCACGTATGATGGGCGACTGATGCTTTTTTACGAGACCAAGCCCGGTGCCAATCGGATTGGAGATGACATTCAGCGTGTGGCCGATAAGAGGCAGACCGCCGGCATCGGGAATGGCATCCAGTTGGCGGCGTGCAGTCTTGCTAAGTATGGGCAGCATCAAAAACTCCGGATAACGATAATGCGTTTTTTTATTCCCTGTTCATGCAGCCTGTTTTCTCAAACATGCGCGGGGTGATCGCTATCCGGGCGAATCACATCATGGGTCTTGTCGCCAAACATGGAGGCCAGCGAGGCTTTCTGTGCAGCGCGGCCACGCTTTTCCTGGCGCTTTTTCAAGTTGGGCAGCAGGCGCTGGCCGGTGTAGCTGGCAAAGCGTGGGCCGAGGGTGAGCAGGGGAAACCAGGATTTCACATCATCCGGCAAGCCCAGCTCTTTCATCTTGTCGCTGCCGAGAAAATACTGGCTCACGCTCAGGTGCTGGTGATAGGCGAGCTTGCGGCGCAGCTCTTCGAAGTTGTCGAAATGACGTTCCAGCGGTTCTTTGGAAAGAGCGACAGCGAGTTCGCGTGAGGTCCAGTCCGGACGGCTCTGCGTCATCAGGGTGTGATTGAGCAGCACAAAGCCACGGCTTTCCGTGAAGGCCAGCCAGCGGTAATCCACCCCCATCAGCCAGCAGGCATAGCTCCACAAATGCATTACGGCTTTGGATTCATGCGGCGTGACGGGAACACCGAGTTTGCGCAGACCGCCCAGCATCACCACGCTGAAACCGAGATAGGTGGCGACCATATCGACTTGCGAAAGCGGCAGGCCCCAGACGCTGCTGTCCCAGTCTTCTTTTTTCGCCAGATTGCGACGCACGAGCGAATGCACGAGACGTACATGCATGGTGCTTTTGAAGCCGGGGCCGAAACGGCGCAGGCCGCCGATTTCCGTGCAGTCCATCCACCATTTGCCGGTTTCGGCCACACGCTGCCCCGTGCCCTTGTTCAGCGCGCCTGTCATCACCAGCGCCTGATTGAAACCGGAGAGCATGTAACCGCCCATGAGGGCGAGGTCGCGCAGCACATAGGGGGCGGTGAGGCCGGTGCCGTGTATGAAACGGGCGCCGTCGTCCATGAGTTTGAAATCAGCCCAGGCCGGAATGGTTTCCACGCTTTTGAAAAAATTTCGTATCTGTTCCGGGCAATCCGGAATGCTGCCCCAGCCGTCATTGAGTGCTTTTTCAAACAGGGCACGGGCTTCGCGCGGGCCGAACTCGAACATCCAGTCCACCAGGTTATCCATGGCGGGATCGCCCACCCAAAGCGCGTCGCAGACGGCACGGAATTCATCGGGAGTCGGCGCCAGCTCACGGCCGATGATGAGACGCAGCCAGGCTGGAGTCGGGGCCTGGGTCTTTTCATAGGGACGGGCGCGTTTGGGAACGGGGGCGTGGGTAAGAGTGGTCATTGGCCTGCGCTGCTCGGTTCAGGGAGTAGTGCAACCTTAATGACAGTAATTACTGATATTCAACTGATGTTTAATGGTTTTGTCAGACAATAGCTCCGCCGGGCTCAGGCTTTGCCCAGGCCTTCCACCTGCGCCGTGCCTTTTTCAAAGAAGGGCATGACCATTTCCACCAGAGCATCCACCAGGTCGGCATCACTGCTGATGGGGCTCTGTTCGCTGACATGGCGGCCTATGGTGGCAAACACGCTGATGCTGACGATGTAGAGGCGCAGATGCAGGTTTTCTATGGGGAAGCGGCGGAAGTGCTGGGTGAAGTACATGGTGGCCAGTTGCTGGGCATAGCGCTCCAGCCGCCCCATGCTGCGGTTCACGGAAAGGTGCTGGGATTGCCGCGCCAGCTGCATGATGACGGGATTGGCGCGGACGGCATTGATGCCCAGCATGAGCACGGCCCGTATCAGCACATCGGGCTCGATGGTGCGCATGTCTATGCTGGCGATGTAGTCGGCCACCTGCTTCAGGATCTGGTCGATGATGTCTTCCATCAGCGCGGCAACCAGATCTTCCTTGTTGGTGAAGTACTGATAGAGCGAGGCGATATCCACGCCGGCTTCTTCGGCAATGTGATTGGTGGTGGTGAACTCCACGCCGCGCTGGTGGATGGTGCGGCCGGTGGCATCAATCAGCTTTTTCACCAGCAGGCGGGAGCGCAGCTGCTTGGGTTGTTTGCGCATGGCTGGCCGGGTCCGGAAATGTGAATGTCAGCCAATGCTGGTGTTTTGGGCGGACCGGGTCAAGAAGGCCTGCCTGGGCTATGAGTCTTTTCCGCCTTATGCGGCCTGCGCATCACGATGCGCGCGAGCGAGTGCGACAAAGGCACGGATATAGTCGATCTCGGCATCTGCTTCGCGAATACCCACAAAAATCTGTTTGGCGACGCCTTTCTTGCCCAGTCTTACCGGAATGACGTCGAGCTTGCCGGCGTACTCTTCCACCAGCCAGCGCGGCAGGGCCGTCACGCCACGGCCACTGGCCACCATTTGCAACATGATGTCCGTGGTTTCTATGGGCTTGTGTCGCTTCGGCGCAATGCCGGCGGGGGTCAGGAACTGCGTGTAGATATCCAGCCGGTCGGTGGCGACCGGATAGGTGATCAGTACCTCGTCAGCCACTTGCTCAGGGCGCACATAGGCAGCACCGCTGAGTGGATGCGCAGAGTTGACGACCAGAACCTGCTCATAATCAAACACCGGCTCGAAATGCAGGCCCGGTTTGTAGAGCGGATCAGGGGTAACCAGCATGTCGATTTCATAGCCGAAGAGGGCGCCGAGACCCCCGAACTGGAACTTCTGCTTTACATCCACATCCACGGCCGGCCACGCCGCCAGATAGGGCGACACCAGCTTCAGCAGCCATTGGTAGCAGGGGTGGCACTCCATGCCGATGCGCAGGGCTCCGCGCTCCCCTTGGGCGAATTGCCGTAGACGCTCCTCGGCCTGGCTCAACTGCGGCACCAGCCGGTTGGCGACGGCAAGCAGGTACTCCCCGGCCTGGGTCAGACGCAGGCTGCGGCCTTCACGATGCCAGATGGCAATGCCCAGCTGGTCTTCCAGCTTGCGCACCATATGGCTGAGTGCCGAGGGCGTCAGATGCATGCGCTCGGCCGCCGCCGCCAGGGAGCCGTATTGGTCCACGTCGCGGATCATGACGAGATGGTTGCGCTCGAGAATAGCCATTTCGGCATCCAAATGATGAATAATATTCACTGAATGCAGAAATAATACCATTATTTTTCATGGGTAGTAGTCCCTACCATGGCGCCATCTTCTCCCGGACCTATGGCAGGAACAGATCATGGCGATCACCCACAAGCACGGCTTTCGCCCCATCGGCGCCAAGCGCGAGTTCACCTTTGCCCTCAAGAGCATTTGCTTCGATGAAAACTATCAGCCATCAGAAGCCACGCGCATTACCACCAATTTTGCCAATCTGGCCAGAGGCCAGAAGCGCCAGGAGAACCTGCGCAATACCTTGAGGATGATCGACAACCGCTTCAACGATCTGGCGCATTGGGATAACCCCAATGGTGATCGTTACTCTGTCGAGCTTGAGATCATCTCTGTCGAGGTGGATGTGGGTGCGGCAGACAATGCCAGCGCCCTGCCTTTGATTGAAGTCTTGAAAACGAAGATTTTCGACAAGAAAACCAATGAGCGCATGGATGGCATCGTAGGGAATAATTTCTCCTCTTATGTGCGTGATTACGATTTCAGTGTATTGCTGCCCGAGCACAACAAGGGAAAGGCCCAATTCAGCACCCCGGATGATTTCGGGGTTTTGCACGGGAATATATTCAAGAATTTCGTCAACTCGGATACGTACAAAGAGAATTTCAAAAAATCACCTGTCATATGCCTGAGCGTTTCCAGCAGCAAGATCTACCATCGCACGGCCAACCAGCATCCTGTATTGGGGTTTGAGTACCGCCAGAATGAGTTCTCATCAACGGATGAGTATTTCTCGAAAATGGGACTGCAGGTTCGCTATTTCATGCCTCCCAATAGCGTTGCGCCTTTGGCTTTCTATTTCACCGGCGATTTGCTGGCTGACTACACGGATCTTGAGCTCATCGGCACCATCAGCACGATGGAGACGTTCCAGAAGATATACCGGCCCGAGATTTACAATGCCAATTCCGCAGCAGGAAAGTCCTACCAGCCAAGCCTGAAGCATGAAGACTATTCCTTGACTCGCATTGTTTATGACCGGGAAGAGCGTAGCCGGCTGGGTGTTGAGCAAGGAAAGTTTGTTGAAGAGTGCTTCATCAAACCCTACAAGGCCATTCTTGAGAAATGGTCGGCCAATTACGCTCTTTGACCAGTCAAAAATACGGGATCAATCATCATGAAAAAACTTTTGCCCACGTCGACGGCTGGCAGCTTGCCGAAACCTTCCTGGCTTGCTCAGCCCGAGACGCTCTGGTCGCCCTGGAAATTGCAGGATCAAGAGCTTGCTGACGGCAAGCAGGACGCCTTGCGTTTGTCGCTGCAGGAACAGCAGCAGGCAGGCATTGATATTGTCAGTGATGGCGAGCAGACACGCCAACACTTTGTCACCACGTTTATCGAGCATCTCGATGGCGTTGACTTCCAGAAGCGGGAAACCGTCAGGATTCGTGATCGCTATGATGCGAGCGTGCCTACCGTCGTAGGTGCTGTTTCCCGCCAGAAACCGGTTTTCGTTGAGGATGCCCGGTTTTTGCGTCAGCAAACCCGGCAGCCCATCAAGTGGGCCCTGCCAGGCCCCATGACGATGATAGATACGCTGTATGACGCCCATTATAAAAGCCGCGAAAAACTGGCCTGGGAATTTGCCACCATCCTCAATCAGGAGGCCAAGGAGCTGGAGGTGGCTGGCGTTGACATCATCCAGTTTGATGAGCCCGCCTTCAATGTGTTCTTTGATGAGGTGAATGATTGGGGCATTGCCACGCTGGAACGGGCCATTGAAGGGCTTAAATGTGAAACGGCTGTTCATATTTGCTATGGCTATGGCATCAAGGCCAATACGGAGTGGAAAAAGACGCTGGGGGCGGAGTGGCGGCAATATGAAGAAATCTTCCCCAAGCTGCAGAAATCCAGTATCGATATCATCTCGCTGGAATGCCAAAACTCTCATGTTCCCATGGAGCTGCTTGAACTCATTCGTGGCAAGAAGGTGATGGTGGGGGCCATTGATGTGGCCAGCAACATCATCGAGACGCCGGAGCAAGTGGCCGATACGCTGCGAAAAGCACTTCAGTTCGTGGATGCCGAAAATCTTTGCCCTTGCACCAACTGCGGCATGGCTCCTTTGCCGCGTCGAGTCGCCAGAGCCAAGCTGAATGCTTTAAGTGCAGGTGCGGAGATTGTCCGGAGAGAGCTTTCGATCTCGTGATGAGCTGCACAAGGCTGAGAGCCAGAAACTACCTGGCTATTTCAGGCCTTCATCAAGGCTTTCAAGTTGCACCCAGGATTCAGGGTTTACCATGTCACTTCTTAGTTCGGCCAGTACTGCCATTGATCCATTGCGCTTTCGTGAGGCGCTCGGACACTACGCCTCCGGTATCACGGTGATTTCATCGCACATAGATGGCGAGCCGGTTGGCTTCACCTGCCAGTCGTTTTATAGCGTGTCGATGAGTCCACCGCTGGTGTCATTCAGCGTGATGTCCTCATCCTTAAGCTATCCCAAAATTCGCAGGGCAGGCCGATTCGCCGTCAATATCCTGTCGGGTGAGCAGGTCAGGGTTTCCAACCAGTTCGCCCGGCGAGGCGTGGACAAGTGGCAGGGCGTCGAATGGCAGGAATCGCCACTGGGCAATCCCGTCATTGTCGGCAGCCTGCACTGGCTGGATTGCGAAATCCATGCTGAACACGCCGCAGGTGATCATCTGATCGTGATTGGTGAAGTGAAAGCCTTGAAGCTGCAAGAGGCTGCTGCTACGCAGCCGCTGCTGTATTTCAAAGGGCAATATTGCAATCTCGCCGCGCATGGTGCGGTTTGAGCGCCTGCTTCTGCAATGATTTTCCTGCAAGCCGGAAGACTCGACATCAGGCCGCTGTGTCGAACAGCCCATGTTTCGTCCGTAAATGATTTTTATCGCCACGCTTTTTTGAGGAACTTATGGAGTTTTTGCTTTACCTGGTGCTGGGGGCTGCGGCCGGTGTACTGGCC
>JAVHYE010000120.1:7007-9904 GCA_031119295.1 Pedobacter sp. | reverse complement strand
GATTCCACCAGCAGCGTGCGTCTGCCCATGTCGCCGAAATTCTCCTCCACCCTGCGCGATGTGAATTTTGCCAAGACCCTGGGCGACCGCGTGAAACTGCTCTCCACCCTGCGCCCGCGCGACATCATTCCCATGGAGCCTTCCATCACCGAATTCTCCGTGGGCGAAACCATGGGCCAGAGCTGCGAAAAGATGGTGAAGAAATGGGGCATCTCGCGTCGCGAGCAGGATGATCTGGCGTTTGCCTCGCACAGCAATGCCGCCCGCGCCTGGAAAGAAGGCCGACTGGACCAGCAGGTGCTGAGTGCACAGCTGTCCGGCGGCAGAGCCCTCAAGGCCGACAATCTTGTCCGCATGAATCCCGAGCGCAGTGCTTACGACAAACTCAATCCCTGCTTCGATTTCAGCGGCTCAGGTTCGGTGACTGCCGGCAATGCCAGCCCGCTCACCGATGGCGCCTCTGCTGTTCTGCTCATGAGCGAAGAAAAAGCCAAGGCACTGGGTTATACGCCGCTGGGCTATATCCGCTCTTTTGCCTTTGCCGCGAAAACGCCCAAGGACGATTTGTTAATGGGCCCGGTGCTGGCTGCACCGATTGCATTGGACCGTGCCGGCATCACGCTCAGCGATCTTGAAATCATCGATATGCACGAAGCCTTTGCAGGCCAGCTGGCCTGCAATCTGGCCGGACTGGCTTCGGAAAAATACGCCACTGACGTGCTGGGCCGTAAAAAAGCCGTGGGTGAAATCGATCGCAGCCGTCTCAATGTGAATGGCGGCTCCATTGCCTATGGCCATCCTTTCGGTGCGACCGGTACGCGCGTCATCAGCCAGGCCATTTACGAGCTCAAGCGTCGTGGTGGCGGTCTTGCACTGACTACCGCCTGCGCTGCAGGTGGTGTCGGTGCAGCCATGGTACTGGAGACGGAGTAAACGCCGTGCCCATGAAAAAGCCCCGCGATGCGGGGCTTTTTTTATTCAGTTTTTCTCTAGTGGCGTCGTCACCGGCAAGGCTGACAGGAAGCTGTCCACGCGCATCAACAGATAGGGAAAGAAAGGGTTGTAGCGGGCACGCATCAGCGAAGCCTCGGGCACCTGCAACAAGCCGCGTTCGCCAAACAGCTCGATGCGCCCCAGATAAAGCACAGGCACACCCTCCTCTTTTTCGGGCGCTGTTGCACCGTAGAGCGCGTCACCGGCGGCAAAGGGAAGTGCCACATGCGACAAGGCAAACATGCCGTCCGGCCAGCGCAAACCCAAGGCCTGTGGTCCCACTGCAGCTTTCAGGCGCGGACGATTCCACGCCGCCACTTCATTGCTGTCTGCACTCGCATTGCTGACCACGGTGATATCGAAAGACAGGGGCGGTCCCTTGAGCAGGTTGTCACGTACGGAAAACAGTGCTGGCCTCAATAAGGGACGCGTACTGGTAATCCGGTTGGCATCAAACAGCACCAGCTCCTTGCCTGCCTCCGGCGCCAATCGCTTGTAAAAAGAGTCCACCACGGCCGGTGCCGACACCGTGGCATCGGCTACCGACTGGAAAGCCAGCACGGGAGGCAAGCCTTGCACTCCCTCCGGGCTGGCCAAGGCCGTCATCTGTTCATTGATACGTCGCGTCAGCCGCCAGATTTGCTCGCCGGCATTCACGGCAAAAGAGCCGTATTTATAAGGGTCGTATTCCGGCAGCAAATCTACCCAGGCCAGCTTTTGCAGGCCGGGAATACGCGCAAAGATTTTCTGCCAGTAAGCAAAACGCGCTGCGCCAGAAACACCGATAGCGGGCGATACCAGCACCACTGCCGAAGGCCTCGGCAATTTCTCACCCTGCTGCTGCGCCAGCATGTATTCCACAGCGAGCGCCGCACCGCAGGAATAACCAGCCAGCAGGAAGGGCTGTTTGCTGTCAGCCGCAATATCCTTCGCCACCACGCGCACGGCGGCTGCCCAATCCTGCCAGCGCACATCCAGCAAACCGGTCGGTGCCGTGCCATGGCCAGGCAAACGCAGGGCCACCACTTTCCAGCCCTGTGACTGCAGATGCGTGGCCAGGGCGTGCAGTGAATAAGGCGAATCGGAAAGCCCGTGCAGCAGCAAGGCCACGCCGCGCTGGGTGCCCGTTGGCAGCAATATCTGTGTGCGATTCCAGTCCGGCTGATGCGTCCGCCAGTCCACGGCACTGCCGGCCCAGTAGCGATTCAGCGGCGAGGCCAGCTCCGCATCCACCTCGTGATAAACCTTGCGATCCAGCTCGGCAAACAAGCGCTCTTCCAGCGCGAGATAGCCGGCAAGGTCCTTTACCTGATCTGCATCTTCAGACTGGAAGTCCTCACGCAACCAGGCCGTGTGCCAGGCCGCCAGATCCGGGCGCTTGTTCATTTCCAGCACGTAATAGCTGCCTATGCCGATAACGAGACCCAGCACGCCGTAAAGGACAAAGAGCAGAACATGACGCAGCAGCGTGGAAAACATGAGGCTTCCTTTTCAGGCTTTTCCCGGACTCGCGGGCAGGGACTGGACTCCTGCCACGACTGTGGCAGGAGTCCGCCCTGAAAAAAAGCCTCTGCTTTGCCTCAAGCGAAGCGGTAATGCTCCAGCGGAAAGTGGTCAGCCTCCCAGAGCGCAACCGGTGTGGGGGTTGGGCGCAACATGGCGGCCTCGCCATGCGGATTGAAGTAATAACTGTTGGAGCCACCGCAGCTGCCATTCACGAAAACACTGCTGCGCAGATTACGACGCATGCGCTGCATGTATTGGTCGTTGGCTGTCTGATCCACCTCGAAGCTGTCCCTGCCCAGCCTTTTCATTTCCCCCAGGCAGCGCGCGATATGTTTCATATGCGCCTCTATGGTGAAGAAGTAAGACAGGCCGGTGAAGGAATACGGCGAGGGCAGATT
>JAVHYE010000120.1:0-6997 GCA_031119295.1 Pedobacter sp. | reverse complement strand
TAGGTGTTCTGCATCCACCAGTCGCCCAGATCATGGCCATCACGCCCGGCCACGGGAAAGGGCGGGAAATTGCCCTTCTCCCAGAACTTGAAACCGGTGGCGAGGATGAGCGTATCGATTTCCCGCTTGCGGCCATCGCGCGTGACGATGCCGTCGGCCGTAATGTGGTCAATGGCATCCGTCACCAGCTCGACATTGCCGCGATTGAAAACCGGGTAATAGGTATTGGAAAAGGTCGGGCGCTTGCAACCGAAGCTGTAATCCGGTGTCAGCTTGTCACGCAGGACCGGATCCTTGATGACACGTCGCATATGCGTGCGCGCCAATTGCTCGGCGGCCTTGGTCAGCATGGGCAGTTCACGGTTGTAGAGCGCCCCCGTCACCATCACGGCTTCGAGAATGGCAGAGCTCGTGTGTCGCGCCAGTTTCTGTGTCACCGGCAAGGCGGAAAAGAGTCCGCGCACAAGCGGCGGAATGGATAAATCAGGCTTGGGCACTACCCAGATGGGCGTGCGCTGGTAAACATCCATATGTGCAAGCTGCGGTGCAATTTCCGGCAAAAGCTGCACCGATGTGGCACCAGTCCCGATGACCGCAGCACGCTTTCCGGAAAGATCGTACTCATGATCCCACTCGGCCGTGTGTATGGTTTTCCCTGCGAAATCATCCAGACCGGGAATATCCGGCCGCTTGGGTTGCGAGAGATAGCCGGTGGCCAGGATGAGGATGCGCGCCGTTACCGGTGGCTGGTTTTCCGGATACACCGTCCAGAATTTTCCCGCTTCGTCATACACGGTTTTTGCCACCGCCGAATTGAAGCGCATATAGCGACGCAGGCCGTATTTCTGCGCCACATGATCGGCATAGGCCTTGAGTTCACGGCCGGGCGCATAGAGACGCGACCAGTGCGGATTGGGCTCAAAGGAATAGGAATAAGTGACCGAGGCGATATCCACGGCAATGCCGGGATAGGTATTGAGATGCCAGGTGCCGCCGAGATCATCAGCCCGGTCCAGCATGAGGATGGAGCTCACGCCCATGCGCTGCAGCTGTATGGCCGCGCCCATGCCACCAAAACCGGTGCCGACAATAATGGCCTCGTATTCCGGCGCCGCCAGCGGCGACGGTGCCGGCTTGATGCTGCGCTTTGCCACTCCGCTCATATTGCCTCCCTTGCCCATCATGGCTGCTGCATGAGCGGAGAATGGCATAGCCGGCCGGTGGCGCTTTGACCGGCGCGCCCGCCGCGGGCCGAGATCGGCCAAGACAGGGCTTGTCCGCAGCAGGGCGACTGGTCTCTACTTGGCAGGCTCAGCTTTTGCAGTATTCATGCTGCATTGTTCAGCTTTGCGCAGGCCCGCCTGCGCTTTGATATTTTTTGACCTGCTGTCTTTTGATTGGGGGCGCAGCATTCATGCGCAGGGTTTTCCGGGGGATGACGGCTGCCAGCCTTTTGCTGGCAGGGAGCGCCGCATGGGCTGACGAAGCCGGCAGTACTCCCTCATCTCAAAACAATGCTGTTGTCAGCGCCGCAACAAGCGATACCACTTCGCCCGACGCCACGCTTGAGCCGCTGCCCGTCACCGCAAGCTCACGCCCGGAACTGCTCTGGGAACTGGACGCCTATTACTCCAGCCTGGGTGTGGAACTGCCGCTGACGAAAGAGCCTGTTCCCGAAGGCGGCAATCTTTCCGAGGCCGAAGTGTATGGCCGGCTTTTCCGTGACTCCCTGCGACCGCGCGTACTCATGCTGGAGGCCAGCGTTTATCCCATGCCGGTGGCCGGCACCTGGTTCAAGAAGCACCACCCCGAGGCCTATCACTATTTCGATCTCACCGAAATCGGTGGCAACGAGCTCAATCTCATCGACGGCCTCACCGCCGGCTTTCAGGAGCCCTGGGCCATTTCCGCCTTTGTCGGCAGCTCCATGCAGTTCGGAAAAACGGCGGACAACGATAACCGTGGCTATATGGGCTATCTCGTTTCTTACGGCGCCAAACACATACGCAATAATGTGATGATCGATGACGACTGGTGGGAGCTGGAATGGAAGCTCAAGGGCGAGCGCCGGCGCGCCGATGACGAGCTGAGCTGGAGTTTTCGCCTGGGCGTGAAAACCCACGGCAATCCGGATATACGTGATGTGGCTTACGTGGCTTTGCGTCGCAGCAATCTCGATTACAACGCGCGCCTGCTGCAATTCCTCAATAACGCCAATATGGAATTCAAAACGGAAGTGGATCAGCGCAGCTTCCGCTTCCTGCGCCAGGAACTCACGATAGGCTACAACATCCCGCTGCCCCGCCATCGCTTTGCACTGACGCTGGATACCGGTTTCATTTACGAAAGCGACGACAAATATTCAGGTCCGCTGGCCGACCCCACGGCCGACACCTTCACCATCGTGTTCCGGCCCAATATCAAATTCTGAGACGCTACAAATCTCCGCCATGCCGGCGGCAACACTGCGCTAGGCTTGTGGCTTGCTCCGGCCCAAGCCCTGCTACAAAAAGTGCTGCTATGAAAAAGTCTGCCCATCTGACCAATATCCTGCTCGTACTCGCCATCACAGCTGGCCTCGCTGCCTGCGGCAGAAGCAATAGTGATAGCAGCAACGCCAGCACGGTCGAAGTGAAAGTCAGCACCATCAGCAGCAATCTCGAACACCCCTGGGGTCTGGCCTTTCTGCCTGATGGCAGCATGCTGGTCACCGAAAGACCGGGGCGCCTGCGTCATGTCAGCACGACCGGTCTTGCATCAGCCGCCATCAGTGGCGTACCGGCCGTGGATGCGCGCGGTCAGGGTGGGCTTTTTGATGTACTGATTGATCCGGGCTTCAGCAGCAATCGCCGTATTTATTTCAGCTATGCCGAAGCGGGGACCGGCGCCGATGCCGGCAAGAACGGTCTGGCCGTGGCGCGTGCCGAACTCGCCAGCAATCTGCAGCAACTCAATAATGTCAGCGTGATTTTCCGGCAGACGCCGAAAGTTGCCAGCACGGCGCACTTCGGTGGTCGTCTGGTGTGGGCCGCCGATGGAAAACTTTTCATTACGCTGGGCGATCGCCAGCTTGACAGCGAACGCGGCAAGGCACAGGACTTGTCCACACATCACGGCAAGATCGTGCGCATCAATAGCGACGGCAGCGTTCCGGCCGACAATCCTTTTCTCGCCACGCCCGGTGCCCTGCCGGAAATCTGGAGCCTGGGTCATCGCAATATCCAGGGCGCGGCCCTGCATCCGGTCAGCGGCGAGCTCTGGACCAGCGAGCATGGCCCGCAGGGCGGCGATGAAATCAATATCGCTCGCGCCGGCAAGAATTACGGCTGGCCCGTGGTGACCTATGGCTGCGAATACGGCACCTGCACACCTATCGGTGAAGGCACGCATAAAGACGGCATGGAAGATCCGCTCACCTGGTGGGTGCCGACCTCCATCGCTCCCAGTGGCCTCGCCTTTTATAGCGGCAAGGATCTCCCCGACTGGCAGGGCGATCTTTTCAGCGGCGCCCTGGCCGGCAAGGCGCTCTGGCGGCTGCGCCTCAAGGGCAATAGCGTAAGCGGCCGCGAAGCCTTGCTGGGCAATCTTGATGAGCGCCTGCGCGCTGTGGTCATGGGGCCGGACGGGCATCTTTATCTGCTCACCGATGCCGACAAGGGCCGCATCCTGCGTCTTGATCCCCGCTGATTAACAGCGCTGACCCGCCACGACCATCACTTCATCCTGCCGGGCCGCCGCTCGGCTCATCCTCCCGACTCGCCCGACTCCGGCTTCTATACTGGCCAAGGCTCGTGGACGCGGGCGTCATACGGAGGACAAGGATCATGTCTTATCTCTGGCAGGAGTCTGCCGACGCGGAGCAGGAACGCCTGCAGCAGCAGGAAAAAGCGGAAGGCGAACTGCGCTCTGCTCTGGAAAACGGCTTCCTTTCCCTGCTGCGTCTGCCGGGCAATACCGAGAGCGCCTTCCGCCAGCATTCACGTGAACGTGCTGCCGGCCTCTTGCGTCGTTCTGTCTACGGCCTGCTGGGCATCTATCTGCTGGTGGTGCTGCCCATTTCCATCTTCGGCAACGACAGCGGCCTGCGTACCTGGCAGCTGCTGGGCATGCTGCCGATTGCGCTGGTACTCACGGGACTCTGGATTTGCACGCGCATCGGCACACTGGAAAGCCATATAGAAAGCACACTCAGCCTCAGCCTGTTCATCAGCCTCTGCGGCACGCTGTTCTGCTCCATGCAGCTGGGCCACAGCTATTTCGGGCAGATGGCGGCTTATGAAACCATCTACATCCTCATCATCGCCTTTTCCATTCTGCGCCTGCCTACCCGCCTCGCCCTGCTCTCGGCTTTTTCCGCTTTCGGCCTGGCACTGGGCCTGGCCTTCGCACTTGAGCTGCCGCTTTATGCGCTGGACATGCTGCTGTATTTCGGCGTACCGCTGCTGATCTGCACGGTGAATGGTTATCTGCTGGAGTATTCCGAACGCCGCGTTTTCGTGCAGAACCTGTTGCTCAATATGGAGTCACAGCGTCTGGGCACACTGCGCGCCGAAGCCGAAGAAGAAAGCACACGACAGCAGCGGCAAGCTGAATTTCTTGCCCTACTCAATGGCAATCCCGGCATGGAAGAAGTGTGCTCGCGCACGCTGCGTTTTCTGGTCAAGCACGCCGGCGCACAAGTCGCCGCAGCCTATGAAGTGGAGGGTGATGTACTGCGCCGCATCAGCAGCTGGGCCGGCAGTGGCGATGACACGCAGGCAGGCCGCAATGAAATCCGGCGCGAGGCCAGCCTGATGGCGCGCGCCCTGCAATCACGCCGGCCTGTAAGCCTGGAAAACATGCGCGCCGATTATTTGCCCCTGCGCACCGGCATGGGCACCGTGCCCTGCGCCGCCCTGCTCATCCTGCCGGTTTTTCTGGGTGATGAAGCCTTGGCCGTAATCGAACTGGGCAAGCTCACCGCTTTCAGCGCCGAAGAAAAAGCCTGTGCTGAAAGCGTACTGCAAGCCCTGGCCTTTGCCGTGATGGGTGCGCGTGCCCGTCGCATCAACACGACAGGCACGCTGCTCGCTCAGAGCGCGTAAGTATTTTCCAGATAATCAATGATGGCGGCCGACTCCAGCAGCTCGACGCCGGTATTGGGGTCTTGCAGATAAGGCACCTGCATATGCCCGGTGCGACGGAAATGTTCATCACGCTTGCCACCGGGAATGGGCTCGTAAGGCCCGGGCTTGAGGCGCAACACCGCCGGGCCTATATCCTGCCAGCGCTCCTTGCCGATATTGTGCAGCACATAGGGAATCTCCAGCTCGGTCAAACGCTCACGCACCAGACGCGTATACGGGCTGGCCTCGAAACTCCACAACTCCAGCAATCTGGTCGGCACGCGCGCCGGCCGTACCTTGATGCCACGCAGACCACGCACGGCTCCCGCCACCATGCTGGCTGGCGTTTTGAAAAAACCTTTCTGATAGGCCGATGGCGTACGGCCGTTGCCATAGGTCTTGAAGAGGTAGTCGACGATATCCACCGACTCATGCATCACGGTATTGCTATTGGGATCAACCAGCAGCGGGAAAAGCTGCTTGCCGCCCAGACGTTCGGCCTCGGGACGGAAGCGCGTACCGCCTTTGGGGCAGGGATAGATTTCCACGTCCAGATGCAGGGCCGAGAGGGCTTCACGCACGGCGCGGCAATAGGGGCAACCCTCCATGTCATAAAGGCGCAGCGGCAATGGCGGCTGGGCGGCCGTGCTGACCAGGGCCTTGGCGCCACGCCAGCTGCCCAGGGTGGAGCTCAGGACCGAACCCAGGACATTGATCTGGTGCAGGACGGGATTGGGCATGGCGGACTCCGTTCACGAAGAAGAAAAGGCGGGCCACATTCTGCCACAGTCCCAGGCCACAGCCCGCTTCCCCCGCTAAACCAATGCCCCGTCATGGCGCAGCCTTCATAGGGCCTTACAGGCCATTCCGTCGCTAACTACCTGAATTGCCGGCCGGTAGACATAAAACACAGACAAATCGCTCTTCGTGACTGCACAGCCACGTAGATAATTTCCGCCTTGCTCCAGGCTGGCACTATGCCGGCCATGATCCATGCTTGTTCGCTGCCATCCCAGCAACAGGCCGGCAACAAGCCAGTACCACTATCCAGCCACTTCACGGAAGCCTGAAACACATGAGCACGCCCACGATCTACACCGACCTCTCCCGCGCCCGCCTGGTAGAACTGGCTGTACAACGCGGAGAAGGCACGCTCGCCGATAACGGCGCCCTCAACGTCAATACCGGCCACCGCACCGGCCGCTCGCCCGCCGACCGCTTCATCGTGGACGAGCCCAGCACCTCTGGCAGCATCCACTGGGGCGCCGTGAACAAGGCCTTCCCGGCCGACAAATTCGATGCCCTCTGGGATCGCGTGCAGAGCTATATCAGCGAGCGTGACCAGTTCATTTCCTATGTCCATGTGGGTTCTGATCCGCAGCATTACCTGCCGGTGAAAATGCTCACCGAAACGGCCTGGCATAATCTTTTCGGCAAAACGCTGTTCATCAATCCCGATAGCTACAACCCCTCCGCCAAAGACGAGTGGCAGATCATCAATGCCCCCGGCTTCACCTGCGTGCCCGAGCGTGATGGCACCAACTCCGACGGCTGCGTCATTCTCAATTTTGCCAAGCGCCAGGTGCTGCTGGCCGGTATGCGTTACGCCGGTGAAATGAAGAAGGCCATGTTCTCGGTGCAGAACTATCTGCTGCCCGGCAAGGACGTGCTCTCCATGCACTGCTCCGCCAACGTCGGCGAAGATGGCGGCGTTGCCCTTTTCTTCGGCCTCTCCGGCACCGGCAAGACCACGCTCTCTGCCGATCCCGAACGCTACCTGATTGGTGACGACGAGCACGGCTGGGCCAAGGGCTCCGTCTTCAATATCGAAGGCGGCTGCTATGCCAAGTGCATCAATCTCTCGAAAGAAAACGAGCCGGTAATCTGGGATG
>JAVHYE010000119.1 GCA_031119295.1 Pedobacter sp. | reverse complement strand
CGTAGAGATAATCCAGATGCGCGATATCGCCGACTTTCTGGGCGAATTCGTTGATGACATCCGGGTCGGAAACGTCTTTCTTCTGCGCGGTCATGGACATCACGAGATGGTTTTGCGTGAGCCAGGCGACAAGATTGGCATCCCACTTGCCGAGGCCATGATGCAGACAGAATTCACGAGCATCGACGGCGCCCAGCTCGGAGTGATCACCGCCGCGGCCCTTGGCGATGTCATGGAAAAGGCCGGCCAGATACAGCAATTCAATCTTGGGCAGACGTTGCGCGACCTTGGCAACAACCGGGAATCTTTCTTCCACTTCCTCGTAGCGGAAGCGGCGCATGTTCTTCATGACCAGCAGGGTATGTGCATCCACGGTATAGATGTGGAAGAGGTCGTACTGCATCTGGCCGATGATATTGCCGAAAGCCGGGATATAGCGGCCCAGAATGCCGTAACGCTTCATGCGGCGCAGTGAAGAGAAGAGCGCGTGCTGGCAGCGCAGCAGCTCCATGAACAGCGAGGTGTTGCGGATGTCGTTGCGGAATTTGTCATCGATAAGCTCGATGCTTTCCATCATCAGGCGTATGGTGCTGGCGCGCACGCCAACGATGTCGGCGTCATTGCCCAGCAGTACAAAGGCTTCGATCAGGGCAGAGGGTGAACGCTTGAAAACTTCATTGCCGGTGACTTCCAGATAATCGTCGCGCAGCTGGAAGCGCGAATTCACTGGCTTGATGACCGCCTCTTCTTCTACGCGCAGGATGGTTTCGTCGAAATACTGCAGCAGCATTTCATTGAGCATGGAAATGCTCATGGCGGCGCGGTAATAGGACTTCATCAACTGCTCGACAGCGCGGTTGGCCTTGCTGTCGGTGTAGCCGAACAGCAGGGCGACCTGGCGCTGGTAGTCGAAAAGTAGGCGGTTTTCGCTGCGGCCGGCAATCATGTGCAGGGCAAAGCGTATACGCCAGAGTAGGTTCAGGCCCTCGGAAATCTGGCGGTATTCCGCTTCGGTAATGAAACCGTGGCCGACCAGATCTTCCAGCGTAGCCGCGCCGAAATGGCGCTTGGCCACCCAGCCCACCGTTTGAATATCGCGCAGGCCGCCTGGAGCATTCTTGATATCGGGCTCGAGGTTGTATTCGGTATTGTTGTGCTTGGCGTGACGCTCTATCTGCTCGTCCCACTTGGCCTTGAAGAACTCCTTGCCGGGCCAGAGATGTTCGGGGCCGGTAATGGCCTGCATTTCCACACGGAGTTTCTCATCACCGATAAGGGTGCGCGATTCCATCAGATTGGTCGCGATGGTGATGTCTTCGCGCGCCGCATCCACACACTCGTCCAGCGAGCGCACGCTGGCGCCGATTTCCAGGCCCAGATCCCAGAGCAGGGTGATGAAGTCGGAAACAACAGCGCTTTCCTTGTCGCCCAGGTTTTTCTGGCTGTGCAGCACCATGACATCGATATCGGAGGCCGGATGCAGCTCGCCACGGCCATAACCGCCAACGGCCAGCAGGGCGATATCGCTGAACTGGTCGAGATCCAGTCCGCGCCATGCATGGGCCAGTATCTGGTCGGTTACCCAGGCGCGGGCGCAGACCAGCTTGCGTATGTCTTCATTGGCCTTGAAGCGTTCGAAGAGGACTTCACGCGCCTTCTTGATGGCCTCGCGATAAGCCGCCCGCGGAACTTTCTCGCCAGTCTCAAGAGCTTTTGCATCGAAAAGCTCGGTATCAAACGCCAGATCAAGTACTGCAGTCATGAGAAAATCCTGTCGTGGCGGGCGAGGGTATGGATCAGGCGGCAAGAAAGCCCAGGTCTTCTTCTTTGCGTGCGGTGAGCACTTCTGCACCGGTCGGGGTCACCACGATGGTGTGCTCCCATTGTGCGGAGAGCTTGTGGTCCTTGGTCACGGCAGTCCAGCCATCGGGCAGGATCTTGGTATGCCAGGTGCCGGCATTGATCATGGGCTCGATGGTGAAAATCATGCCGGCTTTCAGTTCCATGCCGGTGCCGGGCTGGCCGTAGTGCAGGACCTGCGGCTCTTCATGGAAGACCTTGCCGATGCCATGGCCGCAGAAATCGCGCACCACGGAAAAGCGGTTGGCTTCGGCGTGCTTCTGGATGACATGACCGATATCGCCCAGACGAGCACCGGGACGTACAGCGGCAATGCCCTTGTACATGCATTCCTGGGTCACGCGGATGAGGCGCTCGGTCAGGATGGAGGGCTTGCCGGCCACGAACATCTTGCTGGTGTCGCCGTGATAGCCGTTCTTGATGACGGTGACATCGATATTGACGCTGTCTCCATCCTTCAGGATCTTGGTTTCGCTGGGAATGCCGTGGCAGACCACATGGTTGACTGAGGTGCAGATGGACTTGGGAAACGGCATGCGGCCGCCGCCGCCGCCATAGCCCAGGGGGGCGGGGATGCCGCCCTGCACATTCACGATGTAGTCGTGGCAGAGCCGGTTCAGCTCCTCGGTGGAGACCCCGGGTTTCACATACGGGCCGATATAGTCCAGCACCTCGCCGGCCAGGCGGCCGGCCAGTCTCATGCCTTCTATATCTTCCGGGGTCTTGATCAGCTGGCTCATGGGCACCACAGGGCTCGGTTAGTGCCGCGGCGGCCTTGATGCCGCCGCGGTTGAGAGGAAAGGGGGCCTATGGTATAAAGCGCGCCGCTTTTGGGCAAACCTGCATTTCCGGCAACGGATACGGCAGGGGAAGTCCCGGGGGCGAAATCCCATAAACCGCACACAGTCCGTCACGTTTGCCGGGTGCCCTTTGAGAAAGAAGGGTTGGCAACCGGGGTCTGTGGAGGCTTAACCCAAACCGGAGTTTACGACATGGCACAAGTATCCATGCGCGAGCTGTTGCAGGCTGGCGCGCATTTCGGTCACCAGACCCGTTTCTGGAACCCCAAGATGGCACCCTATATCTTCGGTGCCCGCAACAAGATCCATATCATCAACCTCGAGCACACCGTTCCTGCCCTGAATGACGCGCTGACCTACGTCAACAAGCTGGCTTCGAACAAGAACAAGGTGCTGTTCGTGGGCACCAAGCGTGCTGCAGCCCCCATCATCCGTGAACAGGCTTCCCGCGCCGGCATGCCTTTCGTGGATCACCGCTGGCTGGGCGGCATGCTCACCAACTGGAAGACCATCCGCCAGTCCATCAAGCGCCTCAAGGATCTGGAAGCCCAGATCGAAGACGGCACTTTCGCCAAGCTGACCAAGCGTGAAGCGCTGGAACGTACCCGCGAAAAGGAAAAGCTGGAAAAGTCTCTCGGCGGTATCAAGGACATGGGCGGCCTGCCCGATGCGATTTTCGTGGTGGACGTTGACCACGAAAAGATTGCCATCACCGAAGCCAACAAGCTGGGCATTCCCGTGATCGGCATCGTGGACACCAACTCCAACCCCGCTGGTGTGGACTACGTGATCCCCGGTAACGACGACGCCATCCGTGCCGTGCAGCTGTATGTCAGCGCCATGGCCGATGCCGTGCTCGAAGGCCGTGAATATGCCGCCACCCACGGCGGCCGCGAAGCCGATGGTTTCGTGGAAGTGGAAGGCGCAGCTGCCGAGTAATCGGTTGACTGCACTTCATATGACAAAGGGGGCCATGCCCCCTTTGTCACTCCTGCGACATGTGAATTAACCAAGCTGCGGGTGTGTACACCCCGGCCCTTATCGACAGAAATAGAGGATTGCAACCATGGCAGAAATCACCGCCAGCCTCGTGAAAGAACTGCGTGACCGTACTGGCCTCGGCATGATGGAGTGCAAGAAGGCGCTCACTGAAGCCAATGGCGACATCGAACTGGCCATCGACAACCTGCGCAAGTCCGGCCAGGCCAAGGCTGCCAAGAAGGCCGGCAATATCGCCGCCGAAGGCGCCATCATCGTGGCTAAAGACGGCAACACCTCCATCATTCTGGAAGTGAACAGCCAGACTGACTTCGTGGCTATCGACTCCAACTTCACCGCTTTCGCCAACAAGGTTGCCGCTATTGCGCTGGCCGCTCGCGAAACCGATGTGGCCAAGATCAGCGCCCTGAACTACGACGGCGTGACTGTGGAAGAAGCCCGTATCGCTCTCGTGCAGAAGATCGGTGAGAACATCCAGGTGCGTCGCGCCCAGCTCGTGGAGGGCGCCCTGCTGGCCTCCTACATCCACGGCATCAAGATCGGTGTGGTGGTGGCTCTGGAAGGTGGTAACGAAGAGCTGGCCAAAGACGTTGCCATGCACATCGCTGCTGCCAAGCCCGAAGCCATTACCCCGGAAGACGTGGCGCCCGAGCTGATTGCCAAAGAGCGCGAAATTGCGGCTGCCAAGGCTGCTGAATCCGGCAAGCCTGCCAACATCGTGGAAAAGATGGTGGAAGGTTCCGTGAAGAAGTATCTGGCTGAAGTCTCGCTGGTCGAGCAGGCCTTCGTGAAGGACCCGGAAACCAAGGTTGGCGCCCTGCTGGCCAAGGCCGGCGCCAAGGTCGTGCAGTTTGTGCGTCTGGAAGTGGGCGAAGGCATCGCGAAGAAGGAAGTGGACTTCGCTGCCGAAGTGGCTGAAGCCGCTGCCGCTGCCGCCAAGTAAGCTTTTGTAAGCTGTAGAAAAAGGCCCCTTCATGGGGCCTTTTTTATGGGAAAAAGATATTGCCATCCTGTAAGATTCCCGCACTTTCACAGGACCTCCCGCCAGTCTTCCGGCCGGGAGCATAAACGCCCGAGGACGCCATGGCTGACCGCAACCCCGCGCATAAACGCATCCTGCTCAAACTTTCCGGCGAAGCTCTGGCCGGTGAAGCCGAATTCGGCATCGATCCCAAAGTCTTGTCCCGCATTGCTCTCGAAATCGGCCAACTGGTCGGCATCGGTGTGCAGGTCGGCATCGTGGTGGGCGGTGGCAATCTTTTCCGTGGTGCAGCCTTGCAAGCGGCCGGACTGGATCGTGTGGCCGGCGATCATATGGGCATGCTGGCCACCGTGATGAACGGCATTGCCATGCGTGATGCGCTGGAGCGCAACAACATCAAGACCCGTTTGATGAGCGCCATTCCCATGAGCGGCGTGGTGGATCATTACGACCGCCGTGCGGCCGTGCGTCATCTGCAGGGCGGCGATGTGCTGATTTTCGTTGCTGGCACCGGCAATCCTTTTTTTACCACCGATACGGCAGCCTGCCTGCGTGGCATAGAAATCAATGCCGATCTCGTCATCAAGGCCACCAAGGTGGATGGCGTTTACGATTCCGACCCGGTGAAAAATCCGAGTGCCGTGAAATACGACTATCTCACTTTCGATGAAGTGCTGGATAAAAAGCTGGGCGTGATGGATCTCACGGCCATCTGCCTCTGCCGTGACCACAAGATGCCGCTCACCGTATTCAATATGAACAAGGCCGGTGCACTGCTCAATCTCATGGTCGGTGGTGAAAGCGAAGGTACTTTGATTGGAACTGATCCGCGCTGAAGCGACTTGCCCGAACGGAGAAAAGACATGATCAATGATCTCAAGAAAGACGGCGAAGCCCGCATGAAGAAAAGCCTGGAGTCGCTGGAAAACGGCTTCGCCAAGGTGCGCACCGGTCGTGCTCATCCGGCCATCCTGAAAGATGTGCTGGTGCCGTATTACGGCGCCGATACCCCGCTCGCGCAGGTGGCCAATGTGGGCGTGGAAGATGCGCGTACCCTCATCATCCAGCCTTATGAGCGCACCATGCTGGCGGCTATCGACAAGGCCATACGCACCTCGGACCTGGGCCTCAATCCGGTGACTTCCGATGTCATCCGCGTGCCGCTGCCGGCGCTGACCGAAGAAACCCGTCGTGACATGCAGAAGGTGGCGCGCTCCGAGGCTGAAAACGCCCGCGTGGCGATTCGCAATATCCGTCGTGACGTGATTGCCGACATCAAGGACCTGCTCAAGGAAAAGGAAATTTCCGAAGACGAAGAGCGCAAGGGCACGGATGACGTGCAGAAGCTCACGGACAAATACGTGGCTGAAGTCGACAAGATGCTCGCTGGCAAAGAGCAGGAACTGATGCAGGTCTGATGTGAGCGCCTCTTCAGTTTCTGGCAGTAGTCCGCAAAGCAGCGCACCCGATATCGCCTCGGCCGCAGGCCAGCTGCCGCGCCATGTCGCCATCATCATGGATGGCAATAACCGCTGGGCCAAAAAGCGTGGCCGTCCCGGTCCCGAAGGTCACAAAGCCGGCGAAACGGCTGTGCACCAGATCGTCGAACATGCTGCACGCACCGGTATAGAAGTGCTGACGGTGTTCGCCTTTTCCAGCGAAAACTGGCGTCGTCCCGAAGAAGAAGTGTCCGCCCTTATGGGCCTTTTCCTGCAGGCGCTGGCGAAAAAAGTGCCGGAACTGCATGCCAATGGCATACGCCTGCGCTTTATTGGCGATCTCGAACGCTTTTCTCCTGAATTACTGTCCGGCATGCACGATGCCATGGCGCTGACTGCCAGAAATACGCGCATGACCTTGGCGATTGCCGTGAATTATGGCGGCCAGTGGGATATGGCGCATGCCGCGCAACAACTGGCGGCACAGGTAGCGGCCGGCAAGCTGGTACCAGCAGATATCACGCCCGAGCGCATGGGCGCTTTTGTGCAGATGGCGGATTTGCCCCCGGTGGATCTGCTGATACGCACCGGTGGTGAAATGCGCATTTCCAATTTCCTGCTCTGGCAAGCGGCCTACGCAGAATTCTTTTTCACTGATGCCCTGTGGCCGGATTTTGATGCTGCCGAGCTGGATCGTGCCCTGGCGGAATACGCCGGTCGCCAGCGTCGTTTCGGTCGCACCTCCGAGCAGGTCGAGGCGGCTACTCGTGCTTAAGCAACGCGTCATTACGGCTCTGGTTCTTCTGCCCATCGTTATCTGGTGCGTATTTTTTGCACCGACCCTGTGGGCCTTCCGCATTTTCGCTGCCGCCATTGTGGCGGTAGCGGCCTGGGAGTGGACAGCCATGATGGGCTGGAAGCAGCCCGCCCTGCGTGGCGCCTATGCGGCTGTCGTGCTGGGTGCGCTGGCGGCACTGGCGCTGGTTCCGGAATTGTTCAAACTCGTGCAATTGCCGGCGCTGTCTATCGCTGTCCTGTTCTGGTTGCTGGCGCACAGGCTGGTGCGTGCCTATCCGGCTGGCACGGATACCTGGGCCAATACCACGATGCTCGTGCCTATCGGCTTTGTCTTGCTGGTGCCGGCTTGGCTGGGGCTCACCCAATTGCACGGACTCTCGGCCTGGTGGCTGATGTATCTCTTCGTGCTGGTCTGGGGCGCGGATACCGGCGCCTATTTTGCCGGCCGTGCTTTCGGCAAGACCAAGCTCGCACCCAGTGTCAGCCCCGGCAAAACCCTGGAAGGATTTTTCGGTGGTCTCTTGCTGACCATGGCGGTAGCTTTTGCCGTGGCCTTTTATCGCGAGCTGGAGGGCCAGCGTTTCTGGGCCTTCCTGCTTCTCTCGTTGCTAACTGTTCTTGCTTCGGTGCTGGGTGATCTTTTCGAGTCCATGGTCAAGCGCCATGCCGGCATCAAGGATTCGGGCACCATTTTCCCCGGTCATGGCGGTGCACTGGATCGCATCGACAGCCTGACAGCAGCGGCTCCGGTATTTGCCCTGGGCTGGCTCTTGGCCAAGGGATTCTGAGCCATCCATGAGCGCCGACAATCCGGAACGTCTGCAACGCATCACCATTCTTGGCGCCACAGGCTCCATAGGCCAGAGCACGCTGGATGTGGTGGCGCGTCATCCCGAGCGCTATGAGGTCTTTGCGCTGACAGCGCATTCGCGTGTCAGCGAACTTGCCGCCCTTTGCCAGCGTTTTCATCCCCGTCATGTCGTGGTGGCTACAGCGGCTGATGCGGCGACACTGGAACAACAACTGGCCGGAAGTCGTACGGAAGTTCATTACGGTCCCGAGGCCCTGACCGCTGTCGCTGAGGCTTCCGAAACCGATGCCGTGATGGCGGCCATTGTCGGCGCTGCCGGCTTACTGCCTACGCTCGCTGCGGTAAAAGCGGGCAAGCGGGTCTTGCTGGCCAACAAGGAAGCGCTGGTCATGTCCGGCGCGCTTTTCATGCAGGCCGTGCAGCGGCATGGCGCCACGCTCTTGCCCATAGACTCCGAGCACAATGCGATTTTCCAGTGTTTGCCCGGCGGCTTTCGCTGCGGAGGCACTGGCAATGCAAAAGCTGTCGAGCGTCTGCTGCTGACGGCTTCCGGCGGGCCTTTCCGGCAGTGGACATTCGAGGCGATGCAGGCGGCCACGCCCGAGCAGGCGGTCAAGCATCCCAAATGGTCCATGGGCCGCAAGATTTCCGTGGATTCGGCCACGCTCATGAACAAGGGCCTGGAGCTGATCGAAGCCTGCTGGCTCTTCGGCATGAGTCCGGAGCGGGTGCAGGTGGTGGTACATCCGGAAAGCATCATCCATTCCCTGGTGCAGTATGTGGACGGCTCCACCCTGGCCCAGCTCGGCAATCCCGATATGCGCACGCCCATTGCCCTGGGCCTGGCCTGGCCGGAGCGTATTCCTGCCGGTGTGAATGCCCTGGATCTCTTTGCCACCGGCCAGCTCAATTTCGAGGCGCCGGACGAGGTTCGTTTCCCGGCCCTGCGTCTGGCCCGCGAAGCCATGCAGGCGGGGGGCTGTGCGCCGGCTGTGCTCAATGCCGCCAATGAGGTTGCCGTGGAGGCCTTCCTCGACCGGAGGCTGGCTTTCACCGACATCCCGCGTGTGGTGGAGCAGACACTTACAGAATTGCCAATGATGGCGGCAGACGAGCTCTCCACAATTCTCGACGCTGATCGACTGGCGCGTGTTGCGGCGCAGCGCCAGCTGTCCAAACGCTGAGGGTGGTAAATGAGTTTCCTGCAAGTGGTGCTGGCTTTCCTGATCGTGCTGGGACCGCTCGTGGCCATACACGAGTTCGGCCATTTCTGGGTCGCGCGCCGTGTCGGCGTCAAGGTGATGACCTTCTCCATAGGTTTCGGCCCGGCCTTCCTGAAATGGAAGGACAAGCTGGGCACGCAATACCAGCTGGCCGCCATTCCGCTGGGGGGCTATGTGCGCATGGCAGACGAGCGTGAAGGCGAGGTGGCGCCGGAAGACCTGCCGCGTGCTTTCAATCGCCAGCCGGTGTTGGCACGTATGGCCATTGTGGCGGCCGGCCCGCTCATCAATCTCGTGTTCGCGGTTTTCCTTTACTGGATTCTTTTCCTGCAGGGTGCTGAAACCCTGAAGCCTGTCATTGGTCGCGTGCTGCCGCAGACGCCTGCCGCCGTGGCTGGCATTGAAAGCGGTGATGAAATCATTGCTATCGACGGCAAGGCCGTGCGCGACTGGGAAGGCATCAATTACGCCCTGATCGAGCGCATGGGCGAATCCGGCGAGCTCAAGCTGCGCCTGCAGCCCCAGGCAGGTGCTGAGCCGCGCGAGCTCACTCTCGTGCTCAATCATTTTCTGAGCGGCAAGGAAGTTGACCCTTTCCGCGAGCTGGGCTTCATGCCCTGGCAGCCGCGTTTCGAGCCGGTGATTGGTGAGGTGGCTGCCGGCGGTGCTGCAGCACGCCAGGGCATGCGCCCGGGCGATCGTGTGCTGGCTGTGGACGGCAAGCCGGTTTCGACCTGGCAGGATTTTGTGGAAGTGGTACGCCAGCAGCCTGAGCAGGCACTGGAGGCCAAGGTGCAGCGCGGGCAAGAAATCGTGATGCTCAAGCTCACCCCCACGGGTGAAAAGGACGAGCAGGGCATAGTCCGTGGCAAGCTGGGCATAGGACTCAAGGAGCAGCCTGTCATCTACCCCGAAGGTTATCGCCGCAAGGTGGAATACGGTCCGCTGGAGTCGCTGGGTCTGGCCTTTGAAAAGACCGGCAAGCTCATGGCTTTCACGCTGGAATCCATGGGCAAGATGTTGCAGGGCCTGATCAGTGTGAACAACTTGAGTGGCCCTATCACCATTGCTAAAG
>JAVHYE010000118.1 GCA_031119295.1 Pedobacter sp. | reverse complement strand
GCTGGATACCTCCATCGTGAACGTCGCCATTCCCCAGATCATGGGCAATCTGGGCGCCACGCTGGAAGAAGTGACCTGGGTGTCCACCGGCTATATCGTGGCCAATGTCATCGTGCTGCCCATTTCCGGCTGGCTGTCCAACCGCTTTGGCCGCCGCAACTATTTCATGGGCTCCATCGCGCTTTTTATCATCTCGTCGTTTTTCTGCGGCAATGCTTCTTCACTGGAATCACTGGTGTTCTGGCGCATCGTGCAAGGCCTGGGTGGTGGTGGCCTGATTGCCACGGCACAAAGCACCATTTATGAAACCTTCACGCCGCGCGAAATCGGCAGCGGCATGGCCATTTTCGGCATGGGCATCATGATGGGCCCGACCCTGGGCCCGACGGTTGGCGGCTATATCACCTACCACGCTTCCTGGCCCTGGATTTTCTATATCAATCTGCCGATTGGTCTGGCTGCCTTGCTGCTGGCCAATCAATTGCTGCCCGACTCAAAATTCCACCAGAAAATCACCAAGGTGGACTGGACGGGTATTGCCCTGCTCGCCATCAGCATCGGCACACTGCAGGTCATGCTGGAGCGCGGTGAAAAGCTGCAGTGGTTTGATTCCATCGAGATACAGATTTATGTCGCCATTTCCATTTTCAGTTTTATTGCCTTTGTCTGGCATGAGCTGGAAGTAGATCATCCAGTGGTGGATCTCTCTGTGCTGCGTGATACCCAATATGCCGCCAGCCTTTTCTTCTCCTTCCTGCTGGGCATGTCGCTGTTTGCCACCGTTTTTTATGTGCCGCTCTATCTGCAAACCCTGCTGGGCTATAACGCCTGGGAAACCGGCAAGGTCATCCTGCCCGGGGCACTGGCCAATGGCATCACCATGGCCGTGCTGGGCAAGTTTGTGGAAAAGAACGATATCGATATGCGCATACTGGCCGTCATCGGCATTGCCGTCTTCGGCGCCAGCATGTACCAGCACAGCCTTTTCACCACGCAAAGTGGCGACAGCGACTTTTTTTGGCCCCTCATCCTGCGCGGCGTGGGTCTGGGCTTCATGTTCATTCCCCTCAATGCCCTGGCCATGGCCAAGATCGCACCCAAGGACATTCC
This sequence comes from Pedobacter sp., assembly GCA_031119295.1. Classification (GTDB taxonomy): domain Bacteria; phylum Pseudomonadota; class Gammaproteobacteria; order Pseudomonadales; family Moraxellaceae; genus UBA2031. The sequence goes on along the minus strand of JAVHYE010000118.1, from coordinate 8,902 downwards.
CAATGCCACCGGCATTTATACGCTGGTGCGCCAGCTGGGCGGCTCGGTGGGTATTGCAGCGGCGGCCACTCTTTTCGTGCACTGGTCCGCCGAATACAAGGCCGATCTCAGCCTGCATGTGAGCAATCTCAATACCAGTACGCAGAGCAATCTTTTCATGATGGAAAAGTGGTTGCAGATGAAGGGCACGAATGAGGCCGAGCTGCAGGAAACGCTGTTGCGCCTTGTCGATGCCAAACTCACTGCACAGGCCTCCATGATTGCCTTCGAGCATATCTTCCTGATCTTTGCCGTCACGCTGACACTGGCCATCCCCCTGCTCTTCTTCATGCGCCATGCCAAGGGTTTGAGACGAGGCGCGGCTGACCACTGACAAGCTGCTCCGGTTTCATGACTGCGATACGCTATCGGCCAGACCAGCGCTCCTGATCTGGCCGATTTCTTTGGAGTCACGCATGCGCGCACGCCCCTCCCTGCTCTATGCCCAGTCCGGCGGCATGACAGCCGTGATCAATGCCAGCGCTGCCGGTGTGCTGCATGCGGCACAGCAACACGACATCCGCGTATTGGCTGCTGTTAATGGGGTGCTGGGCATGCTGGAAGAAGAACTGCTGGATGTCAGCCGTGTCTCGAAGCGGCATATCGAATTGTTGCGACAAACACCGGGTGGCGCCTTCGGCTCCAGTCGCTTTCCCTTGGGCACACCTGAATCAAAGCCGGCACATTACCGCCGTCTGATCGACGTGATGGCCGCACATGAGGTGCGTTGGCTGCTGCATAACGGTGGTGGTGGCTCCGCCGGCACTTCCCTACATATCGCCAATGCCGCACGGGCAGCGCGCTATCCCCTCTCCGTCATCCATATCCCCAAAACCGTGGACAACGATATGGCACTGACGGACTTCTCACCGGGTTTTGGTTCCGTCGCCAAATTCACCGCCGTGAGCGTGCGTGAAGCAGCACAGGATCTGGCCGCCATGGCCCGCACTTCCACCAAGGTCTTTGTCATGGAAGTGATGGGGCGTCACTCCGGCTGGATTGCCGCCAGTGCGGCCCTGGCACAAAGCAGGGACTGCCCGGCGCCCCAGATCATCCTTTTTCCGGAAGTGAAATTCGACCGCACAAGATTTTTGCAGCAGGTAGAGGCCGTAGTACAGCGGGATGGCTATTGCGTGGTGGTAGTAGCAGAAGGTGCATTGCTGGAGGAAGGCAAGACTGCCATGAATTCAGATAGCGAACATGGCCGTGATCTCTGGCATGTACAGGCCGGACATGCGGCGCCGCAGGTCGCGACTCTCATCAAAAACGAGCTGGGCTTGCCCTGCCATTTTTCCATCAGTGATTATCTGCAACGCTCGGCACGGCATCTGGCCTCCAGCGTTGATTCTGAAGCGGCCTGGCGCGTGGGCACAGAAGCGGTAGCGCTGACCTTGCGCGGCGAAGACCGCGTGATGGCGGCCCTGAAACGTAAAACTGCACCTACACAAAGCAAAGCCCGCTGGACAGTAGAGCCCGTGGCACTGACTCGCGTCGCAGGAAAGGAAAAAAACCTTCCCCGCCATTTCATTCAGCGCGACGGCTTTAGCGTCAGCAGCAGCGGGCTTCGCTGGCTTCAGGCCCTGATCACCGGCGAAGACTATCCGGAGTTTTCTGGTGGCCTGCCCTTGCACGCTCCTGCATTGGGCAAGCCGCTAGCCCGGAAACTGCCGCTTTACAACAGCGGTAGCTGAGCAGGAATTACCAATAACCCAGCAATTTCCACCACAGTCCACCGGCTATGGCAAAAATCAGCAGTTCCACCACGCACATGACAAAACCTACCTGCCACCATTTTCCCAGGCTGACATAGCCGCTGCCGAAAATGATGGGAGATGTGCCGGTGGCATAGTGCGTCAACGTCATCATGATGGCGGAGCCCGCTGTCATCATCAGCATGAAGGGCACGATGTATTCCGGCGGGATGAGATGCGTGCCCACGGTGAGAAAGGCCAGCAACATGGCACTGATATGAGCGGTGGTACTGGCAAAAAGATAATGGGAAAACACAAAGGCCAGCACCAGTATCGCGGCCGTTGCCAGCCAGCCGACACCACTGGCAATGATGGCGTCTTTCATATTCGTGGCAAACCAGGCTGTCACGCCATGCTTGTTGAGCTGCTCGGCCAGCATGACCAGAGCACCGAACCAGATCAGCGTATCCCAGGCACTTTTTTCGGAAAGCACATCATCCCAGTCTATGGTGCCGGTAATGATGAGCGCGAAAAGACCGACAAAGGCCACCACTGTCGGGTCCAGCGTGAAGACTGGCCCCAGAATCATGGCCGGTACATTGGCCCAGAGCACAAGTAATAAAGCAAAAGTGCCCATCATCACGCGCTCTTTGGCAGAGAGCGGGCCCATATTTTTCAGCTCGGTGCGCGCATATTGCACCGCATTGGGTGTGACCTTGATTTCGGGCGGCGCCAGCAGATAAATCACCAGTGGCATCACCAGCAAACACAGCAGACCCGGCAGCAACATGCACAGGGCCCAGGTCGTCCAGGAAAGCTGGAAGCTTTGATTGGTGGCCTTGGCCACATAATCCACTACCAGGGGATTTGGCGCGGTGGCCGTGATGAACATGGCCGAGGTAATGGGATTGGCGTGGTAATTCACCAGCGCCAGATAAGTACCGACCTTGTTCTGCGTGCCCTGCGCCGGATCAGAACCGAAAGCACTGGCAATGGATTTCATCACCGGATGCACAATGCCGCCACCGCGTGCCGTATTGCTGGGCGTAAAAGGCGCCAGCACAAGTTCGCTCACGGTCAGGCCATAACCTATACCCACCGTACGCTTGCCCAAGAGGGAAATGAAAACCAGACCGATGCGATTCCCCAGCCCGGTTTTTTTCAGGCCGCGCGAAATCAGTATGGCCACCACGATCAGCCAGATCAGGGGATTGGAAAAACTGCTGAGGGCATCTGTAATGGCACCCTTGGATGAATCCGCTGTCACTTGCGACAGGGACAGCACGACGATGGCCATCAGTGCCATCACGCCTATCGGCATGACCTTGAGGATGATGGCCACGATGGTGGTGAGGAAAATCGCCACCAGTGCCCAAGCATGGGGCTGCAAACCTTCAGGGGCGGGCAGAAGCAGCAAGATCACCAGCACGGCGGTGGCAATGGCGGCCGGTATGATGCGGAAAGGTACGGATTGCTTGAAATGATTAAGGGTGGCCTTGATGTTCTCTAGCATCATGTCGTCCTTGCAGGCTTGGAAAGAAAAGCACCAAGGCACTGTAGGCGAGATGACCCGGCCTTCCTAGCACCGGAACCTTGAAAGCGCTCAGGCACCCGGTCTTTTCAGACGCTGGCAGCGGCCTCTTCACGCAATCTCAAGAGATAGGCCCAGGGGAAAATGCCCTTGTCGTGGCCGTCACTGAAAATGAGCTGCAGACCATAACCCTGCGCGCTCATGCCGGTGACTCGCACATCAGCCGGCACCGCCATGAGATCACCACGCAACTGGCGCGCGCGACAAAACGCGCAATGGCAGTGATGACGCAGGCTGGCATGGGAAAGACGCAGCTCGCGGCCATCCGCCCATTGCAGCAGCAACTCTCCGGCCTGCCTGTCATTGCGTACGCTATGCGGTGCGCTCATATCAGGCCTGCAACTGGGAGATGGCAATACGCACAGCCTTGCGCACTTCCGGATCAGCATCGTTGCTGGCGGCCTGCAAGGCTGGCAGCGCGGAAGCATCACCGATTTCGCCCAGCGCCAAAGCCGCCTCCTTGCGCAGATTGCTGATGCTGTGGCCCAGAGTGCGCAATAGTCCTGTGGTCGCGCAGCGGTCTTTCAATTTGCCCAGAGCACGTGCCACCTGCAGGCGTACTTGCCAATAGCTGTCATCCAGCGCCACGATCAAATCATCCACTACGCCGGTAAAGCGCAGCTTGCCCAGTGTGGCTGCCGCCTCTTCGCGCACCTGCCAGGCTTGGTCTGCCAAAGCCTGACGCAGGGCCGGCAATACATTTTCATTACGGGAGAAACCCAGTGCGCCGGTGGCCGCGCGGCGTACATCCACATCGGCATCGCTTTCTGCAAGGCGTGCAATTTCCGCCAGTGCCTCTTCCTTCTTCAACCAGCCCAGCACCGCCACTGCTTCACGCCTTACCTGAGCATCTTCATCACGTAAAAGCAGCAGCGCAGGCTCCGCGGCCTCCGGCAAACGCAGTTCACGCAGAGCGCGCAAAATCGCCGTGCGTACAAAAGCCTCCTCATGGCTGGCCCAAGGCAAAAGCACCTTGCCGGTTTCCGCCTGCTTGAGCTCACTCAGGCTTTGCGCAGCATGCTGGCGCACCGTGGCATCACTGTCGGCCAGAGCATGACAGAGCGCATCTGCGACAAAGTCATCATCCCAACCAGCCAGCAGACGTGCCGCTTCCTGGCGGACTTCGGCAGACTGGTCGTGACGCAGGGAAGTCTGCAACCAGATGAGATTGTCTTCATCTTCCTGCTCAGCCAGCTCCATAAGGGCAATACGGCGCACGCCAGCATCCGTACTTGTCAGGCGCGCGCGTAACTCAGCATCGGCAAGGTCTATATCGGGAAAAGCGAGATTCATGGCTTTCTTCTTGTGTCGCAAAACGTGGCTTATATGAAAAAAAATGGCTTAGGTAGCAAAACGAACCTGGCTGGCCGGGCGACTGCCCAGCGGCGAGAGTCGTTCCAGCGGATGGTCTTCGTGATCGTGGTGACGCAATAAACGCAGGCAATGCCGTTTGAGGTCAGCAAAGTGCTGCGAAGTAATCAGCTCGGCCTGACGCGGACGCGGAAAATCCAGCGGGATTTCTTCAATGATGCGACCCGGACGCGGACTCATCACCAGAATGCGGTCAGCAAGGAAAAGTGCCTCGTCGATATCATGCGTGATGAACACCACGGTGGTACGTATACGAGCCCATACCTCCAGCAGCAGTTCCTGCATCATGAGACGGGTCATGGCATCCAGTGCGCCAAAAGGCTCATCCATCAGCAGCACGCGCGGATGATTGATGAGCACGCGCGCAATTTCCACACGCTGCTGCATTCCGCCGGAAAGCTGCGAGGGATAGCGGTTTTCAAAACCTTCAAGACCGACCAGCTTGATCAGATCCAGCGCCTGCTGCTTACGCTCGCGGCGTGAAACGCCCTTCATCTTGAGGCCGAAGGCCACATTTTCCAGCGCCTTTTTCCAGGGAAAAAGCGTGTGATGCTGGAAGACGAGGCCACGATCCGGATGCGGGGCATTCACAGCCGCCCCATCCACAGCGATACGACCGCTGCTATAGGAAAGATGCCCCGCCAGTGCGCCCAGCAGCGTGGACTTTCCGCAACCCGAAGGCCCGAGTATGCAAACGAACTCACCGGGCTTCACATCAATGGAAACATCCTGCACCGCCTCAAAGCGCTGCGCGCCCTGCCCCAGATGGATATGCAGGTTTTCAATCACAATATGGCCATTGGCCGTGCTGGAAGCTTTGGAAACATCAAAGACATTGGCAGCGGAAATATTCATGAAGCCTTCCCCTGCGGACGATACCAGGGCATGAGCCACTGCCCTGCTTGCTTGATCAGCACACTGCTGCCCATACCGAAGAGACCGATAAGCAACATGCCGACCACGATATTGGCGTAGTTCTGCAAGGTGTAAGACTCCCAGGTGTAATAGCCGATACCGAATTGCCCCGAAATCATTTCGGCGGTGACCAGGCAGAACCAGCAAGTACCCATGCCTATGGCAAGACCAGTGACAATGCTGGGGGCCGCTGCCGGCAGAATCACTTCCGTGAAAGTACTGCTGCGCCCACTGCCCAGGCTGCGCGCCGAAGCAATCAGTCGCGCATCCACGGCTTCAACGCCATGTATGGTGTTGAGCAGGATGGGAAACAGCGCGCCGGTAAAGGTGATGAAGATCATCGAGAGTTCCGAAGACGGAAACATCAGGATGGCCAGCGGAATCCAGGCCACTGCCGGAATCGGTCGCAACAATTCCAATGGCGGCAGCAAAACATCTTCTGCCCAGCGTGAGCGCCCAATCGCCAGCCCCAGACCTATGCCCAGCAAGGCTGCCGCCAAGAATCCGGCGAACACACGATAAAGACTGCTGCTTACATGCGCCCACAATTTCGGCGAGCGCAAAAGTTCCAGCGTGGCCTGTACCACTTCCTGTGGTGAAGGCACATTGGTAAAAGTGACAAGGCCGAGATTGAGGTGGCGCGTCGAAGCAAAATGCCAGAGCGCCACGCAGGCCAGTACGGAAGCTGCACGCAAGACCCAACGCGCAGCGGGAAAGTCTCCGGCGCGCAAGCGCCGGAAACTTGAGGTGGCTGTGGAAGTGCTAGCGGCTACCGTCATGACAGACTCAGCGTGCTGCCACGGTATTGGCTGTTTTCACAGCATTGAAGTCAGCCACGCTGCCGCCCTGGGCCTTGGCCCAGCCCGTGGCAGCACCCTTGGAGAGGAAGGCATTAATCTGGCCATTCTTGTCCACGGTATACCAGGCTTTGTCAGCCAGCAGCTTGATGCCGGTATTGCGATCCTGCGCATAAACCACACGCACTTTCTTGCCAGCTTTTTCCAGCTTTCTCAAATCAGAAAAAGCATTTTCCGGGGAAGCGTAATGACGCACCTTGGGCTCGCCCTGCACCCAGATCTGGGCCACACGCTTGAACTCGGTGATGGGCTTGCCGGTGCTGGCATCTTTGGCTTTCAGGGCCAGCTTGTCGTAGTTCTTCAGACGCACGTCATAATCCAGACCCGAAGCCTTGAAGGCAGCACGGATATACTGGTCGTCCACGAAATTGCTGACGTCCAGACCAAGATCATCTTTCTTGAGCAGGGTCAGGGTATCGATGGCCGTGGAAAGCGCCTGACGATATTCCGGCTTCCAGGTGAAATCACGGGTCTGCAGACCCAGCGGGCCGTGAAAGAGGTAACTCACTTCGGCATCGATGCCGGTCACCTTGCCGATAAGCTCGCTGTATTTTTCCGGCTCGGCCGCAAAGAGACGGTCGGCTTCAATGGCAGCACGCAGATAGGCCACCACGATTTCCGGATACTTCTTGGCGTAATCGGCATTCACCAGCGAACCGTGATAGGTCGGTGCATTGGATTCAGCGCCGTCATAGATCTTGCGCGCGAAACCGCGATACGGGAACAACTCACCGAAAGGTACGAAATCGGCATGCGCATCGATCTTGTTGGCCTGCAGGGCTGATCCTGCCACTTCCGGAGCCTGGGCGATGATCTGGATTTCACGACCATCTTCCCAACCCTGGGCTTTCACGGCACGCAGCAGCAGACCATGTGCGGTAGAGGCAAAGGGCACGGAAATCGTCTTGCCCTTGAGCTCGGCCAGATTGTCTATCTGCGAAGCGCTGGGGACGACGATGGCATTACCGCTACCCGTGGTGCTGCCGGAAAGCACGGAGAGGAAAATGCTCTTCTTGCCAGCCTTGCGAAAAGCAGCACCATTATTGGCGCCGGGGAAATCAGCCATGGCGCCGATATCCAGCTTGTCCGCCACCATTTCATTGGTGAGCGGTGCACCGGAAGTGAAGTTCTTCCATTCGATTTCGTATTTGGCGTCTTTGTACTTGCCGTCTTTGGGCAGGTATTTCTCCAGCAGCTTGAGCTCACGAATGAGCAGACCGCCTGTGGCACAGTTGATGGTGGTGTCCTGTGTGCCAATCGCCACACGTATGGTTTCCGCCTGGGCGCCCTGAGCCGCCAGTACGGCTGCCAGCAAAGCGCCGGCAATCTTGTGCAGTTTCATTTCCTTTCCCCTGTCGCGTTGCGACTTTTCATGGTGCAGATATGGTTTTATGGCAGGCCACCTGCCCGCCCATTGGTACGGTGTTATCAGTCAAACCGGCCGTGCTTTTCGCATTCTTGCCGGCAGCCTTGCACTTACCTGTTGTGTTCACTTCAGCAAATAAGGAATGTTCACGCGTACCGCATCCGTGGGGCAGTCCTTCTCGCAGGGCATGCAGTACCAGCATTCGTCGAACTGCATGAAAGCCTTTTTCTTCACCGGATCGATGGCAAGCAAGTCCAGCGGGCAGACATCCACGCAAACCGTGCAGCCTTTTTCGGCTATGCATTTGTCTTCGTCGATTAGCACCGGCGCACTGGAGCGCTGACGTATATCGTGGGGCGTGTAACTCATGCTTTCTTTCCTTATGCATTCTCTTTAGGCCGGCGTGGCGACTTTCTCGCCAGCCACGCGCAATTTCTGATAGGCCTGCTTTTCTTCGCTGTCGATAGCAATGACATAGGGCTCAACCGCTTTCTTGAAGCTCACCATCTCGCCGTTCTCGCCTTTCTTGAGATGGGCATGGCAGAACCATTCGGCATCGTTGCGCTGCGGATGGTCGACACGATAGTGGTAGAGGCCCCAGCGGCTTTCCGTACGGAAGAGCGAGGCACGGGCGGCCATCTCGGCACAGTCACGGATCACGGCCACTTCGGCAGCACGCATCAGCTCATGCGGGTTTTCAGCGCGGATATGGGCAATGTCCTCGCGGATTTCCTCGAAGCGTTGCAGGGCGATTTCCATCTTGCGCGTGACTTTCGGCGGCTGCAGATAGTCATTCACGAAGCGGCGCAGCTTGTATTCCACCTGGCTGGGCGAGAGACCATCCTTACGATGCAGGGGCGCCAGAACACGTTCGCGTTCGCGCGCTACCTGAGCCTCGTCCACCGGGGTGAAATCGCGGTCGGCGATATAGCCCACGGCGTTTTCACCGGCAAACCAGCCATAGGTGAAAGCGCCCAGCATGTAGTTGTGCGGCACGGCGGCCATGTCACCGGCGGAATAAAGCCCTTTCACCGAGGTTTCTGCGCGCTCGTTCACCCACACGCCGGAAGCG
>JAVHYE010000117.1 GCA_031119295.1 Pedobacter sp. | reverse complement strand
CACGGTCGGGCTGGCCACGGCGTATGGCATCGAAAATACGGTGATGCTCTTCATGACTGCGCCGGTAATCCGTCTCGCCATACCAGCGGAAAGCACCCTGTATCACCACGGGAATGCGGGTGGACCAGCGCGCCGTCTGCATCAGCAATTCATTACCAGCCTGGCGGTGTATGCAGAAATGGAAAGCCTTGTTCATGACTCGCCATGCCTCTACATCAAACGCTTCCGTGCCCAGCGCTTTCAGCAACTCGTCACCTTGCGCCAAGGCTGCCAGAAACTGTTGCTTGCCTTCTTCACTTAAAGCCTGCTCGGCCGCCAGACGGGCACTCAAGCCCTCCAGTGCCATACGCAGACGAAACGCTTTCAGGATGTAATCCAGGGAAAAACGGCGTACGCGATAACCGCGATTGGGCTCATAAATCAGCAAGCCTTCTTCAGCCAGCGTGCGCAGGGCTTCGCGTATGGGCGTACGCGAGACCTGCAGTTTTTCGGCCAGCGCCACTTCCTGCAGACGCTCGTCCGGCAAGAGCTCACCGCGCAGGATGCGATCACGCAGTGCGGCAATCACGCTCAGGGAACGTGTCAGGGCCACTGCCGGCAGTTCTGCACTTGCCATATTTTTTCCTGCATCCAATGTCATTAAATCAGTCAGCAAAACCCTGCTCGCCCAGCCAGGCCGAACAGGTTTCCACTGCGATGGCCAGTTTATCCGGCTGTCCGAAATAATAATGGTTGGCGCCCTTCACTTCAGCCAGCTGTTTGCGTTGATGGCCAATCGCATTGAACAAACGATGCGTATGCGAAGGCGTGCAGGCGTCATCGGCGGTATTGCCGACGACCAGCGCGGGAATGGTGATTTGTGCAGCAGCCTTGAGACCATCGGCATTGGAGTGGTCATAGCTCCACTGCGACATCCAGCTGCGCAGGGTATTGAAACGCGCCAGGGCCACCGGACCGTTGTTCACGATGCGCGGATCGCCGAGATAACACCAACCGGCCGGGCGCTCATTGGCATCCTGTGTTGCATCCAGCCAGCGCACATCACACATGGTGCGATGCACGACAAAACCGAAATCTTCCATGGTGCGGCCCTGGCCACGCAGGTCTGCCAGCTTTTCCTGTACCCAGGCCGTGATGCGGCGGTTACGCGCAATCTGACCGGCACGGAATTGCTGCACGAAAGCCTCGGTATAGGCGGGCTGGTTGGGGCAGTCTGCACTGTAGATATCCAGTTCGAGATTGCGCTTTTCCGGATCGGCTTCATCAATCACGGAAGGATCCAGCCATTCCGTCATGGTGCCGGCACGGGAAATATGCGCAGCCAGCAACATGATGCCGTCCGCCGGAATCAGATTCTTGGCGGCCAGATCGTAGGGATCGCCCGCCGGCGTATGCGTAATGGAAGGCTTTTCGGCCTGAGCCTGATAAAACACGGACAGAGAACCACCACCGGACCAACCGGCCAGCACCACTTTTTCATAGCCCAGACGTTCTTTTGCATCACGTATGCAGGCACCCAGATCCGCCGCCACCTTTTCCATGATGAGGCCGTAATCGGCGCCGCGATAACGCGAGCCGCAATAAATGACGTGAAAGCCGGCCTTGGCCAGCGCACTCACCATGGGCAGATAAGCACCGCCACCAATGGGATGCATGAAAACAATAACCGTCTTGGACGGCTTGTCTTTCGGCTTCAGCAGATGCGCTTCCAGCGCCACAAAATCCATGGGGCCGGCATAGGTGTCCTTGAATTCATTCTTTTCGGCATAGCCCACCAGATAGGGAATGCGCTCATATTCGTATTTGGCCATCACCAATGCTCCTTTCTTAATTTTTCTTGTCGGAATTATTCGGGTTTGTGATGCGGCTTGATGTCCACTTTCACCTTGGACATATCCACCTTGCCCATGTCTATGCCGCGCATATCCAGCGCGTCGGCACCGAATTTCTGCAATTTGCGTTCGCGGGTCTTGGCCGTCCAGTCCTTGAGGATTTCGCGCGCGCCTGCGGTTTCATGCGCGCAGATTTCCACGTACTTCTCGGCCTTGATGGTGATTTCCACCTGTATGCCATTGGGGTCATACATATAGATGGAGTGGATGAAACCGTGATCGATAGGGCCGAAGCAGGGACGGCCCATCTTGTTGATATGACGGCGCCAGGCCTTGAGCTCTTCCATCGTGTCGCACTCGAAAGCGATATGCAGATCAAAGCCGTGACGTGCGGTGAAGGTGCTTTCGTTGATGTTGTCGTCAGGTGAATCGAAGAAGGCCACAAAGTTGTTGTCGCCCATCTCGAAGAAGAGATGCATGTAATCGATCTTGCGGCCGGAGCCCGGCTCGTCATCGAACACCATGGCCATACGCAGGGGGAAGCCCATCACCTCTTCCCAGAACCAGCGCGTCTGCTCGGCATCGCGGCAGCGGTAGGCAACATGGTGGATATGGTCCAGCGGGGTCTTGAGCGTGACCTGGGGGCGCTCTGCAGCAGGCGTGGCGACGGGCTGATTCATGGCTATCCCTCTTCTTCTGATCTGGTGGTTTTGCATACATTCCGGGCAGGCCGCCATCCTAGCAGCAGAGCAAACATGCATACAATCCCAAAATAAACGCTGGATTTATGGCTTTTATCCTGAGTAAACTGACCGCCGCGCAATATATTGCATACAAAAGAACGAGCGTACCGGAATGCCCGAGCTAGCCGTCAGCCGCGTGATTGCCCGCCCCGCCCCCCTGCTCTGGCCCTTGCTGGGCCGCTTTTCGCGCCTGCCGGACTGGTTCCCGGGCGTGGACAGCTTTAGCTGCGAGGGCGATACCCCGGGCAGCCGGCGCCATATCCGTATCGGGCCATTCGAAATCACCCAGCAGTTGCTGGAGCAGGACGATGCCGGCTTCCGCACGGTCTATCAGGTCAGCGATGGCCCCGGCATCAGCCCGGCCACCGGCTTTATCGTGACCATCTCCCTCTGCGCCATCGATGCCGTAAGCAGCCGCGTCGACTGGCAGGCAAAGCTGGCAGCACTGCCCAGCACCATGCCCGCCGGCAGCGAAAGCGTCTTCATCGAACGCACGCGCAAGAACTACGAACACGCCCTCGATCATCTGGAGCAGGTGCTGAGCTCTGAATCAGCCCGCTCCCCTACTGCCTGAGCGAAATCCATGGCCGCACTCTCCCACCTCACCATTCTCGATCTCACCCATATGCTCTCCGGCCCCTATGCCGGCATGCTGCTGGCCGATATGGGCGCACGCACCATCAAGGTGGAGCCACTGGAGGGCGAAGGCACACGCAAGCTGCTGGCGGATTCAGCCGACTACTCCATCAACGGCATGGGCGCCTACTTCCTCACGCTGAACCGCAACAAGGAATCGGTCTGTCTGGATCTGAAAAAACCGGAAGGCCTGGAGCTCTTTTATGAGCTGGTGAAAAAAGCGGATGTGGTCATCAATAATTTTTCGCGCGGCGTGCCACAGCGCCTCGGCATTGATTACGACACCCTGGCCGCCATCAATCCGCGCATCGTCACCTGCTCCATCACCGGCTTTGGTGAAACCGGCCCTGATCCGGATCGCCCGGCTTTCGATATCGTCGCGCAAGGCATGGGCGGCGGCATGTCCATCACTGGCGAAGAAGGCGGTACACCTACACGTGCCGGCATTCCGATTGGTGACTTGGGCGGCGGGCTCTTCGCCACCATAGGTATTTTGTCTGCGCTCAATGCACGCGGCGAAAGCGGCAAAGGCCGCCATGTGGATATTTCCATGCAGGACTGCCAGCTCTCCCTGCTCAACTATATGGCCACCATGCACCTCATGAGTGGCATCGTGCCGCAGGCCGCTGGTAACGGCCATTTCGTGCACGTGCCTTACAACACTTTCAGCACGCAGACACGCTGGATCATTGTGGCCTGCCTGGGTGATGCCTTCTTTGCCAATCTCGCCGAAATGTTCGGTGACGAGCGCCTGCACAATCCCGACTTCAAGACCCAGCCCGGACGCTGGGCCAATCGCCATTTCATCAATCAGGTCGTACAGGAAAATTTCGACAGGAATTCCTGCGAATATTGGCTGGAAGAGCTGCGAAAATTCCGTATTCCGGCCGCACCGGTGAATGATTTCGGCCACGCCCTTTCCGATCCGCAGGCCCTGGCCCGCCAGATGGTGGTGGAAGTGCCTCTGGATGGCGGCGGCAGCGTGCGTCAGCCCGGTAATCCGGTGAAGTTGGGAGATGACGACAGCACCTTCCGCGCACCACCGGCACTGGGCCGTGATACCGAAAACGTGCTGGGAAATTTGTTGGGGCTTTCTGGCGAGGCCCTGAGCGCCCTGCGTCAGTCCGCCATCATCCGCTAATCAATAATCAGAAAAACAGCAGTCCGCCGCGCGGACGGGAGATAAAGAAAATGGATCTGGGCAAAAGTGTGACCGTACGCCTCGTCCCCGAGGATGAATACACGCACCCCATTGAGGCCGCGCGCAACTTCAATGAAAGCATGTATATCAATCTCTTCGACCATCAGCAGCGCATGGGCGGCTGGTTCCGTGTCGGCAATCGCCCCAATGAGGGCCATGCCGAAATGAGCTGCTGCGTTTATCTGCCAGATGGCCGCGTCGGCTTCATGTTCGACCGCCCGCGTATCACCGGCAATGAAAAGATTGCCGCCGGCGGCATGAGCTTTGATGTGGTGGAGCCTTTCAAGAAACTGGTGGTGAGCTATGAAGGCAATATCTGCCTGCTGGCCAATCCCCAGGACATGGAAAACCCCAAGAAAGCCTTTGCCGACAATCCCCTGCTGCCCTGCAAGATACGCATCGAATTCACCGGTGCTTCACCCGTTTTCGGTGGCGAAGCCCTGGATGAAAACGGCAAGCCGGTGGAAGAAAACCCCGATGAATCCTTTGCCCGCGCTCACTACGAGCAACATATGACCGGCAAGGGTGATATCCGTATCGGCGACAACAGCTACACCATCGAAGGACTGGGCCTGCGCGATCACTCCTGGGGTCCGCGCTACTGGCAGAACCTGTACTGGTATCGCTGGATGCCCATGAATTTCACCAAGGACTTTGCGCTTAATGTCTCCATCGTGCAGATGGCCACCGGCCGCCAGCATGTCTGGGGCATGGTGCTGCGTGATGGCAAATACGAATTGATTGAAAGCGCCAGTATCACGTCCACGCTGGATGCCAATGAACAGGCAATCGCGCAAGTCATCAAGCTGCGCGCTGGCGGCATTGATTACACCGTGGAAGGCAAGTCGCTCTCTTGCATTCCCCTGCGCAACCGCCGCGTACGTGACGACGGCAGTGAAATGCGCACGCGTATCACCGAAGCCTTCACCGAATACCGCTGCAACGACCTCACCGGCTATGGCATGGCCGAATACCTCGACCAGATGGAAGAAGGTCGGCCGGTGGGGCGGCACTGCTGATGAGTGCCTTGCCTGACAGCAAAGCACTGGCCGAACTGCTGACATCAGCACTGGGGCCACTTCAGCTTTCCGAAATACGCCGGCTTTCCGCTGGCGCTTCGGCAGAAACCTGGGCGCTGGAAGCGATAACGGCAAAGAGGGAAATTCCACTTATCCTGCGCCGTGCTGCCGGCCATGAGCGTTTCAGTCTGGCCAATCCCAAACAACTGGAAGCGGCCTGTCAGGATGCGGCCGGCAAGAATGGCGTGCCGGTGGCGCAGGTGTTTGCCGTCTTTAATGACGAGGTGCTGGGTGAAGGCTATGTGATGCAACGCATCAATGGTGAAACCCTGCCACCGCGCATCCTGAAAGAACCAACCCTTGCTGCAGCTCGTGAAAAGCTCACGGCACAGTGCGGCGAGATACTGGCCAGGCTACACGCCACTCCACTCACCAATATTCCCGGCCTGCGCCTGCAGGATGCGCAGGTACAGCTGGATGATCTGGAAAAGTTCTACCGCATGGCTGGCGATCCCCTGCCCGTCTTTGAGCTGGTCCTGCGCTGGCTGCGTGAAAATGCCCCTGTCACCACAACAGCAACGCTTGTTCACGGCGATTTCCGCCACGGCAATTTCATCGTGAATGAAAACGGCATAGCCGCTGTACTGGACTGGGAGCTCAGCCATTCCGGTGACCCCATGGAAGACC
The DNA here is from genome assembly GCA_031119295.1 of Pedobacter sp. Lineage (GTDB taxonomy): Bacteria > Pseudomonadota > Gammaproteobacteria > Pseudomonadales > Moraxellaceae > UBA2031. The sequence continues at coordinate 4,072 of JAVHYE010000117.1, read as the reverse complement.
TGGGCTGGCTCTGTGTAAATGCCTGGCGCTTTGGCGTGGTGGATAAGCCTGTCGGTGGCTTTGGCCAGCGCGAAGAATTATTTGCGGCTTATGAAAAAGCCGGTGGCCAAAAAGTGAATGTACAGCAAGTTCTTTACTGGGAGCTCTTTGGCTGTTTCAAATGGGGCGTTATCTGCCTCTTCCAGGCTTGGAGCCATCTCAGCGGCAATGTGCCCTCGCTGGAGCGTGCCGTTATCGGCCGTCGCGTGAGTGAAACGGAAATCGACATGCTGGTCTGCCTGAAAGCACTGCAGGAGCAAAAGACATCATGACGCTCACCAACAAACCTACTGCTTCCGACCTGATCCAGGCCGTGCGCCAGCATCTGGAAGAAAAGGTACAGCCCAAGCTGCAGGGCAGCGATGTTTTCTATCTGCGTATTGCCCTGAATGCCTTGAGCATGGTCGAGCGTGAACTACGTGAAGGCCCTGCCCTGGCTGAGGCCAACAGGAAGGAACTGCTGGCGCTCTTAGGCAGCGGCTCTGCTGATGCCGATGCAGAAACGCTGCTGATGGAAAAACTGAAAAGCGGTGAGTTGGATGTGAATAGCTCAGGATTACTCGACTATCTCATAGCCCGTACACAGCGCAGGCTGTCGGTAGACAACCCACGATACAAATACGAAAAACCCTGAGCTTCAGGAAACAAGTGCAGGAAAACCACTGTCGAGAAAACGCAGCGGCAAAGCCAGCAGCCAGGAGAAATGCACCACAACCGGCGTGGCACAGAGCAGAAAAATGACGACAGTCCCCCAGCCAAAAGCGGCCGGACGTTTGACGAAATTGGTATAGGCCGCGCCCAGCATTACCGGGCAGACCATGAGTGCGCCGAGTGCTGCCAGCCCCGGCCACCAAAAAGCAGTGAGCATAAGTGGCGCGGCGAAAAGCTCGATAAGCCCAGCCACCACACGTAGCGATTGCGGGTAATTGAACTTCTGGAACTCTTTCACCATATGGGCATTACCCGTGGCCTTGAGCCAACCGGTGACCAGAAAGAAAACACCGAGAAGTACCGAAAGAATTTGCGAGAAAAACAACATGCGACAAGCTCCGCTTAGCGAGATGCCAAAAGCTAGTGACCACAGAGTCTATCGTCAACCCCACGTCATCGGAGACGCCACAGATGTTTGAAGCCCTGCGAGAAACCCTGCTGCCTTATTATCTCTACGTAAAATTCGTGCATTTGTTTTTCGTGATGATATGGAGCTGGAGCACCGCCGTTGCCTACACCTGGTATGTAAAAGGTGCTTTTGTACGTTGGGAAAAAAATCCCACCGATCCGCTGGCCATCGAGCGCCGTAATTATGCGCAGGAGCAGTTCGACAAGGGCGTGGTACTGGAACATATCGCCTTCCCTCTCATCCTGATCACCGGCCCTCTCCTGCTCTGGCTGGCCGGCTGGAACCCCATGGATGCGAAATGGCTGCTGGTGAAACTCTGCATAGTCGCCTTCATCTTCATCCCCATGGAAATCTGTGACTACTGGCTCTCCCACTTCGGCGGCAACAAGGAAATGCTGCGCCGAAAAGGCCTGATGGAAAAATACGAACAGTCCATGAAACAGCACTGGCTCTTCCTGAAAGTCAGCACCCCCCTGATTGTGGCCTTTATGCCGCTGGTTATTTTTCTGGCGGTGGTGAAGCCTTTCTGAACATGCGCCCGCCCGAATGAAAAAGCCCGTCAAGTGACGGGCTTTTTCACTCCTGAAATCAGGATCATTTGATGGGCTTTAACTCACCCCAGGACTGGTGCAGGGTGAAATAGTTACCTCCGGGATAATGATCCGGATTATGCGTGCCGTTCAGAAGATCGGCAGCCCACACCCCTGACATATCCTGCAAAATCTGGATGTTATTACCCTTGGGTGGACTTTGCAGACAGGCGACATAACCCAGGAAGTTGGTGTTATAGCCTTCGGAGTCTACATGTGTGCTCTTGCTGGTGAGCTGCACGCCCACAAAAGGATTGCTGATCTGCTTGAGCGCTCCATAGGCATTATTGAACTGGTTGCAGAGACTGCCATTGGAGGTAATAGCAAAGACACCACGCGTACCGCCTGCAGAGATCGCCATGAGGTTGTCAGTAAATCCTCCAGCGGCCACCGGATCAAACAGCACAGCGCCACGGAATCCAGCCACATTACGCTCTGCCAGACGTCGCCCTACGGCTGTCGCGAAATGCCCACCCGCTGAATGCCCACCTACGACAATGGCCGCCGGCATGGAGCGCCCCTCGGGAGCTTGCAACTGTCCATTGGCAATCTGCTCGCCCAGCGCAATTCCCAGATCCTGCTTGCCACCGGTCATATCCGTATTCAGACACAGCACCATGATGCCGCGCTGCAGGAAATTGAGACTGACATTGCGCAGATTGCCGCAATTACGGCTGAAGCCATGCTCGACCAGCATGAAGCCTGTTGCTGTACCGACCGGCAGATACCAGTCGGCATCATAGGATGTCCCGTTGACGACAGTTTGCGTGCTCAGCACCTTGCCACTGCTGTCCTGATACACGACAGAATCAGCACGAGCTGGAGAGATAAAGATTGGCAGAAGAATAGCGAGGGAAAGGGAAAGAAATGCTCTGACCGTGTACATATTGCCTCCTTGGCTTTGTTGTCATTGATGCTGCGTCATTAAAGGTGACTACGAGCCGACAACACCGCCATCCCGATGGCAGAAAACACTGGTCTCCGGGCAGCAAGACTAGGAGCCGTTACTGGCGGCATTAATGACAGGAATGCTCAAACTGACGAGCGGAGAGCGAATCGGTCAATCGACGGGAGACGCATAAAAAAGGCCGCTTACGCGGCCTTTTTTATTGCAGAGAAATCGCAGCAGGAATCACTTCCAGCCCGTGATCTCGGCAATTGCCTGACCCAGCAGGGCCGGGTTACGCACCGTCTTCACACCTGCGTCTTCCAGAGCCGCAAACTTCTCGTCTGCTGTGCCCTTGCCGCCGGAGATGATGGCGCCTGCGTGGCCCATGCGCTTGCCGGCCGGAGCCGTCACACCAGCGATATAGGACACCACCGGCTTGGTCACATTGGCCTTGATGAAGGCAGCGGCTTCTTCTTCAGCGCTACCGCCGATTTCACCCACCATGATGATGGCTTCGGTCTGCGGATCGTTCTGGAAAAGCTTGAGCGCGTCGATGAAGGTAGTGCCGGGAACCGGGTCACCGCCGATGCCGATGCAGGTGGACTGGCCAAAACCGAGGTCAGTGGTCTGCTTCACGGCTTCGTAAGTCAGCGTGCCGGAACGCGACACGATGCCGACCTTGCCGGGCAGGTGGATATTGCCGGGCATGATGCCGATCTTGCACTCGCCCGGGGTGATCACACCGGGGCAGTTCGGGCCGATCAGGGTCACGCCGCCCTTGCGGACGATGTATTCCTTCACGAAGAGCATGTCGATGGCGGGCACGCCTTCGGTGATGCACACCACCAGCTTGATGCCGGCGTCCACGGCTTCCAGGATGGAATCCTTGGCGAAAGCAGCAGGCACATAAATCACGGAAGCTTCAGCACCGGTCTTTTCCACGGCCTCACGCACGGTGTCGAACACCGGCAGGCCGAGGTGGGTGGTGCCGCCCTTACCCGGCGTTACACCGCCGACCATCTTGGTACCGTAGGCAATGGCCTGTTCGGTGTGCAGCGTGCCCTGGGAGCCGGTGATGCCCTGGCAGATCACCTTGGTGTTCTTGTTGATCAATACACTCATTTTCTTGCGCTCCTCTCAGGCCACGGTCTTCACGACAAGATCACCCGCTTCATTGAGCGAGGCTGCCGAGATGATGTTGAGACCGCTTTCTTTCAGCTTCTGTGCACCCAGATCGGCATTATTGCCTTCGAGACGCACGACCACGGGCACCTTCACGCCCACATCCTTCACTGCACCGATGATGCCTTCGGCAATCATGTCGCAGCGCACGATGCCGCCGAAGATATTGACCAGCACGGCCTTCACGGATTCATCGGAGAGGATGATCTTGAAAGCTTCGGTCACGCGCTCACGCGTTGCACCACCGCCTAC
>JAVHYE010000116.1 GCA_031119295.1 Pedobacter sp. | reverse complement strand
CTCAGCAATTTCACCCGTGCCTTCCGTAGCTGGTTCGGCCAGTCTCCGCGCGAATACCGCAACAGCAATCGCAGCAAATCCCTCTGATTTTCCGTTTTCATCGGGCTGGCTTTTTTTTCGGGCGAATAGATTTCCGCTTCAGCGGCTCGCAGTTTTCGGCGTGCAGTTGAGGAAGGGCGATGAGCCCAGCCATTGCTGGTCGGGATAATAGGAAAACAGGAACTGCCCTTCCTTCATCGTATCGATAAGGCGTTTGGCCACGCCCTGGCGCACGGCCGGGCAACCCCAGCTGCGGCCCAGTCGTCCGAATTTCTCAGCCATGCCTTCGCGCACGTATGGCGCGCCATGCATGACGATGGCGCGCTCCATGGCCTTGTCATTCACCCCGGGCTCCAGGCCCTCCATACGCAGCGAATAACCGTTGCTGCCCTTGTAGGTGGCGCCGGTGCGGAACAGACCGATGCTGGTGGCAAGGCTGCCGGGCATATTGGAAAAGTGCGTGGTGAGGTTCTCTCCGCTATTGCGGCCATGTGCCACCAGCTCATGAAAGAGCAGGGCAGAGCGCGAAAGATCGAAGACCCAGAGCCGTGGCGTGGTGGAGGGCAGGGAATAGTCGATCACTGCCAGACGTTCGGAAGCCGGCATGCCGTTGGCAACGGCACACTGCATGGCATCCACGGCCAGGGTGATGACACGGGCATCGGCATCGGGGGCAAGGGACTGCAGTCGCTCTACCAGACTGGTGGCGGCAGCAACCGGCAGGCTGGCCAGGGCCAGCAGGAAGGCAATGATGGATTGCAGCAGACGCATGCAAGGAAACCTCGGCATTGCCGGGCAGTCGCGTGACTGGCGGCGTGAAGCAATCCATTGCCGGGTTGATGGAAAGCCCGGACCGTAGCACCCGTTGCCAGCCCTGTCAGCTCTTGAATTGTCAGCTGGCGCCCCCTGCAGACGAACTTTCTGTTACCAGCTGTGACTTCTTTTTCCGGACGGTCGAATCAGGCGCATGAATCGGGTACAAGGTCAGTCTGCTTTCGGGGAGAGAAAGGGATGATCCCGTCAATACACCGCCTTGCCCGCCTCCTGGGTCTTTGCTTTTTCCTGCTGCTGGCCGCTGCGGCGCAGGCTGAAACCGAACAGGCGCAGAGTCAGGTGATCGCCGATGTCATACGTGCCCGCCTTGAATCCCATCTCGACAGCAAATCGGCTTTGCGTGTGGCCAATACCTCGGTGCCGCAAGCCGTGGTGCAGTTCTATGCCGAGCGCGACTGGCAACCGGTCTGGGACGAGACCCGCTTCCAGGCGCTGCTGACGCAGCTGGCCGAGCTCTATACCGACGGCCTCACGCCCGACGATTACAGTTTTTCCCTGCTGGAGCGCTCGCAGAAGATCACCGATCCTGGCCTGCTGGCCGAGCGTGACATGGTGGCCACACGGGCTTATCTGCTGGCGCTGGTGCATCTCTACAAGGGCAAGGTGGATCCGGTGCGTCTGGATTCGCACTGGAATTTCGATTCGCGTCAGCTGGATCCGATCACCGGCCTGAATTTCGCGCGTGATGCCGCCAGCAAGAACGAGCTGGAAAATGTGTTCAACCAGGCCCGCCCCGATCTGCCGCAATACAACGCGATGCGCACGGCACTGGCGCGTCTGCGCAGTATTGCGCTCGCCGGAGGCTGGCCGGAACTGCCGGCCGGTCCCGTGCTGAAGCCGGGCATGAGCGATGCGCGTTTACCGCTGTTGCGGCAGCGCCTGCAGATTGCCGGCTTGCTGCCTTATACCGTGCCGGCCGAGCCGGATATTTACGATGATGAGCTGAAAGCGGCAGTGCAGCGCTTTCAACAAGAGTCCTATCTGGATGCCGATGGCGTTATCGGACCGGGCACACGCAACGAGCTCAATGTGCCGGTGAGTACGCGTATTGACCAGATACGCGCCAATCTCGAACGGGCACGCTGGTTCATGCATGAAATAAAAGATGATTTCGTGATCGTGGATCTGGCCGGTTATCGCATCGCCTATGTGCATGGCAATGAAGTGAAATGGCGTTCGCGCGTGCAGATAGGAAAGGAATACCGTTCCACGCCGGTGTTCAAATCCGTCATTACCTATATCACCCTGAGCCCGGGCTGGGTGGTGCCGCCCACGATTTTCCGAGAGGATGCCTTGCCGGCCATACGCCGCAACCGTGATTACCTTACACGCAACCGCATGAGTGTTTACAACGCGGCCGGCCAGAAAATTTCTCCCGGCAGCGTGAACTGGAACAAACCCGGCAATATCACCCTGCGCCAGGACCCGGGCCCCGGTGGCGCGCTGGGCGAGGTGGTCATACGTTTCGTGAATCCCTATTCCGTTTATCTGCACGACACGCCGCATAAGGGTATGTTCAACGCCAGCCAGCGTGCCACCAGCTCCGGCTGCATACGCGTGGAAAACATACACGAGCTGGCCGAGCTGCTGCTGGACGATGACAAAAAATGGAATCGCGAGGCCATGCAAAAGGTGATAGACGAGCGCAAGACACGCAATGTCACCCTGAAAAAGAAAATCCCCATCCTGCTGGCTTACTGGACGGTGGATATGGGCGAAGACGGCTATGTGTCGTTCAAGCCCGATGTCTACAAACGTGATCCTCAGGTGGTTAAGGCATTGTCTGAGCAGCCCTGAGTTGTCTTGAGAATGAAAAATCCCCGCATGGCGGGGATTTTTCATTGCAGCAAGCCTCAGAAACGCCCGGCCTGGTAATCGCGGAAGGCCTGATGGATTTCCTCCTGCGTATTCATCACGAAGGGGCCGTAACGCGCCACCGGCTCACGCAGCGGCAGGCCGGCAATCAGCAGCAGGCGTGCACCTTCGGAGCCGGCCACCAGTTCCAGATGATCGCCCTGGCCCAGCACAGCCATCTGGCTGCATTGCACGGCATGGCGTGAACTCTCCGGGCCGGCCTGCAACTCGCCTTCAAACACATAGATGAAAGCCTGGTGTGTTTCCGGCACAGGCACGGTGTAAGTCGTGCCCGCTGTCAGCGTGATGTCCCAATACACGGGTTGCGTCGCCACACCGGAAATCGGCCCGGCCTTGCCTGCCAGTTCACCGGCAATCAGCTTCACGCTCACACCATCCTGCGGCTGCACCACCGGCATGGCCGTGGCCGGAAATTCCTGATAGCGCGGCTCCGTCATCTTGTCGCGCGCCGGCAGATTGAGCCAGAGCTGGAAACCGGCCATCAAACCGTCTTCCTGTTCCGGCATTTCCGAATGCACGATGCCGCGGCCTGCGGTCATCCACTGCACGGAACCGGCTTCCATCAGACCGCTATGACCATGGTTGTCCTGATGGCGCATGCGACCGGCCAGCATATAGGTCACGGTTTCAAAACCGCGGTGCGGATGCTCCGGAAAACCGGCGATGTAATCCCCGGCCTGATCGGAGCGGAATTCATCCAGCATCAGGAAAGGATCGATATCGGGCACGACCTGCGTGCCGATGACGCGGTTCAGCTTCACGCCGGCACCATCGCTGGTGGGCTGGCCACGCACGACGCGCGTCAGGTGGCGGCTGGTATCAGTAGTGAAAGTGCTCATTGTGTCCTCCTGCTGCAATGCAGCGTCATGGGCACAGTCTCGCCTCTGTCATGGCAAAGAAAAACCGGTCTGGATGCGAAGCACTGTTCCGCTAATGAAACAATGTGAGCTGATTCGGGCGAGCTGCTTAGGGCGCGCTGACGCGAAAGGGAGTGCCCTGGCAGTTGAGCAGAGGCGACTCGCTGAGCCACTGCATATCCGGGTAATAGGAGAAAACGAACTGCCCATCCTTGAGGGCATTGATGATGGGGCGGGCCAGGGAAAGACGAACCGCCGGGCAGCCCAGGCTGCGGCCCAGACGCCCGAGTTTTTCGGAAACGGCCTCGTCCACATAGGGCGCGCCGTGCATGACGATATAGCGCTCGCGCGCCTTGTCGTTGAAACCGGGCTCCAGTCCGTCCAGACGCAGCGAATAGCCGTTTTCGCCCTCATAGGCTTCCTGCGCCAGAAACAGCCCGAGGCTGGAGGCCTGGCTGCCGCGCTGGTTGGAAAAAGTAGTGGTGATGTTTTCGCCGGAGTTGCGGCCGTGCGCGACCAGATCATGAAAAAGCAGCCGGCGGCGCGCCAGATCGAAAATCCAGAGACGCGGCTCGGTAGAGGGCAGGGAGTAATCAATCAGGGCAAGGCGCTGCGGGGCACTGATGCCGCTGCTGATGGCACAGCTCATGGCTTGCTGCGCCAGCTGCAGCACATCGGCATCGGCATCGGGCGCTGCGCGGGCAAGATCGGCAGCCAGGCTGTTGCTGCTAGCTTCGGCATGAGCAGACCCGGCATAAGCGGCAATAGGCAGCAGGCCGTGCATGCACAAAATGCAGACTAGTAGTTTCCACATGCTGAAACCCCGGGCATTCACCATTACAGTTCCCCCCGCCGCAGGCGAACAGGAACAGGGCCTGTTCTGCCGGCGACTTGCAGGAGAGACAGGCACCGTAGCACCGCCTTGGCACACTGTCAGCCGGCAAGGCCGTGGCGGGCAGCGGAGGCGGGTGCCGATATCAAAGATTGGGGGGGGGCGATGCGTGCAGTAATCGGATGGCAGGAAGCCTGGCGCTGGATGGCCGTTGTGAGCTTGCTGTGTTTGGGGAAGGCGGCGGCTGCCGCCACAGTGGACGATCTCATGCGGCAGCGCCTGCAGCCGCAGCTGGAAAGCCCGGTGCCAGCCGCCATGAGTGCAGCGACACTGCCGCAAAATGTGGCGCAGTTCTATGCCGGCCGGCACTGGAAGCCGCTCTGGGATGACAGGCAGTTGGGCAAGCTGCTGGCCCAGATTGCCGATCTCTATTCAGACGGCCTGAGCCCCGATGACTACAACCTCAGCCTGCTCGAGAAATATCGCCGCGAGAAAAGTGCGGACCCCCAGATCGTGGTGGACAGGGAAGTGCTGGCCACCCAGTCCTATCTCTTGGCCTTGCTGCATCTGTACCACGGCAAGGTGAATCCGGTGCAGCTGGATGCCAACTGGAATTTTGATGCGCGCCAGCTCAATGCCGCCGAGATTTTGCCGCTGCTGCGCCAGGGTGTGGAAAACGACCGTATCAATCAGGTTTTTGCGCAGGCGCGTCCCAAGCCGCAGCAATACAACATCACGCGGGCCGCACTGGCGCGTTTGCGCGGCATTGCCATGGAAGGGGGCTGGCCGCAAATTCCCGAAGGGCCGGTGCTCAAGCCCGGCATGAGCGATGTGCGCGTGCCTGTGCTGCGCCAGCGTCTGGAAATTGCCGGCCTGGTTTCCTATGCCGTGCCGGCCCAGCCCGAGCTTTATGCCGATGATCTGGTGGCGGCGGTCAAACGCTTCCAGGGTGAGGCCTATCTGGATGGCGATGGTGTCATCGGCCGCGGCACCTTGCAGGTACTCAATATTCCAGTGGCCGAACGCATTGCCCAGATGCGCGCCAATCTCGAACGCATGCGCTGGTTCATGAGCGATCTGAAAACCGATTTCGTGATGGTGGATCTGGCGGGTTACCGGATTTCCTATCTGCAGGGCAATCAGGTGAAGTGGAGTTCAAAAGTCCAGATCGGCAAGGCCTATCGCTCCAGCCCGGTATTCAAATCGTCCATCAACTACATCACGCTGAGCCCGGGCTGGGTCATGCCGCCCACCATCTTCAAGGAAGATGCGCTGCCGGCCATCAAGAAGAATCCGGACTATCTCAAGAAAAACCATCTGTCCGTGCACGATGCGGCGGGTAATCCCGTGGCGCTGGAAACGGTCGACTGGGAAAAGCCCGGCAATATCACTTTGCGTCAGGAGCCGGGGCCCAAGGCCGCGCTGGGCGATGTCGTCATCCGTTTTCCGAATCCCTTTTCCATCTATCTGCACGACACGCCGCATAAAGAGCATTTTGCCGACAGCCAGCGTGCCACCAGCTCGGGCTGCATACGGGTGGAAAATATCCAGGAGCTGGCCACCTTGCTGCTCAATGATCCGGTGAAGTGGAGCGATGCCGAGGTCAAGAAAGTGATTGATGCGCGCAAGACGCGCAATGTCACCCTGAAGAGCAAGGTGCCCATCATGCTGGTGTACTGGACCGTAGATGTGGGCGATGACGGCTATGTGTCGTTCAAGCCGGATGTCTATGAGCGCGACAAGGTTGTGGTGACGGCGCTGGACGAAAAAGCCTGAGGCGGATTTTCGCTCAGGCGTGGCCGGCGTGGAAAAGCGCGGCCACGAGATCGGATTGCGTCACCATGCCCAGCACGGAGCGGTCTTCCGCAATCACGGGCAGGTGATGCAGGCCGCCATCGGAAAAGAGTTTCACCAGCTCGGCCAGACCGGTACCGGGGCCGGCAGTGACCACGTTCGGCGTCATGATGTCCAGCACGCGGCCCGCGGCAGGCACTGGCTCGGGCAGGCCATTTTCCCGGCTCACGAAAAAATCGTGCAGGGAAACAATGCCGGCCAGTTGCTGCTCCGGCGTCACTACCGGCAGAGCCGTGATGCGGTGATGCGAGAGTTTTTGCCAGGCCTCCTGCAGTGAAGTTTCTGCCGTCACTGTGGCGATATCGCGCGACATGATGTCGGCGCAAACGATATTGCCGAAATGCCGCTGCTGCGCGCGCGCTTCTGCCGCCAGCAGGATTTCTTCCAGATCATCCTTGCTGATATCCAGCACTTCATTGCGAGCGGCCAGTACCGCATCCAGATCGCCGGGCGTGAAACCGGTGCGCTGGCTGGGCAGGGGATCGCTGGTCTTGTGCGGGTTGCGGTGTTCCATATGCGGATGCGGATAACGCCGGCGCAGGGCGTTATTGAAAATCAGCGCCATGCCCAGCAGCAGTACGGAATCCAGCAACACCGGCCAGAGCAGGAAGTGATAGCCCAGGGCCTGTACCGCCGGGCCACCGAGCACGGCGGTCAGTGCAATCGCGCCTGAAGGCGGATGCAGGCAGCGCAGGGCAAACATGGCGCCTATGGAAAGGCCCACCGCCAGCCCGGCAGCGAGGCCGCGGTCTTCAATCAGCAGCGAACAGCTCACCCCGATAAAAGCCGCCACCAGATTGCCGCCGATAATGGACCAGGGTTGGGCCAGGGGACTCGCCGGCACGGCAAACAGCAGTACCGCCGACGCTCCCATGGGCGCAATGAACCAGGGATTGGCGCTGCCTAAGGCCTGGTGGCTGATGCCTTCGGTGATGATGAGGCCGAGGCAGGCGCCGAGCACACCGTAGAAACGTTCACGCCAACTGGCTGTCACGGGCGCGGGAATGAAGGAGTACAGCCAGGCCTGGAAGGGATGCACGTGCAGCTCGCGACAGGGCATAGGTGAAGGGCGGCGAATATATCACGGCATGATATATTCGCCAGCCCGTCCACCGACCCTGCCGTTCCATGACTGCATTGCCACCGCTGGAAAAGGCCCAGTACCAAGCCCTGTCCGAATTCCGCTACCAGCTGCGCCGCTTCCTGCGCTTCAGCGAAGAGGCGGCCAAGGCCGAGGGCCTGACACCCCTGCAATACCAGCTGCTCCTGCATGTGCGCGGTTTCCCCGGACGCGACTGGGCTACGGTGGGCGAGCTGTCCGAGCGTCTGCAGACCCAGCATCACGGCGTGGTGGCCCTGCTCACGCGTTGCGAGGAGCTGAAGCTGGTGCAGCGCCGGCGTAATGAGGCCGACCGGCGTCTGGTGGAAGTGCATCTCACGGCCAAGGGCGAGCGTCAGCTCGGCAAGCTGGCGGCCCTGCATGAGGCGGAGCTGCGCTCGTTACAAAAAACATTTCGCGTGGCGCGGATTACTGCTTTCAATGACGAGGAGTTGTGAGGAAGGCAAGGATTGTTGAGCAGGGAGAGGCCGGCCATGCCGAAATCGAAATGGACTGCGCTGGTGCTGGGGGATGCCCAGACCTCGTTTCTGGATTGCCGGGATATTGCTGAAACCGGTGAGGAGTTTTTTGAGGCTGCCGGCCGGCCACCAGCCATGGCCGTGTTCGCCTGCAATGATTCCGAGGGTCGTCTGCATTGCGAGGTGACGGTGTATTTCTCGCCGGCCGCACATGATCTGGCCAAACGCTACCAGGCCAAAGCCTGCGAGCGACCGGCACCGGGAGCGCTGGATTTGCTGGCCGGTGATCCGGCCTGCTGGGAAACACTCTTTGAAGAAAAAACGGGCGGGGTTTAACGCGGACCTTTCAGTACCTGCACCATCACTTGCAGGGAGTTGTCGCTGTCCGTAATCCAGACTTCGCCATCCTGTATCGTGGCCTGCAGCTGCATGGTGCGCTGGGCAAGCCGGCCCAGCGCGTCACTGATCTCCACCGGAACATTCACCACGCTGACCTTGTCCAGCTTGTCCAGCGCGCGCTTGTTCTGCTCCCACCACACATCCGCACTATTGCCGCTATAGGGATAGATGATGACCTCGCGGGACAGGCCGCAGGCACGGCGCACGCGCTTTTCATCCGGCTGGCCGATTTCTATCCATTTTTCCACCGCGCCAGTGAGGTCCTTCTGCCAGAGATCGGGCTCGTCGTCCGAGGAAATGCCCTTGCCCATGGCCAGCTCTTCGCTGGCATTCAGGATGAAGGCCAGCACGCGCACCATGAGGCGCTCGTCCGTTTCCGAAGGATGGCGGGCCAGGGTCAGGGCATGGCTGGCGTAGTAATGCCGGTCCATGTCACTGATCTGGAGTTCGGCTTTGAAGATGGTGGCGTTCTGGGCCATGGCGATGCCTGCGGCGTGTGTAACAGTCAGGGCGCGGATGATAGGTCAAAAGCTGCTGCCCTGCTGTCTTTATCGCTGGCGGCGAATATGGGAAGGTTGGGCTTGAATGATGAAGGGCCGGGTAACACGGTCCGCTCCATGAGTCCGGTTTTGCACTTTCGTTTTTTGCACAAGGAAGCGTCGCATGTCCCGCCAGTACCCCGCCGTCGATCCGGATGGCCTGCTCGAATTCTCCGTTGTCTTCACTGATCGTGCCCTCAACCATATGTCGCAGACCTTCCAGCAGGTCATGCGTGATATTTCCGGCACGCTGAAAAAGGTTTATGGCGCCGAGGCGGTGGCCATCGTGCCGGGTGGTGGCAGCTTCGGTATGGAGGCCGTGGCAAGGCAGCTGGCCACGGGGCAGAAGTGTCTGGTCCTGCGCAATGGCTGGTTCAGTTATCGCTGGACGCAGATTTTCGAGGCGGGCCGTATTCCTGCCAGCGAGATCGTCCTCAAGGCGTGCCCGGTGGAAACGGGAGCGCAGCCGGCCTGGGCGCCCGCGCCAATAGATGAGGTCGTGGCCAGTATTCGTGCCGAAAAGCCGGCCCTGGTGTTTGCGCCGCATGTGGAAACCGCTTCCGGCATCATCCTGCCCGATGCCTATCTGCGTGCCGTGGCCGATGCTGTGCATGAAGTCGGTGGCCTGTTCGTGCTGGACTGTGTCGCCTCCGGCACGGTGTGGGTGGACATGAAAGCCTCTGGTGTGGATGTGCTGATTTCTGCGCCGCAAAAAGGCTGGAGCTCGACGCCATGTGCTGCGCTCATCATGCTAAGTGCGGCCGGCAAGAAACGTGTGGAAGAAACGGTGAGCACGAGCTTTGCCGCCGATCTCAAGAAATGGCTGCAGATCATGCAGGCCTATGAAAACGGTGGTCATGCCTATCACGCCACCATGCCCACTGCCGGCCTCATGCAACTGCGCGACACCATGCGCGAAATGGAGCTCACCGGCTTTGCCGAGCTGAAAGAAAAGCAGTGGGAGCTGGGGCGCAAGGTACGCGCCATGCTGGCCCGCCATGGTGTGAAGAGCGTGGCGGCGGAAGGTTTTGCCGCGCCCGGCGTGGTGGTGTCGCATACCCTGGATGTGGATGTACACAATGCCAAGAAATTCATTGCGCTCGGCCTGCAGACGGCCGGCGGGGTGCCGCTGATGTGTGATGAGCCGGCGGAGTTCCGCACCTTCCGTATCGGCCTGTTCGGTCTGGCAGCGGGGATCGGCGCAACGCTCAGCACCACGGCCGCGGGTTTCGTCGCCGATCATTTCGGCAATGCGGTGAGCTTCTTCGGTCTTGCGGCTGCGGGCGCGCTTGCCGTGCTGCTGGTGTGGGCGGCGATGCCGGAGACACGCGTCGCCTCGACCGATGGCGAGGGCGCGCCGGTGGCGAATGGAGAAAAGAGCGCGGCGCGGTGAGCGGGGGTTGATGGCGGCGGCTGCGTGGTTGTTGCGGGGTGTGCTGT
>JAVHYE010000115.1 GCA_031119295.1 Pedobacter sp. | reverse complement strand
TGCCGGTCTATCTCGATGCCAAGGGTTTTGCCGGTTTCTATCCGAATACTGGCGGTTATCCCTTCCTCACCGCTTATATCCTGCGCGTGTCACGTGCCCTGAATTATCCGGTGCCAGAGGCTTCACGTACGCGCATGCTGAATGCGCTGGTGGATTATGTGGAGGGCCGTGCCACTTTCGAGGACTGGCGCCTGCACGAGTTCGATGATCCCTATCGCCGTCTGGAAGTGTTGTCATTGCTGGCGCAATACGGCCGCTTCAAACCGGCACAGCTGGATACGCTCACCATTGATCCGCCGCGCTGGAATACGTCCATGCTGGTGAACTGGTATGAGCTGCTGCGTGCGGCGCCTTCGATTCCGCGTCGTGATGAGCGTCTGGCGCAGGCGGAAAGCATCCTGCGTTCGCGCCTCACCCTGCAGGGCTCGGCCTATCTGCTTTCTGAAGGCGAATATTCCTGGTGGTGGCTGTATGACAATGATGCTGCCACGGTCTCGCGCCTTATGCTGGCCACCATGGATCAGCCCGCCTGGAAGGAAGACCAGCCGCGTCTGCTGCGCGGTCTGCTCATGCGCCAGGCTGAAGGTCACTGGAGCACGACCATTGCCAATATGTGGGGGGGCTTTGCACTCAAGCGTTTCAGCGAAACTTTCGAGCGTGATCCGGTGATGGGGCGTACGACAATCACACTGGGCGCACAGCAGCAGGCGCTGGACTGGGCCGCCAAGGAGCCGGCACCGGTACGTGTGGACTGGCCGGCCAAACCCGATGTGCTCAAGCTGGCGCAGGATGGCTCAGGCAAACCCTGGATCACAGTGCAATCGCGTGCCCGCATCCCGCTGAAAGAGCCGCTTTCTACCGGCTTCAAGGTGGAAAAAACCATTGAGCCTTTGCAGCAAAAAGTGAAGGGCCAGTGGAGCGTGGGTGATGTCGTGCGTGTGCGCTTGAAGCTGGATGCACAAAGCGATGTGGGCTGGGTGGCGCTGGATGATCCTATTCCGGCCGGCAGTACCTTGCTGGGCCGTGCTCTGGGGCGTGACAGCTCGACAGCAGCCGGGCAACCGGATGTTGGCAATGGCGAAACATCCAATTCGGGCGAGTATGAAGGTGAATACGGCTACGAAGGCGGCTATGAGAGTGGCTGGAGCTGGGCGACCTATGCCGAATTCGGTGCCGACAGTTATCGCGCCTATTTCGAGCGTATCTACAAGGGCGATGGCGAAATCACCTATACCTTGCGCCTCAACCAGTCCGGTGATTTCCGTCTGCCACCCACACTTGTGGAAGCCATGTATGCGCCGGAAATGTTCGGTATGACACCGAACCAGAACTGGGTGGTGAAACCCTGAGTGGCTCATGAAGGATGACAGGGGCCGCGAAGACATCGCGGCCCCTGTCTTTTCTGCAGGAAGTTTTGTAATGCGCTTTACCTCAGTTTGTCTCGGCCTCTGCCTGCTGCTTCCTGTGCTGGCGGAGGCAGCCGCGCCTGTTTTTGCCGATATCAAAAACGGTTTTCATTCTTCCTATGCCGAGCTGCAGGACAGGAATGGTGTCTTCCTGCATGCACGACGCCTGGACATGCAGGTCAATCGTCTTTCCTGGGTTGAGCTGCGTGATATTTCGCCGGCCCTGCTGGATGCCGTGATCTTTACCGAAGACCGCGAGTTCTATGATCACCACGGCATAGACTGGAGCGCTACGGCGCTGGCCACCTTCAAGCTGGTGACCGGTGACAAATCGCGCGGCGCCAGCACCATCAGCATGCAGCTGGCCGGCCTGCTCAATACCGAGCTGGCCTGGCGCTCGGGGGGGCGTTCGCTGTCGCAGAAATGGAACCAGATGCAAGCGGCCCGCGAACTGGAGTCGGCCTGGAGCAAGTCGGAAATCCTTGAGGCCTATTTCAATCTCGTCACTTTTCGCGGCGACTTGCAGGGCATTGCCGCCAGCAGTCGTGCGCTGCTGGGTAAGGCACCCATAGGTATCAATCGTGATGAAGGCCTGCTGCTGGCCTCGCTGCTGGCTTCGCCGACGGCAACACCGGAACGTGTAACACAGCGTGCTTGCGCGCAGATTGCTGCGGGCTTCCAGCAGGCAACTTGCTCCGGCGTGCGTACCCTGGCTTTCACCCGTCTCGTCCGGCGTCTGTCTCCTTATCCGGAAAGCCCGGCGCTGGAGGCCATGAGTGCGCAGTTGCTGAAAACGGCGAATGTGCCGGTGCGCACCTCAATCGATGCGGCTTTGCAAAAGCAGGCACAAGATATTCTGGTGGCGCAGCTGGCCCAGCTGCGCGCGCGCAATGTGAATGCCGGTGCGGTGCTGGTATTGGATAACGCCACGGGTGAAGTGCGGGCCTATGTAGGCAATGCCGGGCTGGTGGAGTCGGCCCGCTTTTATGATGGTGTGCAGGCCCTGCGTCAGGCTGGCTCTACGCTCAAGCCATTTCTCTATGAACTGGCGATTGAAAAGAAATATCTGACCGCCGCTTCTGTGCTGGAAGACAGCGCACTCAGTCTCGCCACGCCTACCGGTCTTTATACGCCGCAGAACTATGAGGGCGATTTCAAAGGCCCGGTGAGTGCGCGCGTGGCCCTGGCCAGCTCGCTGAATATTCCGGCCGTGCGTGTATTGAATCTCGTGGGTGTGGAAAACGGCTGGATGCGTTTGCGCCAGCTCGGGTTTTCCAGCCTCACGGAAGCGCCGGATTTCTACGGCTTTGCGCTGGCGCTGGGTGGTGCCGATGTCAGCCTGTGGATGCAGGCCAATGCTTACCGCACCCTGGCCAATGGCGGCCTCTATTCCGATGCTGGTTTCATTCCGGGCCGTGTGCCAGCCTCACAACGTGTGTTGGGTGATGAGGCCAGCTTTGTCATTACGGACATCCTGAGCGACCGCAGTGCGCGTGCGCTGACTTTCGGCCTGGAAAATCCCTTGGCTACGCCTTTCTGGTCTGCGGTGAAAACCGGTACCAGCAAGGATATGCGCGACAACTGGTGCATAGGTTTTTCGCGGCGCTACACCGTGGCGGCCTGGGTGGGCAATCTGGATGGCGCGGCCATGCATGATGTGTCCGGTATCACCGGCGCGGCGCCCATCTGGGCGGCGGTGATGAATGCGCTGGAAGGCGGGCAGGTGCGTCCGGGTGGCGATATGCCGCCGGCACCGCTGAGCCTTGTGCGCCAGCGCGTGAAATTTTTCGGTCTGAAAGAGCCGGCGCGCGAAGAATGGTTTTTACCCGGCACGGAGATGAGCGCAGTGGAGTTCGTGCCTCAGGCCACGGCGCGCATCAGCTATCCCGCCAATGAAACCATCATCGCCATAGACCCGGATATTCCCGAAGCACAGCAGCGTGTACGTTTCCGTGCTGAAGCGCCGGAGCGCGGCATGGAGTGGTGGCTGGATGGCACAAAGCTGGGGCCAGCACGTGATCACGACTGGAAGCCCCAGCCCGGCCAGCACCGGCTTTCCTTGCGTGATGCGCAGCGGCGGGAGCTGGATGCCGTGATATTCACCGTGCGTGGACAGTGGAAAAAGCCCTGAGCTTTTTCAGGCCACGCTTTTCTTTTCGCGCTCGTTGCGCAAATCCGGATACACCGCCAGCAGCAACTGGTTGAACTGGGCAATATCCTGCGCGGAAATCTCTGCGCCTTCCTGCTGCAGGAAGGCTTCGACTTCCTCCGCCCATTCCAGCCAGCTTTCCACCAGCCCCATGCCGCGTTTCAGCGTGAGATAGATGCCGAAGGCCTTTTTCAGGAAGTCCGGCGGCAGGGCTTCAAAAAACTGGCGGTTGCGCTGTAGGTCGGCCAGCGCGGTGCGGTAGCCCTTTTGCTGTTCGCGTAATTCCCTGAGCAGGGTTTCCCGGTCCAGCAAATGCACGGCGGCCAGCTTCACCAGAAACGCATCATTCACATGCGGCAACTTGACCGGCGTGGCCAGCCAGCGCTGCATTTCTTCCCGGCCTTTGGCATTGATGCGATAGACCTTGCGCTCCGGGCGACGGCCATTGGCCACGGTGTCGCAGTCCACCAGGCCATCAGCCAGCAGCTTGCCCAGATCGCGATAGATCTGCTGGTAGCTGGCATTCCAGAGATAGCCGTAGGTGCGCTGGAAGCCTTTGACGATGTCGTAGCCGGCAGCGGCGCCGGATTCCAGATAGACGAGCATGACCTGTCGCAGCGACATGGCAGGGGCCTCAGATGACGAGTCGCCAATATACTCAACTTGTTGAATATATGCATGCCCAGGATTAAGCTCGGAACCCTTCAGTCATTTGTCAGTCATCAGCTTGGCCGCAAGCCTGCCCAAGGAGCCCGCCATGAATGCCAAAGTTCCCCTTTCTCCATCCTCCGCACGGGCCAATCCGCGCCTCGCCCATGTGGGCGGCTTCCAGGCTCTGGAGCAGGAGCTGGATTACAGCGTCGCTAATACCGCTATCAAGGGCGCCATTCCGGCCGAGCTGCGTGGCACGTTTTTCCGTATCGGTCCGGGCCGCAATGAAATCGGTGGGCAAAAGTTCGGCCACTGGTTTGATGGCGACGGCATGCTGCACCGTGTGAGCTTTACGGACGAGGGTATCCACTATCGCAACCGCTATGTGCGCACGCCGAAATACCTGAAAGAAACAGCGGAGAACCGCATCGTCTATCGCAGCTTTGGCCAGAATGCGCCGGGTGGTCCGCTGAAAAATGCAGGTCGTGCTCCAGCCAATGCGGCCAATACCAGCCTGATCTGGCATGGCGGTCATTTGCTGGCTTTGTGGGAGGGCGGCCGGCCCTGGGAGCTGGACCCGGTGACGCTGGAAACCAAAGGCGAATTCAACTACGGCGGCCGCCTCAAGCCCTGGAATGCCTTTTCTGCCCACGGCAGCGTGGACCCGCGCACCGGGCATTACTACAACTTCGGTGTGGGTGTAGGGCCGCGTGGTCCTGGCATTCATATGTACCGCATAGATCCGCGTGGCTGTCTGGACCGCAAGGGCTATTTCCCCATAGGCAGCTTGCCCTTCTGCCATGATTTTGCGCTCACTGAACATTACGCCGTGTTTTTCGTGAGTCCGTTGCGCTTGCGCAATCCGTTGAAATTTGCCGCTGGGTTCACAACATTTGACGAATCTCTTTCTTACGAGCCGGATGATCCCGTGCGCATCTTCGTGGTCTCGCTGGAGACTTTCGAGGTGGTGCGCACCCTCGAGACCGATGCTTTTGTGCCCGTGCATTACGGTAATTGCTGGGAAGAGGGCCGCGAGCTCGTCATCAATGTCACGCGCTTTGAAAGCTGGCGCGTGAATGAAAACCTGCGCAATGTTTTTGGCGCGGAGAATGACGAGAAGGGCCGGCTCTATGAATACCGGCTGGATCTTTCCAGCGGCGCAGTAAAAGCCAAACCCTTGCCGGGCCATGACTCTCTGGAGTTCCCTCAGTGGGACTGGCGCCGTACCGGGGTGAAAACCCGCTTAAGCTATGCCGCCGCCATCCTGCCCAATGCCACGCCCGGCTTTTTCAATGGGGTACAGCGTCTGGATCACGACAGCGGCGAATTCCAGCTGCATGATTTCGGCGCTGGCCGCTTTACCTCTGAACTCATTTTTGTGCCGCGCAGCAAGGAGGCGGCGGAGGAAGACGGCTTCCTCGTGGCCGCGCTATACAATGCCGGCTCGCACACCTCGGAAATCGTGGTGCTGGATGCACAGACACTGGAAGAACTGGCGGTAGCGCCGCTCAAGCATCACATGCCGTTCGGCTTCCACTGCGGCTATACGTCGCGACGTTTTGTATGATGCCGGCCGCCGGCAGCTTTTTGAGGATGTATTGATGATACGTCGTTTTGATCTGGTGCTCTATGGTGCCACGGGCTTTACCGGGGGGCTGGTGGCGGATTATCTGGCCGGTGTTTCGGCCAGGGAAAAACTGCGCTGGGCACTAGCCGGCCGTAATCCGGCCAAGCTGCAGGCAGTCCTCGATCGCCTGAAAAAAGTCCCTGGTGCCGTACTGCCGGAAGTCATCGCCGCCGATGCTGGTGATGCCACCAGCTTGCGCGAAATGGCCCAGTCCACTACGGCCATCATCACGACCGTCGGCCCTTACTTACGCTTTGGTGAACCTCTGGTTGCTGCCTGCGCCGATGCCGGCACGCATTATGTGGATCTCACCGGTGAGCCGGCCTTCACGGAAAAAATGCGGGCGAAATACCAGAACCTTGCCGCTGCCAGTGGAGCGCGCATCGTCAACAGCTGCGGTTTTGAAAGCATTCCGCCCGATATTGCCGTGCTGGCCGCTGTGAATGAACTGCGCCGCCGTCTCGGCCCGCGCTTTGCTGCGGCTGATGTGGTGGTGAAGGGCGCTACCGAAGGTTTCAGCCTGCCTTCCGGCGGTACCTGGCATTCTGCCGTAGGCGCCATGGCCAGTGCCCGTGAGTGGCTACGCGACCGGCCCAAACCTGTGAAGGACAATGTGCGTGCGCTCAATACTCCGCTGCTGCGTGACAGCGACTGGGAGTGCTGGGCACTCAATGCCCCCACGATTGATCCGGAAGTGGTACGTCATTCTGCTCGCGTACGTGCTGATTACGGCCGCAACTTCACCTACGGCCATTTTGTCGCCAACAAGAATCCCTTTGCGCTGGCGGGCATGGTGGTGGGCTTGAGCGGTGTGTTTGCGCTGGCGCAGTTCGAGCCCACACGCAACTGGCTGCTCAAGCAGCGCCAGCCGGGCGAAGGTCCCGATGCCGCGGCACGTGAAAAGGGCTGGTTCAATATGCATGTCACCGCCGAAGGTGCGGGCGAAAAGGTTGTGCTGCGCATGAGTGGCGGTGATCCTTTCTATGGCGATACCGCCAAGATGATTGCCGAGGCTGGTCTGGCGCTGGCGCTGGAAAAGGATTTACCGCAAGCCGCTGGCGTCATCACGCCGGCCTCCGGCATAGGTGAAGTGCTGGTGCCGCGCTTGACGCGCGCCGGTCTGCGCTTTGAAATCCTGCCCTGAATCACTCGGTCGGGATGAAACGATGAGCAAGCTGCCCCTGATCAAAGCAGACTGGCCAGCACCACCGCATGTGCATGCGGTAGTGAGTACGCGCGCGGGCGGTGTCAGCGTGGCGCCTTGGGACAGCCTTAATCTCGGCATGCATGTGGCAGATGATGCGGGCGCTGTGCGGGAAAACCGTGCGCGCCTGCTCTCGGCTTTGCAGGACATCGCAAGCTGCAGCGAGCCGCAATGGCTGAATCAGGTGCATGGCGTGGTAGTGGCGGATGCGGAAAAAGACGCTGCCCGCCGTTGCGACTATGTGCCGGATGCCGATGCCACATTCACTAGCGAAAAAGGTCTGCCCTGTGTGGTGATGACCGCCGATTGCCTGCCGGTTTTTTTTACCGACAAGGCTGGCACACAGGTGGCTGTAGCCCATGCCGGCTGGCGCGGGCTTTGCGATGGCGTGCTGGAAGCCACGCTGGTGAAATTTCCGGATGTCTCCGAAGTACTGGCCTGGATGGGCCCGGCCATAGGCCCGGAAAAATTCGAGGTGGGCGAAGAAGTGCGTGCCGCTTTTGTGGCGCAGCAGAAGGAAGCGGAAGCTTGTTTCAAGCCGGGCGCAACATCCGGGAAATGGCTGGCCGATATTTATGCACTTGCGCGTCTGCGCCTGAATGCCGCCGGCGTGCAGTCCGTGTCCGGTGGCGGCTTTTGCACAGTGACGGATGAGGAACGTTTCTTTTCCTATCGCCGTGATGGCAAGACGGGGCGCATGGCCTCGATTATCTGGATAAGCTGAAAACGGCTTTCAGTTATCTCTTCCCAGCAGGGGCAGGTCCTGGGTATCCGGATCGGCTGCTGCTTTTTCCGCTTCTTCCAGCACTTTCAGTAACTGACGCCTGTCCGTCACGCTTTGCCCGGCGTGCAGGAAGCGCCGCGTCGTCTCCAGCAGGCGTTCAAGCTTCTGCAGGCGGTAATTCTGGTTGAGCAGGGTTTTGGCCACGAAATCCGGGTCCTGATCCGATTCCCGCATTTTGATGGCGGTCCGTATGGCCTGCTGTAACTCGCTCTGGCTGGGCTTTCCCATGGCGACGCTCCGCTTAAGCAGATGCTCCAAGCTTAGTGGTCTGATGCCGCCGGATACGACTTCCCGATACGAGGCGTGAGCTCTTTTGCCTTGAATTGACCGTTTTGACCCCTATACCTAGGGCAAGTCTGAACATTCCTTTGAGGCAAACCATGCGTTACGACCGTTTGACCGCCCGGCTGCAGGAAGCTGTTGCCGATGCCCAGTCGCTGGCGGTGGGCCGTGATAACACGGCCATCGAGCCCGGCCATCTGCTCTCTGCCCTGTTGGAGCAGCAGGGCGGCAGTGTGCGTCCCCTGCTGACACAGGCGGGCGCCGATATGCCGCGCCTTTCGCGCGAGCTCTCCATTCACCTCGACAATCTGCCCAAGCTGCAATCGCCTACCGGTGAAATTTCCGTGGGGCCGGAGTTGGCGCGTGCCTTCAATCTGGCGGACAAGTTGGCGCAGCAGCGCGGTGACCAGTTCATTGCCAGCGAGCTCATGCTGCTGGCTTTCTTTGATGCCAATAACGAGGCGGCCAAAGTCCTGCAGAAGGCGGGCGTACAAAAGGCAAAGCTTACGCAGGTGGTGGACCAGCTGCGCGGCGGCGACTCCGTGAAAGATGCCAATGCCGAAGACAGCCGCCAGGCGCTGTCGAAATACTGCATAGACCTGACCGAGCGTGCGGCCAGCGGCAAGCTTGACCCGGTGATAGGGCGCGATGATGAAATCCGGCGCACGATACAGGTGCTCTCGCGCCGCACGAAAAACAATCCCGTACTGATCGGCGAGCCCGGCGTGGGCAAGACCGCCATTGTCGAAGGGCTCGCGCAGCGCATCGTCAACGGCGAAGTGCCGGAAGGCCTGCGCAGCAAAAAAGTGTTGTCCCTGGATATGGGCGCGCTGATTGCCGGTGCCAAATTCCGTGGCGAATTCGAGGAGCGCCTGAAGGCCGTCCTCAATGATCTCGCCAAACAGGAAGGCAATATCATTCTCTTCATTGACGAGCTGCACACCATGGTCGGCGCTGGCAAGGCCGAGGGCGCCATGGATGCCGGCAATATGCTCAAGCCCGCGCTGGCGCGTGGCGAGCTGCATTGCGTGGGTGCCACCACGCTGGACGAATATCGCCAGTACATCGAGAAGGATGCCGCGCTTGAGCGCCGTTTCCAGAAAGTGCTGGTGGACGAGCCTTCGGTGGAAGACACCATCGCCATTCTGCGCGGCCTGAAAGAGCGTTATGAGGTTCACCACGGCGTGGACATCACCGACCCGGCCATCATTGCCGCGGCCAAGCTTTCGCATCGCTATGTCACTGATCGCAAGCTGCCGGACAAGGCCATAGACCTGATTGACGAAGCGGCTTCACGCATACGTATGGAAATGGATTCCAAGCCGGAGTCCATGGACAGGCTTGATCGCCGTCTTATCCAGCTCAAGATGGAGCGGGAAGCGCTCAAGCATGAAGATGATGCCGCCAGCAAGCAGCGTCTTATCAAGCTGGAAGAAGACATACAGCGTCTGGAAAAGGAGTACGCCGATCTCGACGAGATCTGGAAATCCGAAAAGGCCTCGCTCAAGGGCGAGCAGCAGGTGAAGGAAGAGCTGGAAAAAGCACGTATCGATTTCGAGGCGGCACGTCGCGCCAATGATCTTGAGAAGATGTCACGTCTGCAGTACGCCGTGATCCCCGAGCTGGAAAAGCAGCTTAAAGCGGCCGCTGAAGCCGACAAGCCGGCGCATACCTTGCTGCGCAACCGCGTTACCGACGAGGAAATTGCCGAAGTCGTGGCCAAGGCCACCGGCATTCCTGTGGCCAAGATGCTGGAGGGCGAAAAGGAAAAGCTGCTGCGTATGGAAGACGAACTGCATCATCGCGTCATCGGCCAGCATGAGGCCGTGGTGGCGGTGGCGAATGCAGTGCGGCGTTCACGGGCGGGCTTGTCTGACCCCAATCGCCCCAACGGCTCTTTCCTGTTCCTGGGCCCGACTGGTGTGGGCAAGACCGAGCTCACCAAGGCGCTGGCCAACTTCCTCTTTGATTCCGACGACGCCATGGTGCGTATCGATATGTCGGAGTTCATGGAAAAGCACTCGGTGTCGCGTCTGATTGGCGCGCCGCCGGGTTATGTGGGTTACGAAGAGGGCGGCTATCTCACCGAGGCCGTGCGTCGTCGTCCCTATGCCGTGGTCTTGCTGGATGAAGTGGAAAAAGCGCATCCGGATGTGTTCAACATCCTGCTGCAGGTGCTGGAGGATGGTCGCCTCACCGATGGTCAGGGCCGTACCGTGGATTTCCGCAATACCGTTATCGTCATGACCTCCAATCT
>JAVHYE010000114.1 GCA_031119295.1 Pedobacter sp. | reverse complement strand
CCGTGGTTCATAGACCGCGTGGTGGACAAGACCGGCAAAGTGATTTTCCAGGCCAAGCCCAACAAGGTCTGCCGCCGCTGCGAAGCCGCCGAGGTCACGGCCGCCGAACCAGTACCGGCAGAAATCACCGGCGAGGGCAGCGATATCGCTACTCAGGAGCCACCGCCGGCTGCTGCGCCTTTCGTGCCTGATTTCCCGGCAGCACCACGCATCATGAGCGCGCGCACGGCCTACCAGATGCAAAGCATCCTGCGTGATGTGATCGTGCGCGGCACCGGGCGCGCCGCCCTGTCGCTGGGTCGCAGCGATCTCGCCGGCAAGACCGGTACCACCAACGACGCCAAGGATGCCTGGTTTGCCGGCTTCGGCGGCAAGCTGGTGGCCGTGGCCTGGCTGGGCTTCGACCAGCCACAAACCCTGGGCCGCGTGGAGTTCGGTGGCTATGCCGCCCTGCCGCTCTGGAATGCCTTCATGGGACCGGCTCTCGCCGGCGTGCCGGAATACCACCCGGCACCGCCGCCCGGACTCAGCGCCGTGCGCCTCAATCTCGATACCGGCCAGCGCACCACGGATGATGACCCGCGCGGCTATACGGAATGGATTCCGGCAGAAAAGCTGTCGCAGATTCCGGAGGGCACAGCCACCGGCGAAGGCGCAGCTACGCCACAGGTCGCACCGGAAGATATTTTCTGACCATGAAAAAGGCCCGTGCTAAACACGGGCCTTTTAAAAAGATGAAAAGCACACATAAAAAAAGCCCGGCATTGCCGGGCTTTTTTGCTTTCGCGAAGACTCAGGCCTTCTTGAAAGTGCGGGCGCCGAAGCGCTGCTTGAACTTGTCGATACGACCGCCCGTGTCCACAACTTTCTGCGTGCCGGTGTAGAAGGGGTGGCAGGCACCGCAAACGTCCAGATGGATGTTCTTGGCCAGGGTGGAGCGGGTCTGGATCACGTTACCGCAGGAGCAGGTAGCAGTGATGTCTTCGTACTTGGGGTGGATACCAGCTTTCATGATTTTCTCCAGAGAATGGGTTCAATGAAGCATTGCCCCCCTGCGTCAGCTGCAATCCGCAGCATCTAGCAGGAACAACGCACTCACTCTCTTGGCCTACCCAGACAGTAGCTTCGTCGGAGCCAGGCGCAACAAGGCCGCGAATCCTAACAGAAGCCCCCGGGGCGACCAAGGGCTCCTGCACAAAAAACCAGCAAGCCGGCGCACTGGAAAACTTTGCGCAACACCCCCATAAAGCCCGTATGCAAGATATCGCCGAACTCATAGGCCGGGAGCGCGTGGCCCGCGTGGTGCAGGTCTTCTACAGCCGCATACGCCAGCACCCCACGCTCAGCCTGCCCTTCGCCCGCGTCCATGACTGGCCCGGGCACGAAGCCATCCTCGCCCATTTCTGGTGGGTGAGCCTGGGTGGCGAGCGCTATCTGGACTACTCCTACGCCGTGGCCCGCAAACACCTGGAGGCTGGGTTCACGCCCGAGCTGCTGGTGGAGTGGCTGGCCCTTTTCCGTGAAGTCCTGCAGGCCGAGTTGCCGGAAGAGCTGGCCGCCGGCTGGATCAAGCGCGCCGAACTCATAGGCGAATCGCTGACGCATATGCATGCCGTGCAAACACGCGGCGCCCCCATCGATCCCCGACTGTTCCGTCCCGCCTGATTTTCTCCACCGTTTTTCGCAGCCGCAGCATGAGCTGATAAGCTCCCGCGCCATGACCCGGCGCTTCCTGCAACTGGCCCTGCCCTCACCGCTGCGCCAGACTTTCGACTACATCCTGCCCGCGAAAATCCAGCCACCTCCGGCTGGTGCGCGCGTGCGCGTGCCTTTTGGCAAGCAGGAGCTGATCGGCATCTGCCTCGGCATCAGCGCAGAAAGCAGCATCCCGGAAGAAAAATTGCGTGCCGCCAGCGAAGCGCTGGATCAGGAAGCGGTACTGCCGGCAAGCCTGTTCACGCTGTGCAGCTGGGCTGCCGCTTATTACCAGCACCCCATAGGCGAAGTTTTCGACACAGCCCTGCCGGTACTCCTGCGTCAAGGTGAACCGCTGGCTGCGCCTGGCGAAACCCGCTGGCGCCCGACCCGTCTCGGCGAGCTGTTTCCACTCGACGGCACCATCAAGCGCGCCCCCAAACAGATCGCCGCCCTGCAAGCCTTGCGCGAACATCCGGAAGGCATGATTCCACCCCTGCTTTCCAGTCTGGGCATAGAACGCCCGACACTGCTGGCGCTGGAAAAAAAGCATCTCGTTGAGTGCATCACGCTGGCGCCACCGGCGGAAGAAAACGCCTCCAGCAAATTGCGCGAACCGGCACTTACGCTGAATGCCGAACAGAAAAATGCCGTGGATGCTCTCGCTGCCAGCGCCGGAAAATTCCAGCCCTTTTTGCTCTTCGGCGTCACCGGCTCCGGCAAGACCGAGGTCTATCTGCAGGCCATTGCCGAAGTGCTGGCCCGCGGCAAGCAGGCCCTGATACTGGTGCCGGAAATCGGCCTGGCGCCGCAAACCGTGGCGCGCTTCCGTTCCCGCTTCCAGACTGAAATTGCCGTGCTGCATTCCGGCCGCAATGAACGCGAACGTCTCGATGCCTGGCGCGCGGCGCGCTCGGGGCGCGCCGGCATCGTCATCGGCACGCGCTCGGCCGTGTTCACGCCACTGGCCCGGCCCGGCCTCATCATTGTCGATGAAGAACACGATCTGTCTTTCAAGCAGCATGAAGGCTTCCGCTATCACGCCCGTGATCTGGCCGTGCGCCGGGCCCAGCTGGAAAACATTCCCGTACTGCTGGGCTCCGCCACACCGGCGCTGGAATCGCTGAACAATGCCCGGCAGGGCCGCTATCACTTGCTGGAGCTGAAAACACGTGCGGCCGGCGCCGAAGCGCCGCTGATGAAACTCATAGACCTGCGCCACCAGCCCCTGCGCGAAGGCTTTTCCGAGCCGCTCATGAATGCCATTGCGCGCACGCTGGAGCGCGGCGAGCAGGTGCTGGTGTTCATCAATCGCCGCGGCTTTGCGCCCGTGCTGCTCTGCCATGACTGCGGCTGGCAGGCACGCTGCCGTCGTTGCGATGCCCGCCCCACACTGCACCGCTCCCCCATGCGCCTGCACTGCCATCACTGCGGCCATGAGTCGGCACCACCGGCACAATGCCCGGATTGCGGCTCGGCCGATCTGCGCCCCGTCGGCATGGGCACCGAGCGTGTGGACGATGTATTGCGCCAGCGCTTTCCGAAAACCCCGCTCTTCCGTGTCGACCGCGACAGCACCCGTCGCAAGGAAGCGCTGAGCGAGTTGTATCGCGACATTCACGCTGCCGATGCAGCCTTGCTGGTGGGCACGCAGATGCTGGCCAAGGGCCACCACTTTCCCCGGGTAACGCTGGTCGCCGTGCTGGACATAGACGGCGGCCTGTTCGGTGCCGATTTCCGCGCCCCCGAACATATGGCCCAGCTCATCGTGCAGGTGGCCGGTCGCGCCGGTCGTGCCGAAAAACCCGGCCTCGTCCTGCTGCAGACCCACCAGCCAGACCATCCCCTGCTGCGCGAGCTCATCGTGGCCGGCTATGGCGCGTTTGCCGAGCGCGCCCTGAGTGAGCGTGAAGAACTGGGCCTGCCGCCTTCAGGCTATCTCGCCCTGCTGCGCGCCGAAGCCACAGATGCCGCCAGGCCTCTCGCCTTTCTGCAGGCCGCCGCCGGCTTGGTCGAAGGTGATATCCAGCGCTGGGGCCCGGTGCCTGCGCCCATGGAAAAACGCGCCGGCCGCTTCCGCGCCCATCTCCTGCTGCAAGCCAGCGGCCGCCGGCCTTTGCAGGAAGCATTGGGACCGCTGCTGGCAAAGATGGAAAAGCTGCCGGATTCACGTCGCGTGCGCTGGTCCGTGGATGTAGACCCGCAGGACCTTTCATGACCTTCCATGACGTTTCCGGCGCTACACGCGCCGGAAACACGCTACGCCCGAAGTGAATTCGGGCTGCGCTCCGCCGCAGGCGCTCAGAGCTCCTTCGGAATACCTTGGGCACACAGAGCTACCCCCATAGGGTTTCCCCTCCCGCTTCGCTACAATCGCCGCTTCGTTTTCCCAGCAGCCATCGCCGTACATGAAAGCCCAGCTCGCAACCCTGATCTCCCAAGCCCTTGCCGCCCTGAAAGCCCAAGGACTGCTGCCTGCCGATTTCCAGCCGGCCATACAGCTCGAGCGCACCAAGGACTCCGCCCATGGCGACTGGGCCAGCAATATCGCCCTGATGTCGGCCAAGGCCGCAGGCCGCAAACCCCGCGAGATTGCCGACGCCCTTGTCGCCGCCCTCCCGGCCGCCAGCTTTGTCAGCAAGGTGGAAATCGCCGGTCCCGGCTTCATCAACTTCTTTCTCGCCGAAGATTTTCTCGGCGGACAATTGCAGGCCGTGCTGCGTGATGCCCGCCTGAATATTGCGGCGGCAAAAACACCGCAGACCGTGGTGGTGGACTACTCCGGCCCCAATCTCGCCAAGGAAATGCATGTCGGCCATCTGCGCTCCACCATCATCGGTGATGCCGTGGTGCGCACCCTGGAATTCCTCGGCCATAAAGTCGTGCGCCAGAACCATGTCGGCGACTGGGGCACCCAGTTCGGCATGCTCATCGCTTATCTGGAAGAGCAGCCCACTACCAATAACGATGCCGCCCTTGCCGATCTGGAAGTGTTTTATCGCGCTGCCAAAAAGCGCTTCGACGAATCCGAAGACTTTGCCAATCGTGCCCGCGCTCTTGTTGTAGCCCTGCAAGGCGGCGATGCGGACTGCCTGGAAAAATGGCGCGAGTTCACCCGTATTTCCCTCAAGCATTGCCTTGAGGTTTACCAGCGCCTCGGTGTCAGTCTGAGCGCTGCCGATGTGCGTGGCGAAAGTGCCTACAACCCCGACCTTGCAGTGGTGGTGGCCGAGCTGAAAAAAGCCGGCCTGCTACAGGAAAACGACGGCGCACAATGCGTGTTCCTGGACGAGTTCAAGAACAAGGAAGGCGAGCCCCTGCCGGTCATCGTGCAAAAAGCCGATGGCGGTTATCTCTATGCCACTTCCGATCTCGCCGCACTGCGTTATCGCCAGCACAGCCTGGGCGCTGATCGCATCCTCTATTTTGTCGACCAGCGTCAGGCCCTGCATTTCCAGCAGGTCTTCACGGTCGCCAAGCTGGCCGGCTT
This sequence comes from Pedobacter sp., assembly GCA_031119295.1. GTDB lineage: Bacteria > Pseudomonadota > Gammaproteobacteria > Pseudomonadales > Moraxellaceae > UBA2031. The sequence goes on along the minus strand of JAVHYE010000114.1, from coordinate 5,560 downwards.
TGTAAAAAACGCGACCGATCTCGCCCATCTCGGTTTCGGCACCATGAACGGCCCTGATGGCAAGCCCTTCAAGACCCGCGACGGCGGTACGGTAAAGCTCATCGACCTGCTGGACGAAGCCGAACAGCGTGCGCTGGATCTGGTGCGCGAAAAAAATCCGCAGCTCGATGAAGCTGCACTCAAGGAAATCGCCGGCACGGTGGGCATAGCCTCGGTGAAATACGCCGATCTCTCGAAAAACCGCAGCAGTGATTACATTTTCAATTTCGACCAGATGCTGAGCTTCGAGGGCAATACCGCTCCCTATCTGCTCTATGCCTATACCCGCGTCTCGTCGATTTTCCGCAAGGCGGACATCGATCCGGCCACGCTGAGTGGCGATCTGCTCATACAGGCCGAACAGGAACAGCTGCTGGCCAACAAGCTGCTGCAGTTTTCCGAGGTACTGAACGCCGTTGCCCAGAAAGGCTTGCCCAATCTCTTGTGCAATTATCTTTATGAGCTGGCCGGTGCCTTCTCCTCTTTTTACGAGCATTGCCCGGTGCTGGTCGCTGAAAGCGACGCCCTGAAGCAAAGCCGTCTGCAACTTTCCTGGCTCACAGCGCGCACCCTGAAGACCGGCCTTGGCCTCCTGGGCATCAACACACTGGAACGCATGTAAAAAATGGCCAGAGCCACGACAAAAAAATCCGCACCACGCAAAGGCGCCAGCCGTAACAGCAAGCCTGCCGCACGTAAAAGCAGTGGTGGCGTACCCGGCTGGCTCTGGCTGCTGCTGGGCCTCGCCTTCGGGCTTTTTGGCGCCTTCCTCTGGCATCTCTGGGAACTGCGCGAAGAAGGCCAGAAAAAAGAAACCAGCGGCATTGCCGAAATCAGGGCAGCCACGCCGCAAGATGAAAAGGAAAAGCCGCTGGCCAATACCCCGTCTTCAAATGCCAACAGCAAGGGCGAAGAACCGCGCTTCGATTTCTACACCCTGCTGCCCAACCAGGAAGTCATGCCCGGCAAGCAGCCGCAGGCAGAGGCCCCGAAACCGGCCGCAGCCGTGGGCTATGTCCTGCAGGCCGGCTCCTTCAAGAGCGAGGCCGAGGCCGACAAGCGCCGCGCCAGCATCCTCATGCTGGGCCTGCCGGTAAAAGTACAAAAGGTACCCGGTAACGAAACCTGGTATCGCGTGCTGGTCGGCCCCTTTGCCGACAAGAAAGCCGCACAGGATGCGCGCAACACGCTCAAGGGCAGCGGCGTGGAAGCTCTGGCCCCGAAACAGGGCTGAGTACTGCCTTGCATCCGGCAGCGCCCGCGCTGCGTATAAGGACTGATTTTGCCCGCAGACCATTGCTGCGGGCTTTTTTCATATTTTCCACGGACCCGGTACAACGCCATGAAATCACGCCTGCTGTTTGCCCTGTCGCTGCTCTGTATTCCCCTTTCTTCCCTGGCCGATGAGCAGTGGGAAACCACGACCACCATGCAGTCCAGTGCCTTTCCCATGCAGATGCCGCCGACCACGACCAGGGTCTGCGTGCCGGACGGCCAGTACGACAAGCCCAGCGAAAAAATGATTCCCACCGAGAATGACTGCAAGGTGACGTCATTCAAGGTCAGCGGCAATACCAGCAATTTCCGCGTGGAATGCCCTTCGCCGAAAATGGTGGGCGATGGCAGCTTCACGCGCAAAAGCGCCACCGCCTTCAACGGCACCATGGCCATGAAAGGTGATTTCGGCGACGGCAAGCAGGGTGATATGCGCATCACTTTCGACAGCAAGAAGCTGGGCAAATGCACGGCCGAAAAAATGCCGGACTACGCTGCCCTGGCCAATGCCCAGGTGGCCGCTGCCTGCACCGATGGTGTGAAGAAAATGCAGAAGGAATTGTTTGTCGGCCCCTATGCCCCCGACTTCTGCAAAAGCCATAAACCCAAATTCTGCGCCCAGGTGAAAAGCTTCCTGGCCAAGGGCTCCGATCCCGAACAGCTGCGCGGCATTGCCAACCAGCGTGAAGACTGGGAAGAGCTGGCCGATGCCTGCGGCATTGATGGCGCTGCCTTGCGCACGACCGCCTGCAGCAAAGCCAGCAGCACACGCAACTGGGGCGCCGTGGCCGAATTCTGCCCGGAAGCCGATGTGCGCAGCATTGCCCGCGAAAACTGCACGGGCCGCAGCTACACCAGCATCATGACCGGCGAATACGGCCCCATCTGCCAGGCCTATTCCGATGAAGTCAAAGTCGCTGGCGGCAGTAACAGCAAATCCGGCGGCGTAATGGATAGCGCCAACAAGGCCGTGGACGGCTTCAACAAGCTGCGCGGCCTTTTCGGTAAATGAAGGCGTGAAAAAGGCGGCGTGATGCCGCCTTTTTTATTTTCATGTCTTCGCGCTTCCCGGCCCTGCTGCTGGCGCTGATCCTTATCTGCGCCTATGCGGCCACGCCCTTTGCCTCATTCCAGTTCGATGATTTCAACGTCATCGTGCACAACCCGCATGTGCATTCCCTGCAAGCCTGGTGGGCCTCCCTGCCCGGCCTGCGCATGCTGCTCAAACTTTCCTATGCGCTGGACTGGCTGACCGGCACACAGGCATTCAGCTTTCACCTGACCAATCTGCTGCTGCATATCGCCAATACCCTGCTGCTGTTTTTCTGGCTGCAAGAATTTTTACAGCGTGCAAAACCGGAGCAGGCTGCCGACAACAACACAATTGCTTTTCTTGCCACGCTGTTCTGGTGTCTGCATCCGGCACAAACCGAGGCGGTGACGTATATCGCCGGCCGCTCCGTCAGCCTGATGGCGTTTTTCTGTCTGGCGGCGCTGCTGGTGCAGGCCAAACGGCCGCGCTATTGGCAAGCATGGATGGCAGTTTTCACCTTGCTGGCCCTGCTCACCCGCGAGACGGCCTGGGTGCTGCCCTTTACGCTGCTGTTTTGTGAACATTTCTGCGCGCAGCGGCATCAGCAAAGCTGGCAACAAAACCTGAAAAACACAGCACCGGCTTTTGCCGTATTGCTGCCAGGCATGGCCTATTTCCTGCTGGAACCGAATTACCGGCAGATGCTGGCGTTCAGCTTCACCCTGCGCGACATGCCAAGCCAGCTGCTCACGCAGCTGGCCGGCTGGCAGTATTTGCTGGGACCGGGAATATTTTCTCTCACGCCCAATATCGATCCCGATATCGCCCTGCAAAGCACACTCACGCCGGCGCTGCTTTTCATGGCGCTGCTGCTGGCCGGCATGACGCTCAGCGGGTTTTTCCTGCTGCAGCGTGGCCATCTCGCCGGCCTTGCCCTGCTTTGGCTGCTCCTGCAACTCGCACCCACCAACAGTATTTTTCCGCGCGTGGATGTGGCCAATGACCGTCATCTTTATCTGGCCCTGATCGGCCCCGCCCTGCTTGCAGCGCAGTTGCTGACGCGGTGGCAGCGACCGGGTCTTATCCTGGCCTGGCTGCTGGCCGGCCTGCTCTTTGTCAGCACCCTGATACGCAATGCGGATTACCAGAGTGAGCTCGCCCTCTGGGGCCGCACCGTGCAGCAATCACCCGACAAGGCCCGGCCCTGGAATAATCTGGGACAAGCGGCACTGGAAGCCGGCAATCTGGAACTAGCACAGCATGCCTTCAGCCGCGCTGTGGAGCTGGCCCCGGATGACAGCCGCGCCCGTCTCAATCTGTATTTCCTGAAAGAAGTTCCGCCTCGCCCCTGAGCGCTGCTTGAAATCGTCCGGGCTGCCTCCATCTCAGGCAAACGCACACTGAGCGAGACTGGATGTGACCACCATAGTTTCCGTACGCCGCGGCAATCTTGTCGCGCTGGGCGGTGATGGCCAGGTATCCCTGGGCAACACCGTGATGAAGGGCAATGCACGCAAGGTGCGCCGCCTCTATAACAGTCAGGTGATTGCCGGCTTTGCCGGTGGCACCGCCGATGCCTTCACCCTCTTCGACTATTTCGAAACCAAGCTGCAGAAACATTCCGGCCATTTGCTGCGCGCCGCCGTGGAGCTGGCCAAAGACTGGCGCACCGACCGCAGCCTGCGTCGTCTTGAAGCCATGCTGGTTGTGGCCGATAAAACCGCCTCCCTCATCATCACCGGCAATGGCGATGTACTGGAGCCCGAACACGGCATTCTCGCCATAGGCTCCGGCGGCAATTACGCCCAGGCCGCCGCCATCGCTCTGATGGAAAACACCGAGCTGGATGCGAAAAGCATTGTGGAAAAATCCCTGAAAATCGCTGGCGATATCTGTGTATTCACCAATCACAGCGCTCTCATCGAAACCATCGAATTCTGAGGCCTGAAGCATGAGCCAGATGACCCCGCGCGAAATCGTGCACGAACTTGATCGCCATATCGTTGGCCAGAATGCCGCCAAAAAAGCCGTGGCCCTGGCCTTGCGCAACCGCTGGCGCCGCATGCAGGTGGATGAAGCCCACCGCAATGAAATCTCGCCGAAAAACATCCTGATGATAGGCCCCACTGGCGTGGGTAAAACCGAAATCGCCCGCCGCCTCGCCAAACTGGCGAATGCCCCTTTCATCAAGGTGGAAGCCACCAAATTCACGGAAGTGGGTTATGTGGGCCGCGACGTGGAAACCATCATCCGCGATCTCGCTGATATGGCGCTGAAGATGACGCGCGAGCAGGAAATGCAGAAGGTGGATCACCGCGCCTATGAAGCCGCGGAAGAGCGTGTGCTCGATGCCCTGCTGCCGCCTGCGCGTGGCAGTGACTGGAACCAGAACGCAGCGCCCTCCAGTACCGACAGCAATACCCGCCAGATCTTCCGCAAGAAATTGCGCGAAGGTGAACTGGACGAACGCGAAATCGAAATCGATGTCGCCGCCACCAGCCTGGGCGTGAACATCATGGCCCCTCCCGGCATGGAGGAAATGACCAACCAGCTGCAAAGCCTGTTTTCCAATCTCGGCCAGGGCAAGAGCAAGACCCAGCGCGTGAAAATCCGCGAGGCACTGAAGCTGCTAAAAGAGGAAGAAGCCGGCAAGCTGCTCAATGAAGAAGAAATCAAAGCCAAAGCCCTGCATTCCGTGGAGCAGAACGGCATTGTCTTCATTGATGAAATCGACAAGGTCTGCCGTCGAAGCGACAGCCATGGCAGTGGCGGCGATGTCTCCCGCGAAGGCGTACAGCGTGATCTGCTGCCCTTGATCGAAGGCTGCACCGTGAATACCAAATACGGCATGGTGAAGACGGATCACATCCTCTTCATCGCCTCCGGCGCCTTCCATCTGGCCCGGCCTTCCGACCTGATTCCGGAACTGCAGGGCCGCCTGCCGATTCGTGTGGAGCTGGAAGCCCTGTCACCGGCCGACTTTGAACGCATCCTCACCGAGCCGCATTTCTCGCTGACACAGCAATACCAGGCCCTGCTGGACGCTGAAGGCCTGAAAATCACCTTCACCGCCGACTGCGTGAAAAAACTGGCAGAAGTGGCCTGGCAGGTGAACGAGCGCACCGAAAATATTGGCGCCCGCCGCCTGCACACCGTGCTGGAGAAATTGCTGGAGGATATTTCCTTCAATGCCTCTGATCTGGCGGCCGAAGT
>JAVHYE010000113.1 GCA_031119295.1 Pedobacter sp. | reverse complement strand
GGCATTGTCGAGCATGTCACGCTCATCGAGTTCGACAGCAAGTTGCGCGCTGATGCTGTGTTGCAGAAAAAGCTGCACAGCCTGCCGAACGTAAAGGTGATTGTGTCTGCGCAGACCACCGAGGTAACGGGCGATGGCCAGAAGATGAATGGCCTCGTCTACAAGGATCGCGTCAGCGGCGAAGTGCACAAGCTGGATCTGGCTGGTGTCTTTGTGCAGATCGGTCTTGTGCCGAACACGGACTGGCTGAAGGGTACGGTCGAGCTGTCGCCGCGTGGCGAGATCGTGATCAATGATCGTGGTGAAACGAATGTGGCGGGCGTGCTGGCTGCAGGCGACTGCACCACGGTGCCCTACAAGCAGATCATCATCGCCATGGGTCAGGGCGCGACAGCGGCACTCTCCGCTTTCGATCACCTGATACGCACCCCGGCACCGGAAACGGCCAAGGCAGATGCAGCCTGATGCTGTGCTGAAATGAAAAAGCCCCGCTGATGCGGGGCTTTTTTTGGGCTGTTTTCTTTGCCTCAGATTTCCTTCAGAAAAAAGCCATCACGCGGGAAGTGCACATGCACGGTGCCCACATCCTTTTCTTCCCGCGCCACTATCCAGCGGTTTGCTGATGCGCCGACCAGAATGCCCTTGGTGGGCAGGCGCGCATAGTCCGCTGGCACGATGCTGACTTTGTGGCCTATCAGTGCGTCCTTGCGCAGTTCATCCGGGATGGCGCGTGGCGTGGCGGCGCGTGCCGTCACGAGTGCCTGCTCGCCGCTGATTTCACGACGCGAGCCTTCACCAAAAGCCTTCATGCGATCCATCCAGGCCATGACCTTGGGATAGGGATTAATCATGCGGGACTCGCCGAGATCACGTATGAACCAGAGGCTGTGCCAGGTGGAAAAATCGCTGTGGTCAGGACGATCGCCGCCGAGGAAGTCCGCCTGCAGGCGCTGTTCCACATCGGCAACATGCAACAGTACGCGTTCACGCATGCCACGGAAGCCGGCGGTTTTTACCTTGGCTGTGCGGCCCAGATTGATGCGATCCCAGAAGAAACGGATGATGTCCGGCAGCGACATGGCCTCGCGCATTTTCTTCTGCAGCTTGCGTGAGCCGCCACCTATGATGCAGTCAAAGAAAATCTCAAGATCCACTTTCGCTACATAAGCCTGTGTCGCAGGGCTGCAATTGGCCAGCGCCAGCTCCGGTTTGCCGGAAAGCAGGGCAATTTCTTCGGCAATGATGCGCGAATCACAGAAGACATCCGCACCGATCTGCGCTACCGGAATCTTGCGATAACCGCCTGCCAGTTTTTCCAGGATGGGGCGCGGTGGCATTTCCCGTGTCAGTGCGGATTCCCATTCCAGTCCGGCATAACCCAGCATGGAACGTATCTTCTGCGAGAAGGGGGACATGGGGTAGTGATGCAGGATCAGGGTGGGCATTGCGCTTTCCTTAGGCTTTGTTCGGTTCGGCCGGATTGCCGGTGTTGAGATGGACGGTCTGGGTCGGGAAGGCAAATTCAGCGCCTTCTTCCGCCACGATCTTCATGATCTTCAGCAGCACATCCTGCTTCACGAGCTGGAACTCCGGGCCGCTGCGCAGTGTCGTGAAGGCGGTCACGATGAAGTCCACCGAAGAAGCATTCAGTTTGTCCAGGCAGACAACACGGTTCTGCTCATTGTCGATATCGGCATGGGCATCCAGCATGGTCTTCACGCGTTCGACAATGACCGGCAGTTTTTCCCAGTCGTCATAGCGCAGGCCGATGTTTTCATTGATGCGCCGGTGTGTCATGCGCGAAGGATTTTCCACGGCAATGGAGGCAAACATGGAGTTGGGCACATAAAGCGGGCGTTTGTCCGGCGTGCGTATCAGGGTCTGGCGCCAGCCTATATGTTCCACCGTGCCTTCGATATTGCGGTCGGGCGAGCGCACCCAGTCACCGATGCTGAAGGGGCGGTCGAGGAAAATCATGAGGCCGCCAAAGAAGTTGGCCAGCAGGTCTTTTGCGGCAAAACCCACGGCTATGCCGCCTATGCCGCCGAAGGCCATCACGCCGGCAACGGAATAGCCCAGCTTTTCCAGCAGGATGAGTGCGGCCGTGATGCCTATGCTGATGCGCACCAGCTTGGAGATGGCGTGAGCACTGGTGACATCAACAGGCGTTTTTCCGGGCGGAGGATTCAGCAGCTCCTGCTCCACATTGCGCACAAAACGCATGAGGAACCAGGCCATGATGAAGATCACGATGACTTCGCGCACCGTGCCGGCATAGCGGAAAAGCTCGGCAGAGGAGTGCTTGGCGATGATATTGCAGGCGATATTGATGCCCAGCACCCAGATCAGGAAGCGCAGGGGCTTGTCAGCGGCATTGAGGGCGGCATCGTCCCAGACAGTTTCGGTGCGCTGTAGCTGTTTCTTGAGGTGGCGCAATACCTGGCTGGCGACAAAGGAAACGGCGGCCGTGCCCAGCACGACAAAAAAGATATTCAGCTTCCAGTAGTTTTCATCCCGCGCGATGAAGTCGAGAAGGGCCTGATGCATGGTCTTACTCCGTGGCCGTTGATGCAGGAAAGCCGGGCATTTTAACGGGCAGGGAGCTAAGGGCGAAGCCGGCACACGAAAAGGGAACAAAATGCTGGTGGGTCGCGGGCTTGGCCGCTTGTGCGGTTTGAGGGCGCTCAGGAAACCAGCTGCGGTGTGCCGATGACGAGCTTGTTCAGGCGCGCAGTCAGCCAGTCCGGCTTGTCACGGCCGGCAAGACGGCCCATGGCCTCCTGATAGGCCGGCAGCAGGGTGAGCCTGTCCGGCAGGCCCTTGTCGGCCAGTCTGAGCATGCGTGTCAGGCGGCGTGCGCGGCGGCGCGTGACGGCATCATCGGCTGGCAACTCCAGCAGCTCGCGGGTGCGTGCCGGTACGGCAAGGCTGTTGAAGGCGATGAAGCTGCGGCGCAATGGCAGGGGAATGGTGCTGAACAAAAAGCGGCTGAGGCGCAGGCCGGCTTCGGTGCGGGCTATGGTGGGGCTGGCCTGCATCTCGGCAATATAGTTTTCCAGCGCCGGCCAGTCCTGCGGATAAATATCGGCGGGCAGGCCGAAGCAGGCGCCAAAGAGCGGGCTCTCGCGGCAGAGCCGGTTTTTTTCGTCCAGCGTCAGCGGACGCACGACTTCTTCATACAGGTTCACACGGCAATACACCGCGGTGAGATGCACCCAGAGCATGGCGTGCTGCTCATTGGCAGCGTAGTTGTCGGTCGTCTGATGACGGCCCGTGTCTTCGCCTATCGTTCCGTTCACGCGGCTGTGCAGGCGGTGCAGGCCCATGGCGCGGCGCGAGGCTACGTCCAGATCACCAAAAACAATGGACCAGAGAAAGCTGTAGGTCATGCGCGCACGCTGGCGCGGATTGCTCATGATCTTGGAGTGCTCATTCACTGCCACGGCTATCCAGGGATGGGCCAGCTGCATGAGCACGGCCGGTACCGTGCCGCCGAAATACACCAGCGAATGCTTGTTGATTTCCCAGTACATGGAGCCCGGGCCGAAGAGGCCGGCCTGCGGATTCAGCCCTTTTTCACGCAGGGCCGCCAGCGAGCGTTTCATATCGTCTTCGCCCACCCACTCAGGGCTTTCGTTGACGAGGGACTTGATGGAGGTGGTGTCGGCCATGGCCCGCTCCCGGCGGAAATTGAGGCCTGACTCTGCGGCAGTGACGGGGGCGGAACAATGGCCGGCGATGCCGCGGGGATACGCCGGAATGCTCAGGGCTCAGACTGGTCTTTTCGGTTCAGGCAAGCTGGCGACGTATATCCGCGGCCAGTGCCTCCAGCTCGGCCGGCTTTTGCGGACCCAGGGCCAGATCAAAGGGCTTGCGCAGCAGGCGCGCGACAAAGCCCAGCGAATCATCGCTATAGCGCGGCAGCACATGCATATGCACATGCGGCACGGTCTGCTGTGCGGCGGGGCCGTCGTTCACCATGTAATGCACGGCAGCAGGCTTGAGTGGCGAGGCATAGAGAGCCTTGGCGATACGGCTGGCGGTATTCACGAGATGCTCGCGATACTCTGCCGGCAGATCGTGCAACTGCTGCTGATGGATTTTCGGGATCACCAGTACATGGCCACGGCGCAAGGGATAGATGTCCATGAAGGCCACGACCTTGTCATCCTCATGCACCTTGATGGAGGGCAGTTCGCCTTTGACGATCTTGCAGAAAACGCAGTGGCTCATGACAGGAGTCCGTAAGAGGAATCACCGGATTTTCTGTGCTTCGTGATGCAAGGGCAACAGCTGCTCAGCGCACACGGGCAACGATGCCGTAGCGCCCCTTGTCCCGGCCTGTCGTGGGCGGATTGAGGAACTCGGCATGATCAATGAGCGCTCCCAGTCCTTGCAGGACGGATACGGTTTGCTCCGGCGTCAGGGAGTCATAGAAAAATGTCTCCCCGTACATGGTGTCAGTGAAGGCGGGATGTTCCGAGCCCCCTACCGTCAGCATCAATCTGCCGCCGGGCCGCAGGCAGCGGATGATCTTGCGCAGAATGGCTTCGTGCTTTTCCCGGCTGATGTGGAAGAGGGAGTCCCAGATGATGGCGGCATCATGCAGGCCCGCCGGCTCGAAGGCCTCCATTTCTGCCTGCAGCCAGTGGCCCTCGGGAAAGCGCTGTCTGGCGAGGGAGAGCAGCGCTTCAGCCTGGTCTATGCCGGTGACGGAAAATCCGCGCTCAAGAAGATGCCCGGCAATCGGGCGGCCGGTTCCGCAGCCGAGATCCAGTATGTTTGCAGGAGGCGGTATATCGGCCAGCAGTTTTTCGAGAAAAACGGTTTCATGGCGGGACAGGCTGCTGCGCGCGGCATCCCACTCGCGCGCAATGGCGTTATAGCTTTCCCGGTTCATTTGCACAGCCATGCCAGGCTGTCTTCGGTTTTGCCCGAGGGACGATATTCCGCTCCGGTCCAGCCTGCGTAATCGCTTTCACGCAACAGGGAAAACACCGGTGCGTAATCGATATGCCCTGTTCCCGGTTCATGACGACCGGGATTGTCAGCAAACTGGATATGGCCGATCAGGGGCAGGTTGTTGCGCAGGGCTTCCATGATGTCTTCGCCCATGCGGCTCAGGTGATAACAATCGAACTGCATTTTCAGGTGGCTGTTGTGCTCGCAGAGATGCTGCATATGCGCCAGCGAATGAATGAGGAAATGCGGCATGTCGAAGATATTGATGGCTTCGGCCACGGTGCCTATGCCGGCTTTGCGGAAGTGATGGCTGGCGTGATCCAGATTGTCCAGCAGCGTTGCCATGCATTCATCGCGCGAGATGCCATGAGGCTGGCGGCCGGCCAGTACATTGATGCGGGGTACATCCAGTGCCTCGGCATATTCGCCGGCTTTCAGTGCGGCAGCCTTGAATTCCTTTTCCATGCCGGGCACACAGGCCAGGCCATCACCGCCCAGCATGAGATCGCCGGCCGGCACATTGATGAGAACCAGTTCCAGTGCGTTTTCCTGCAAGAGGGATTTCAGTACGGGAATTTCCAGCTCATAGGGGAACTGGATTTCCACGGCAGAAAAACCGGCAGCGCGAGCAGCAGCAAAGCGCTCGGGCAAAGGCATTTCCGTGAATAGCAGGGAAAGATTGGCAGAAAACTTCAGCATGGTTTTTCACTGCCGGCAAAATGTGTGATGAGGCTGCTCAGGTCTTTTTCCAGCGCACCATTCGCGCCATGCTCACGCATCAGCTCGGCCGCATGGGCGGCCAGCGGCACACTCGCTTTGGCTTCTTGCGACAGTGTGACAGCCATGTCCAGATCCTTGAGCAGGGTTTTCACCCGCCACTGCACCGGTTCGAATTGGCGCGCGCTCATGCGCGGCACCAGCAGCTGGAAGGGTTTGGAATCGGCAAAGCCGCCGGCCAGTGCCGGTGCCAGCTTGCCGGCATCCACACCGGATTTTTCCGCCAGGGCCACGGCTTCGGCAATCAATACGGAATTGGCGGCAACGATGAGCTGGTTGCAGATTTTACTGACTTGTCCTGCGCCATTAGGCCCCATATGCGTGACGCGTTGTGAAACTGCCGCCAGCACCGGGCGCAGGCCATCAATAATCGTGGCATCACCCCCGGCCATGATGACGAGGCTGCCGGCTTCGGCGCCGACCACGCCACCGGAGACCGGCGCATCCACCCAGTGCGCGCCTTTGCTGGTGACGGCTGCTGCCAGTTCGCGCGTAGCGGCGGGGCTGATGGAAGAAAAATCCACGATGACTTTGCCGGCAGCGAGGCCGGCCAGCAGGCCATCTTCACGCTGCAGCAATTCCTGCACAGCTGCGGTATCGGAAACACAGAGCATGAGGATGTCGCAGTGCTCGGCAATAGCTTTTGGCGTTGCCGCAACGGTGGCGCCTTCGGCCTGCAGGGCTGCACATTTTTCTGCGGAGCGGTTCCAGATGCTGAGAGTATGGCCTGCAGCCAGCAGGCGACGGCACATGGGCAGGCCCATCAGGCCTATGCCGGCAAAACCGATTTTGCTCATTGTCTTTCCAGCTGATGCATTTTGATAAAGAGGTGATTACTGCGTATTCAAAACGGCCCTGCGCAATTCGGCGCCGCTCCAGTTACGGCGCCCGCCGCTTTCAGCTTCATGCACAAGCTGCAGCAGCTTTGCATTCACAGGCGCGGATTTTCCGGCAGCAGCAGCTAGCGCCATGATTTCTCCCTGCAGCACATCGATTTCCGTTTTGCGTCCGGCATTGAGGTCGTCCTGCATGGAGGAGCGGGCCAGTGGGTCTATGGCCAGCATTTTCTTGGCGGCAATACGGAAAACAGCATCCGGCACGCGCAACAACTTCGGGATCCAGTGTGCTGGCAGCGGCGTGAGCTTGGCCAGCGGCTGGTTTTTTTCCTGCAGCAGGGCGATGGCCTCTTTCTGTGCGGCGGCCAGCACCTGGCGGTAATCGCGCTGCTCCAGCTCGGTTTTCAGCGGCAGGCCGGAAAGGGCATTCACGGCATTATTGAGATTGAGCAGCAGCTTGGCCCATTGCACGGCCTTCATGTCGGCATGCTCTTCCAGTGCCAGGCCGGCTTGCGCAAAAGCCTGGCGAAAAGCCGCCAAACGCGCATCGGCCTGCACGGCGAGAAAACCTTCGGAGCCCTGATGGAAATGCCCTGGCGTGGTTTGCGCCACATTGAAGGGCACCATGCCCGCCAGAACGGTGTGCTGCGGTAAATGCGCGGCCAGTGCTTCGGCATTATGCAGGCCGTTCTGCAGGCTGATGACCAGTGCGTCCGGTTTCAGTGCGCCGGCCAGGGTTTGTGCTGCCGTCGCCGAATCAGCAGATTTCACGGTGACGAGCACGAGATCGGCAGCCGCCAGTGCGGCAGCATCCTGATGGAAGTTCAGGGCTGCCGCGGGAATATGCGCTTCCCAGCCGTGGTAGTCGGACAGCGTGAGCCCATGGCTTTGCAGCACCTCTCCCAGGCGAGGTCGGCCTATCAGCGTGACTGCAGCGCCAGCTGCCTGCAGGCGACCGCCGACATAGCAACCTATGCTGCCGGCACCAAAAACCGCGATGGATGTCATGACGGAGCTCGCTGCAAGAAGGTTGCCGGCATTCTAGCGCCGCAAAAGAAAAAACGGGCATTTGCCCGTTTTTTCCGATGCCTGTGCAGGCTCAGTTGGCGTGAACCAGTGTGCCGTTTTCCACGCGCACCTTGTCACCATTGCTGAAAGGCGGTGGCGAGGTATCGCTCACGGTTTGCGTGCTGCCATCCTGCATGCGCACCACCACGTCGTAGCGCATATTGCTGCGCACGGTTTTTTCCACCTGGTTGCCGGCCAGTGCGCCACCCAGTGCGCCCAGCACGGTCATGGCGTCCTTGCCGTGGCCCTTGCCGAACTGATGGCCCACCACGCCACCGGCAACGGCGCCACCGACAGCGCCAACTCCACTGGCATTGCCCTGTACCTTGACGGCATTCACGGCGACCACGGTGCCGCAGCTGTAGCAGACAGGAGCTGCCTTGGGCTCAGAGCTGGCCACATGGCGATGCGGCTTGCTGACCGGGGCCGGAGCGGCAGGCGCTGGTGCCACGGTTTCGGCAACTGGCGCCGGTGTTGCGGCGACTGTTTCAGCTGCAGGCGTTGTCGCCTCGGCCAGAGGCTCGGGATGCGATTCGCTTTTTGCCATGGGCAACAGGCCCGAGATGGCGGCCACACCGACACCGCAGAAGATGATGATGCTGACGGCAGCGGCCATCATGAGCGGGTGCAGGCGGCGTTCTGTGCTGTGGGTATCCATTCGCTTTCTCCGGGGCGTAATGCCCGCCATTCTCGGTGGGCCAAGCGTTATGTTCTGTGACAGAGGCTGGGTATTTGTGTAGCCCTTGCGGGCGGAACCAGCGTATCACCTAGAACAGAACGCTCGTGTCGCCAGATGCGTTGACAGGCCCTAAGATCAGCCTCCTGTTATTCACGATCAGGACCACTCCATGAGCGCATTTGATAAGGCCCAGAAAGACGTACACACCCTGAGCCAGAAGCCCGGCCCCAGTGATTTGCTGGAGCTTTATGCCAGCTTCAAGCAGGCCACGGCAGGTGATGCCCCCAAGGGCGAGCGCCCCGGCATGCTCAATGTTACGGGTCGTCTCAAATACGATGCCTGGGAAAAGCTCAAGGGCATGAGTTCGGCCGATGCCGAAGCCGCTTATATCGCCAAGGTGAACGGTCTGCTCAAGGCCGACGGCAAGTGAGGCTCAGGGCTGCTCTTGCGGGAGCGGCCGGCTGTTGAAGGTGTTCCAGAACAGGACCGGCTGCGTCGCCGTGGCGAGCCGGTCCAGAAAAGCAGCGGCTGCCTTGCCGCTGTAAGTGCTCTCCAGCGGCAGGCCGCTTGCCTGCGTCATGATGCGCATGGCCTGTGCGGCCTTCTCCGTACCTTCGCCATAGCCCGATCCGAAATAAGTCCCATCCATGTTGACGGCAGGCAGAGTGAATGCCGGCATATGCACGCCCTGCGTTTGCATGAAGCGCAGGGCATCGCTCTGCATTTTTTCCACCACGGCTGGCGTACACGCAGCAAAGGGGCCGAGTTTTTCTGCAGCCACCCGTATGCCGTGCACGCGTGACTTCAATCCGGCCAGTGCCACGCCGAGATTGAGTCCGGCCAGTGTGGAGGCACTGCTGACGGCGACTACTATATCGGCTGGCTCGGGGCAGAGGCCGGCTTCGATCTGCTCGCGCAATTCAAAAACGGCATTGAGATAGCCAAACGTACTGACGGGATTGGAGCAGCCGGCAAAGAGAAAGTAGTTGTCGCTGCGCAAGCGGCCCGGGTGCAGATAGAAACTCAGCACGGCCTGCCACAACGATGATCTGGCCTGCAGGCCAGCGCCGAAATGCTGCAGCCACTTCCGGTTCTGCTGCACGGTGGCGGTTTCGGGCTGGGGAAAGGTGATGATGGTGCAGGGCAGGCCGGCATCGCGACATATCATGCTGGCAGCAATCCCGGCATTGGTGCCGGTAGCGCCAAAGGTGATCACATGCCGTGATTTTTTACGGCGGATATCTGCCAGCACGAATTCCAGTTTGCGTATCTTGTTGCCGCCGTATACGGGATGACTGATGTCGTCGCGTTTTATCCAAGCCTTCGCGCCTAATGCGGGGATGGCTTCTACCGGTGTGGGCAGGGCGGCCAGTGCTTCGGGCTGGAGTGCGGCTTCCAGCCCGGGAAAGGCAGCAAACAGTGGCCAGTGTTTCATGTCGGCAGCACAGGCCACCATGCCGAGAGCTTGCCACCGCTGATCACACCGATATCGCCGAACTCCAGCAGCACGCGTTCGCTTTGCGTGGGGCGCAGGAATATCTGATCGTTCACTTGCAGCGATACGCGATGCGAGCTGTTGACGATGGCCTGATTGCTGCTCTTGCCATACAGCGAGTTATCGAAGAGCCCGGGCGGTGATTCGTAATGCGCCTGCCAGAGGCCGCCATAAATGAAATAGCTGCGCTGCTGGTTGCGGTTCCAGGTCGATAAGAGACCACGCATGCCTTCAATGCCGGGAATGGTGGTGCCTTCCAGGGTTTTCAGCACCGGTGTGGCGATAAAGGCCGCGGGCTCGAGGTCGGCCAGCAACTCCAGATCAAAATCCGTGGGTTTGACGAAGCAGGAACCGGCCGCCACTTCATTCAGAGGAGAGTCCTTGCCGTGCAGGCGCAGCGTGGGGCTGCCGCCGCCATTGAAGGTCAGAGGTTTTTCTTTCAGCTCGGGCAGCTTTTCGAAAAGTGCATTCTGGAAACTGCGATAAATATCGCATGCTTTCTTGAAGCTGGTTTCACGACTTTCCAGTACGGACGGAATTTTCCCCACATGAGCGTCGTACCCCATGAAGCCGGAAAACTCGAGGCCGCTGTCGGGTGGTGAAATGATGTCGAGAAGAGTGGTCAGTTCTTCCGTTGAATGCAGGCCGCCACGATGCAGGCCGACATCCACCTCCAGATTCACGCGCAGGGTAGTGCCCAGGGATTTTGCGAGTTGCTGGTATTCCAGCAGGCGCTCCTTGCTGTCCACCAACCATTGCAGTTGCGTGGCCGGATTGAAAGCCGTCTTCTGGCCTGCAGCGAGCTCGCGGTAAAAGGTGGCGGCTGCATTCACCGGCATGGGTTTGCCCAGCAGCATATTGCAGGCCGGCAGTGCCGTGGCGATGGCATTGAGATGCGGCTGGTGGAAAACCATGAGGCTTTGCGTGCGCATGGTTTCCATCAGCA
>JAVHYE010000112.1:5304-10789 GCA_031119295.1 Pedobacter sp. | reverse complement strand
GCACGCACTTCCAGATAGATATTGCAGCTGTCATTGGGATCGCGCGGCAGCATGGCGCGCTCCAGCTCGGCTTCAAGCGTGGCAATACGCCCTTCGCTGTCGCGGATTTCCTGCTCGGCCATCTCACGGAAGTCCGGGTCTTTCAGCAAGGACTTCGCCTCTTCCTGCTGGCGCTCGGCCTCACGACAGGCATTGAAAGCCTGCACCACAGGCTCCAGCTCGGCATGCTCTTTAGACAGTTTGCGAAAGCGGTCGTTATCAGAAATCACGCCGGGATCGGCCAGCAGGGCGCCCACTTCTTCGGCACGGTCAACGAGATTTTCCAGCTTGCTGCGCAGGGAGGACTTCATGTATCTACCACCGCGGCCTCAGGCCGCATCGCCGTCATCGTGCTGACGCTTGTCGCGGCTGTCATTACGGACGGCCTCACGACGCTGGTCACGACTGGGCGGCAATGCCGCATCACGCGTCACACCCAGCAGTACCGCGGCCCAGCCCAGTTTTTCAAATTCACCATCGGCAGCGGCCTTTTTCAGGGCCACGCTGGGGGCATGCAGGAATTTATTGGTCAGGGTGCGACTGAGTCGCTCCAGCGTTTCCGCCGGATCAGCACCTTTTTGCAGACTGGCCAGCGCGCGCTGCAATTCCTGCTCGCGCAACTGCTCCGCTTGCTGGCGATAAGCTGTCACCGTAGAAAAAGCGCCCTGCTCGCGACGCTGCGACATGAATTGCGTAGCACGGCTGGTGACGATGTCTTCCGCCGCCACCGCCGCTTCCTGACGCGAGCGCATGTTTTCTTCTATGACCGACTGCAGATCGTCCACGCTATAGAGATAGACGTCGTTCAGCTCGGCCACTTCCGGCTCGATATCGCGCGGCACGGCAATATCCACCATGAACACCGGTTTGTGCCGGCGCTTTTTCAGCGCCCGCTCCACCATGCCCTTGCCCAGTATCGGCAACGGCGACGCGGTGGAGGAAATCACGATATCGGCATGCACCAGCGCTTCCGGAATTTCTTCCAGGGTGATGGCGCGGCCACCGAATTGCTGCGCCAGCTCGAGACCGCGCGAAAGCGTGCGATTGGCCACGGTGATTTTCGTCACGCCCTGCTCGTACAAATGCTTGCCGACGAGCTCAATGGTTTCACCCGCCCCCACCAGCAGGGCCTCGCTATCACGCAGATCAGCAAAAATCTGGCGTGCCAGCATGACGGCCGCAAAACCCACCGAAACAGGATTGGCGCCGATGCTGGTATCGGTGCGCACCTGTTTCGCGGCCGAGAAAGTCGTCTGGAACAAACGCTCCAGCTCAGGCCCCAGCGTGCCGGCATCGGCCGCTTGCGAATACGCGGTTTTCATCTGGCCGAGAATCTGCGGCTCGCCCAGCACCATGGAGTCCAGACCCGCCGCCACGCGCATCATGTGGCGCACGGCCTCTTCGTCTTCGTACTGGTAAATGCTGGCGGAAATTTCGCTCAAGCTGATCTGGTGATGACGGCCCAGCCAGGCCAGCAAGGCCTCGCCCTGCTGCTCGGGCAGCACGCCATAGAATTCGGTGCGATTGCAGGTAGAGAGAATGGCGAGCTCGCGCACTCCGGCTTCGCGCACGGCTTCACGCAGGGCCAGCGTCATGGCCTCGGGGGTGAAGGCGACTTTTTCGCGCAGATCCAGCGAAGCAGTCTTGTGGTTGATGCCAAGAGCAAGCAGCCCCATGGAAAGCTGTTTCCTGAAATGATCGGTAGCCGCAAGCCGTCTGATAGGGATAAAGGCGGCAGGCAGACTCCCGTGCCCGGAAAATCCCGGTGCACATCCCTCATACAAGCAAGCCAAGTAAAAGGGAGCCGAATTTTGCGGGATAGCCTGCGCAAAGACAAACCCGCCGGCCACTCCCATACCCCACCGACCAAGCGGAGCAAGGACCGACAGAATACGAATTCCGCACAGGGGCCGGCTGGCTGAGTCTGCGCTTTTTTGCCAAGATGCCTGCACACTCCGTGCGTATGGCACTACAAGAACCCCTATTCCTATGCCGCTGTACCGTGTTGCTCCCTTCGTCCTGCTGCCCCTGCTTGTCGCCTGTGCCTCACGCCCCGCTGCGCCAGTGGCAGCCGCCGCGACGCCCGCCGCTGCAATAGCGCAGCCTGCGCCCGAAGCTGCTGAGCCGCCGCTACGGCCCTTCCCGGCCAAGACACTGGAATCCCTGCTGGTCGCCGAATTTGCGGCGCAGCGCCAGCATGCCGACATCACCCTGGAAAATTATCTGGCCGAAGCACGCAAGACACGTGATCCGGCCGTGGTAGCCCGCGCTACCACCGTGGCCCAGGTGCTGAACCAGCCCCAGGCCCTGGAAATGGCCAAGCTCTGGACCGAAGTCAGCCCCCAGGCAGCCGATGCCTGGTATCTGCTCAGCCTCAATGCCCTGCGCCAGCTGCGCTTCGACATCGCCACCGACGCCCTGGACCACCTGCTGCAACTGCAGCCGGAAGCCGATCTGGAGCAGCTCTTCATGGCAGCCGTTCCGGCCACGCAGACCGCCCGTGACGAGCTTTTCAACCAGCTCGGCCAGCTCGCCAAGACGCGCCCGGACAATGCCCACCTGCTCTTCGGCCAGGCCCTGCTCAAGGCGCAGAGCGGCAAACCTGCCGAGGCACTGGAGATTGCCGAGGAAGCGCACAAGCTGCGCCCGCAAAGCAGCCAGATCACCCTGCTCAATGCCAAGCTGCTCACCGAAGTCGGGCGCAGCAAGGACGCCGCCAGCCTGCTGGCCAGCGCCCTGAAAAAACAGCCGGACAGCTACAGCCTGCGCCTCAACTACGGTCGCGCCCTCATACGCTCGGGCAATCTCGATGGCGCCGAGCGCGAATTCCAGAGCCTGGTGGAGCGCCTGCCGCAGGACGACAGCCTGCGCCTCAGCCTCGCTCTCATCGCCTATGACAATCGCCATGACGATGTCGCCCGGCGCGAGCTGGAAACCCTGGCCAGCAGCGAAACCCATGCGGACGAGGCCAACTACTATCTGGGCCTGCTCAATCTGCGCCAGAACAACAAGGATGCCGCCATCAGCTCCTTTGAAAGCGTGCAGCCCGGCAACCAGTACCTGCCGGCGCAGGCCGAGATCGTGCGCATCCTGGTCAGCCAGAACCAGGCCCCCGAGGCCCGCGCCCGTCTCGCCCAGGCACGCACCCTCACCCCCGAGCTGGCCGTACCCCTCTACCAGTTGGAAGCCGAGCTGCTGAGCGAAAGCGGACAGGCACAAGAAGCCTGGGATCTGCTGGATACCGCCCTCAAGGACCAGCCGGAAAACACCCTGCTGCTGCTTTCCCGTGCCATGGCCGCGGAAAAGCTCAACCGCCTGGACGATTTCGAAGCCGATATGCGCGAAGTGCTGCGCTATGAGCCGGACAACCCCAGCGCCCTGAACGCCCTGGGCTACACCCTGGCCGACCGCACCAGCCGCCTGGACGAGGCCGAGGCCTACATCCGGCGCGCCCACGAACTCAAGCCCGACGACCCCGCCATCATCGACAGCATGGGCTGGGTCAAGTTCAAGCGCGGCGATGCCAATGGCGCCCTCGACGATCTGCGCCGTGCCTATGCCCTGTACCCGGATGACGAGATTGCTGCCCATCTGGGCGAAGTACTCTGGGCCTCCGGCAAAAAGGACGAAGCCCGCCGCATCTGGACCGAGGCCCTGCGCCAGCACCCCAAGAGCACCCATATTCCCGAGACGCGCCAGCGCCTTGATCCCTCGTGAAACATCCTGCTGTGAAAAATTCCGCCCTGCTTTCCCGCCTTCTCCTGTCCCTGCTGCTGACCGGCAGCGTGCTGCTCGCTGGCTGCGCCAGCCGGCCCACGGCCGTGTGGTCCAATCCTGCCCTGCCCGAACACTGGGAGGCTGAAGGCAAGGCGGCCATCAAGACACAAAGCCGCGGCGGCAATATCTATTTCACCTGGACGCAAAAGGGCGAGGACTACCGCATCATCGTGCGCGGCCCCCTGGGCCTGGGCCGGGCCGAGCTCAATGGCCGTCCCGGGGAAGTCCGCCTGCAGGCCGACAATCTCAAGCAAGAAGTAAGCGCCAGCTCACTGGAAGACCTTCTGGAAATGACGACCAAGCGTCGGGCACCCGTCTCGCACGCCCTGCACTGGATCAAGGCGGAACCGGGCTCGGCCAAGGCTGAAATCGAGCGCGGCCCGGACGGCAAGCTCACCCGTATAAAGGAAGATGGCTGGACCATCGACTACCTGGAATGGAGCGAGGAGGCGCCCAATCTGCCGCGCAAGCTCACCCTGGAAGGACCGGAAGGCAAGGCCACCGTCATCATCGGCCTGTGGCGGCTGACGCCCGAAGCCCTGGGCGAGCCGCCCGTGGCGGATAGTGCACCGTGAACACCTTCAGTCTGCCGGCACCAGCCAAGCTCAATCTCTTCCTTCATATCACCGGCCGCCGTGCTGACGGTTACCACCTGCTGCAGACCGTCTTCCAGTTCATAGAAGAAGCCGACACCCTGCATTTCAGCCTTCGTGACGACGGGCAAATCACGCTATTGCCGGAGCTGGCCGGCGTTCCCGCCGAACAGAACCTCATCGTGCGCGCCGCACGCCTGCTGCAGGCTGAAACTGCCTGCACGCTGGGTGCCGACATCCGCCTGGAAAAAAGACTGCCCATGGGGGGTGGCATAGGCGGCGGCTCTTCCGATGCCGCTACCGCCCTGCTGGGACTGAACCGGCTCTGGAGTCTGCAACTGGATGAAGACCGCCTGGCCACACTGGGCCTGAAACTGGGCGCCGATGTGCCCGTTTTTGTACGCGGCCGGGCCGCTTTTGCAGAAGGCGTCGGCGAACACCTCACGCCCGTGGAAATACCCGAACCGTACTACCTCGTTCTCACTCCCAAAGCCCATGTCAGCACCGCGGAAGTCTTCAACCATGCGGATTTGACACGCTCTACCCCCGCCATTACATTAGCCGCCTTTCTCGGGGGGGGTACGCTCCCAAGCCTTCGAAATGACTGCGAAAACGTCGTCAGAAAGCAGGCTCCCGAGGTCGATGCAGCTCTGACTTGGCTAGGTCTTCACGGCCCCGCAAAAATGACAGGAACCGGCGCCTGCTGCTTCCTGGAATGTGCAGATCGTGAAACGGCCGAAGCCCGGCTTGCGAGCAGCCCGATACCGGGCTTTGTCACTCGCGGCCGAAACAGGTCACCAGCGCATATCGCACTGGAAGCTTTGAGCACATAAAGCGCTCACGGCTTCAAAAAAGCCTCAGCTGAAACCACTGACAACAGTGATGAACGAAGAGGCGACCCAGTGATGGGTCGCCGCCAATCCGCAGGATTGGCGCGAGCCTTTTACGGACACGCTCCGCAAAAGGCGACAGCATCCGCGAGGTAGCGGATGCGCAAATGAAGGGGCGTCGCCAAGCGGTAAGGCAGCGGGTTTTGATCCCGCCATGCGTTGGTTCGAATCCAGCCGCCCCTGCCA
>JAVHYE010000112.1:0-5204 GCA_031119295.1 Pedobacter sp. | reverse complement strand
ACGTTTCACTTTTAAACACAGCCAGCCGCCATCATGCCCAATCTGGTCCTCTTCACCGGTAACGCCAATCCCGAACTGGCCCGCAAGGTTGCCAGCCAGCTTCATATTGCGCTGGGTGATGCCCATGTCGGCACTTTCTCTGATGGCGAGATCGCTATCGAGATCAACGACAATGTGCGCGGCAAGGATGTGTTCATCCTGCAGTCCACCTGCAAGCCCACGAATGACAACCTGATGGAAATCATCGTGATGGCCGATGCCCTGCGCCGCGCTTCGGCCGGCCGCATCACCGCTGTGATTCCCTATTTCGGTTATGCCCGCCAGGATCGTCGCGTACGTTCCGCACGTGTGCCCATCACCGCCAAGATTGTCGCCGACATGCTGACCACGGTCGGCGTGGACCGCGTGCTCACGGTTGATCTGCACGCCGACCAGATCCAGGGCTTCTTCGACATTCCCGTGGACAATATCTACGCCTCGCCCGTGCTGCTGTCCGATCTGGAAAAGCAGGGCTATGACAACCTCATGGTGGTCTCGCCCGACGTCGGCGGCGTGGTGCGTGCACGTGCTGTAGCAAAACAGCTTGATGATGCCGATCTCGCCATCATCGACAAGCGCCGCCCCAAGGCCAATGAATCGCAGGTGATGCACATCATCGGTGACGTGAAAGGCCGCGACTGCGTGATCGTTGATGACATGGTCGACACCGCCGGCACGCTCTGCAAGGCAGCAGCTGCCCTCAAGGATTTCGGTGCCCGCCGCGTGGTGGCCTATTGCACGCACGCTGTACTGTCCGGTGCCGCCATTACCAACATCACAAACTCTTCGCTGGACGAGCTGGTTGTCACCGACAGCATTCCGCTCACCGACGAAGCACTGGCCTGCGGTCGCATCCGCCAGGTATCGCTGGCACCCATGCTGGCCGAGACCGTACGCCGTATTAATAACGAAGAATCCATCAGCGCCATGTTCGAGCTGCTGTAAGCAGCCAGAACATGACGCGATGAAAACGTGCCGCGCAATTCCGCGCAGCATTTGCAACACCGCAAACGCCTGGTCGCAGGGCCTTGCGGGAAAACCGGAGACATATCATGTCTGTTAGCTTCACGCTGAACGCGATAGCCCGGTCGGACGAAGGGAAAGGTGCGAGCCGCCGCCTTCGCCGTCTGGAAAACAAAGTCCCCGCCGTGATTTACGGTGGCACCGCCCCTGCCCAGTCCATCTCCCTGGAACTGCGCGAGCTGGTGAAGGCCCTGGAAAGCGAAGCTTTCTACTCCCACGTGCTGACCATCAATATCGATGGCCAGCCGCAGCAGGCCGTGATCAAGGCCCTGCAGCGTCACCCGGCCAAGAACACGCCGATGCACGCTGACTTCCTGCGCATCGACGCCACCCACAAGCTGACCATGCGCGTTCCGGTGCACTACCTGAACCAGGACACTTGCGTAGGCGTGAAGCTGGAAGGCGGCGAAATCGCCATCATGGCCACCGAACTGGAAATCGCCTGCTTGCCAGCCGACCTGCCGGAATACCTGGAAGTGGATCTGAAGGACGTGCACATCGGCACCACCCTGCACATCTCCGACGTCAAGCTGCCCAAGGGTGTGGAAGTTCCCTCCCTGGCACTGGGTCACGACCACGACCAGCCGATTGCCAACGTGCACAAGTCGCGCGTGGAAGCAGACGAGCCCAAGGCTGCCGAGTAATCGGAAGCGGGGTCAAAAAAGCGGGGCTCAGGCCCCGCTTTTTCTTGGTGGAAAAACCGGCTTGGTCATGGCGGCAAGCACCGCGATAATGCCCTCGCCTGCAGCGCATGCTGCCAGATGAAAGACGACCATGAGCGCACTGAAACTCATTGTCGGCCTCGGTAATCCCGGGCCCGAATATGCAGCCACCCGGCACAATGCCGGCCAGTGGTATGTGGAAGCGCTCGCGGAAAAATACGGCATACGTCTCGCCAACGAGCCGAAATATCACGGCTATAGCGGCCGCGGCACCGTGCAAGGCCAGGACCTGCGCCTGCTCATCCCCACGACCTTCATGAATCTTTCCGGTCAGTCCGTGGGTGCACTCGCCACTTTTTTCAAAATCATGCCGGACGAAATCCTCGTCGCGCATGATGAACTCGATTTGCCGCCCGGCACCGTACGCCTGAAAACCGGCGGCGGCCACGGCGGTCACAACGGCCTGCGCGACATCATTCGCGCCCTCGCCAACCACAATACGTTTCATCGCCTGCGCATAGGCATAGGCCATCCGGGCGATGCGAAAAAAGTCTCGGGCTTCGTACTCACCAAAGCGCCCTCCTCGGAGCAGGATCTGATTGATCGCGCCGTTGACGAGGCCCTGTCATTAAGTGATGACATCATTGCCGGCAAACTCAGCCAGGCCATGAACAAACTGAACGGTTTCAAAGCGTGAGGCGTTAGCGCCCACCCAACGAGGTAAACAGAAATGGCCATCAACTGCGGCATCGTCGGACTCCCCAATGTCGGCAAGTCCACCCTCTTCAATGCCCTGACCAAGGCCGGCATTGCTGCCGAGAATTTTCCTTTCTGCACCATCGAGCCCAATACCGGCATCGTGCCCATTCCCGATCCGCGTCAGGACAAGCTGGCGGAAATCGTGAACCCCGAGCGCGTGGTACCCGCCACCATGGAGTTCGTGGATATCGCCGGTCTTGTTGCCGGCGCCAGCAAAGGTGAAGGCTTGGGCAACCAGTTCCTCGCCAATATCCGCGAGACCGATGCCATTGCCCATGTCGTGCGCTGCTTTGAAGACGACAATGTGATTCACGTTTCCAACCGCATCAATCCGGTGGATGACATCGAAATCATCAATATGGAATTGGCGCTGGCCGATCTCGATACCGCCGAGAAAGCGCTCAAGCGCGTGGAAAAGCAGGCCAAGGGTGGCGACAAGGAAGCTCAGGCACTGAAAGCGGTCATCGAAAAAATCCTGCCGGCACTTTCCGAAGGCCAGCGTGCTCGCTCGCTCAACCTGGATAAAGACGAGCTGCTCATCCTCAAGCCGCTCTGCCTCATCACCACCAAGCCGGTGATGTATATCGCCAACGTTTCCGAAGACGGCTTTGAAAACAATCCGCATCTGGATGCCGTGGTGAAATATGCCGCCGCCGAAGATGCCGTGGTCGTGCCAATCTGCAACAAGATCGAAGCGGAAATTGCCGAGCTGGACGAAGCCGACAAGGCCGAATTCCTGGAAACACTGGGCATGGAAGAGCCCGGCCTCAATCGTGTGATCCGCGCCGGTTACAAGCTCCTAGGCCTGCAGACCTATTTCACCGCGGGCGTCAAAGAAGTGCGTGCCTGGACGGTGAAAATCGGCGCTACCGGCCCACAGGCTGCCGGTGTCATCCATACCGACTTCGAAAAAGGTTTTATCCGCGCGGAAGTCGTGGCCTATGAAGACTTCGTGAAATACAACGGTGAAGCCGGTGCCAAGGAAGTCGGCAAATGGCGTCTGGAAGGCAAGGAGTACATCGTGAAAGATGGCGATGTAATGCACTTCCGCTTCAATGTCTAAGTAATCCGGCTTCGCAGCGCGGCGCATGGCTGCGCTGCGAAGCTCCCGGGCCATCCTCATTTACACCTAGTAAACTGCGGTGGTTCGGGCGGCTCGCGCCTTGCCCTGCACCACGCATCAAAGCCTCAACTTCTGCTGAACTCCCCCGATTTACCCCCTTTCTCTCCCCCTTTCGTTTCAAACAGGCCACAAGGCTATACTGGGCGCCGTCATATTGATGGAGCGGCCCTAGTGAGCCTGTCTCAGGAACTTTTCATACTGCTGGCGCTGATCGTGGTGAGCGCCTTCTTTTCCGTGGCGGAAATCGCCCTGGCCTCGGCTCGCAAGATCAAACTCCATGTCATGGTGGAGGAAGGCAGCACCCGTGCCGCCCAGGTACTGGATCTGCAGAGTCGCCCCGGCCACTTCTTCACCGTGATACAGATTGCCCTCAATGCCATCGCCATTCTTGCCGGCATCTTCGGCGAGGCTTCGCTGACGCCCTATTACCGCTCCCTGCTGGAGCTGGCCTATGCCGGACCGGCGCTGGAGACGCTCAGCTTTATCTGCTCCTTCCTCACCATCACCAGCGTCTTCATCCTGTTTGCCGATCTGCTGCCCAAACGTCTGGCCATGATTGCGCCAGAAAAGCTCGCGCTGCGTGTCGTCGGTCCGATGCGCTTTTGCATTACCGCGTTCAAACCCGTCGTATGGTTTTTCACTGCGCTGTCCGACTGGATGCTGGCTCTGTTGGGCCAGCCCGGCCATCGCGCGGACGACATCACCTACGACGATGTCTCCGCCATGGTGGATGCCGGCGCTGAAGCCGGCGTGGTGGCCAAGCAGGAACAGCACCTCATCGAAAATGTGTTCGAGCTGGAATCACGTCTGGTTTCCTCTGCCATGACCACGCGCGACAGCATCATCTATCTCACGCTGCAGGAGAGCGAGCAGGAGCTGAAGCAGAAAATTGCCCAGCACAGCCATTCCAAATACCTGGTCTGCGATGATGTGATAGACCGCCTGGTGAGTTATGCCGACAGCAAGGACCTGCTCTCCCGCATCATCGACAATCAGCCGCTGACGCTGGAAAAAGCGCCCTGGCTGAAGCCGGTACTGACCATTCCCGACAGTCTCACCCTCTCCGAGCTCATCACCCAGTTCCGCGCCAGCCGAGAGGACTTCGCCATCGTGCTGAATGAATACGCCCTGGTGGTGGGCCTGATCACGCTCAACGACGTGATGAGCACGGTGATGGGCGATCTTGTCGCCCCCTTCCAGAAACAGATCGTGAAGCGCGACGACAATAGCTGGCTGGTGGATGGCCTCACGCCCGTGGAAGACGTGATGCGCGCACTGGATATCAGCCATTTCCCGGAAGACAGCAATTACGAAACCATTGCCGGCTTCATCATGTACAGCCTGCGCAAAGTGCCCAAGCTGACCGATGCCGTGACGCATGCCGGCTATAAATTCGAGGTTGTGGATATCGAGAACCACCGCGTCGACCAGCTTCTGGTCACCCGTCTTACCGAGAAGGAAGAAGCCAGCCTAGGCCACGCTTGACAGGGGCCTCCCCCATCGCGAAAATGCGCGCCTCTTGCGTTGGCTACATAGCTCAGTTGGTTAGAGCGCAGCATTCATAATGCTGATGTCCCAGGTTCAAGTCCCGGTGTAGC
>JAVHYE010000111.1 GCA_031119295.1 Pedobacter sp. | reverse complement strand
ACTGAATTCCGTTTCGCAGCCGGCCTTAACCCGCCACCCAGCCTTCTTCATCATCACTGTCACCGGCCTCCGGTGGCAGGCCCAGCAATTCGCGGCGCCAGGCCGCTGGCGTTTGTCCCGTCCATTTCTTGAAAGCACGGTGAAACGAGCTGGCTTCTGAAAAGCCCATCATCAGCGCAATCTCGTCAATGGAAAGCTCTTCCTTGGCGAGGTAATAGCGCGCGGCATCCTGGCGAATGCTGTCCTTGATGGCCTGATAGCTGGTGTTTTCTTCCTTGAGACGACGACGCAGGGTTTGCGGCGTCATGTTCAGGGTTTCACACACCTGGGCGAAATCCGGAAAGGCATTGCCATAACCCTTGGAAATGATGGCGCGTATCTGCTCGGGCAGGCCTATGGGCTGGCGATTGCCGACGATGATGAGTGCCAGCGAGTCCTTGAGGAATTTCGACAGCGACAGCGGATTCTGCACCAGCGGCAATGAAAGCCACGACGTCGGAAAGACAATGGCGGTGCGTGCATTGTTATAGGTGATGGGCCCCTGAAACAAACGGCGGAATTCTTCCGACTGCGGCGGCTCCGGAAAATCCAGCTGCAGCGCTACCGGGTCCAGATTGCGGCCGGTGAGCCAGCTCCAGAAACGCAGGGAAATGAAAATGATGGCCTCCATGATATTGCCGTGCTCGGCAGCAGCGGCAGTCAGGATAAGCCGGCTCTCGCGCTCGCCACGCTCCACGCGCAGCTCCAGCGGAAAATCCACGATCTGGTAGAACTGCGCCGAACGCGCGATGGCGGAGCCAAGGTCGGGGCAGTTGATGACGGCATGCGCCATCATGGAAAAGGTGCCGGGCTTGGAGCGGGTACCACGACCCAGACCGAGGAATTCGTCCTCGGTACGACGCATCACGGTTTGCAGCAGGCGTATGAAATCACCCATGCCCATGCGCATGTCTTCCTGCCCCAACAGGGCCGGATCCAGGCCAGCCTCCCGGAACAGGCTGGCTATGTCAGCGCCCTGGCGAGCGGTGTCAGCCAGCAGGCGCTTCACATAGGCGATGGTGATACTGCCACGGGTCACATCAAAGGACTCAATTACCTTTTGGAATCATGAGGTTACCAGAAGAGCAACAGCCCCGCATCGCCCCTGAGCATTAATGTCAGTAATTTTGGACTCTGGAGTCATTGGCGGCTCAAGGCAGCAAGGGGAGACTCGCGCGGTCCTGCCAGCGCCCCGGCGCAGCACTTTTCACAGGCCCGATTGGCCCCACCACTTTTGCATCCCGGAGACTTTGCCATGTCCGCCCGCCCGCACTTTGAATCCGAACACGAAATCTTCCGCGACAGCTTCCGCAAATTCTGCGAAGTCGAAGTGAAGCCGCATCAGGAGCAGTGGCTGAAAGACCGCATCGTGTCGCGCGAAGTGTGGAAGAAGGCCGGCGAAAACGGCTTCTGCGCCCCCTTCGTTGACGAACAGTACGGCGGCCTCGGCCTCACCGATTTCCGTTATTCGCAGATCATGCTGGAAGAGCTGGCCCGTATCGGCGAATCCGGTTTTGCGCTCGGCCTGCACAATGACGTGATCGCGCCCTACATCAACAGCTTTGCTACCGAAGAACAGAAGCAGCGCTGGCTGCCCGGCATCTGCTCCGGCGAAAAAATCCTCGCCGTGGCCATGACCGAACCCGGCACCGGCTCCGACCTCAAGGCCATCAAGACCAAGCTGGAAGACAAGGGCGACCACTACATCCTGAATGGCGCCAAGACTTTCATCTCCAACGGCATCCTTTCCGACATCGTCATCGTGGCGGCCAACCTCGAAGGCAAGGGCATCACCCTGCTGGTGGTGGAGCGCGGCATGGAAGGCTTCAACCGTGGCCGCAAGCTGGACAAGATGGGCATGGACTCGCAGGACACCGCCGAGCTGTCTTTCGAAAACGTCGTCATCCCGAAAAACAACCTGCTGGGCCAGCCCGGCATGGGCTTCATGTACCTGATGCAGAAGCTGGCGCAGGAGCGCATGGTCTGCGCCATCGGCGCTATCGCCGGTGCTGAATACGCGCTGGAGCACACGCTGGAATACGTGAAGGAGCGCAAGGCTTTCGGCAAGCCCATCGGCACCTTCCAGGCCAACCGTTTCAAGATGGCCGAGATGAAGACCGAAATCACCATCGGCAAGAATTTCATCGACACGCTGGTGATGAAGTGCGTGAACGGCACCATCACGCCGGAAGACGCTTTCATGGCCAAGTACTGGACCACCGATCTGCTGAACAAGGTCTGCTATGACTGCGTGCAGCTGCACGGCGGTTACGGCTATATGATGGAATACCCGATTGCCCGCGCCTATCTCGACGCGCGCATCACCACCATCTTCGCCGGCACCAATGAAATCATGAAGGAAATGATCGGTCGCGGCATGGGGCTTTGATAGTAAGTCCTGAATAATTCCCTCCCGGAATTATTCAGGACACGCCATTCCGGCCCTGCCTTGCAGCAATATGAATAAGGGCACCGGAATGGCTCACGCCGAATCAAGCAAAAACACTGCTTGATTCGCGACCCGGCCATCCTTGGCCGGGGGATCAAAAAAAAGCCCGGCAATGCCGGGCTTTTTGTTTCCGTCAGGACTGCAGCCACACGGCAGCAAGATCCTTTCTGCTATAGTGCGCCCGTCATCTCCCCGGGCCTCCTCATGTTTTCACTGCATCCCCGTCTTGCCGCCGACACCATACTGCTGGGTGATTTTCCGCTCAGCCACTGCCTGCTCATGAACGATATGCACTACCCCTGGCTCATCCTCGTACCTCGGCTGGAAAACCTGCGGGAAATCTTCGAGCTCAGCGTGAAAAACCAGCAGCAACTGCTGCGTGAATCGAGCTGGGTGAGCGAGCGTCTGTCAAAGCATTTCAATGCCGACAAGATCAATATCGGCGCGCTGGGCAATATGGTGCCGCAGCTGCATCTGCATCATATCGCCCGCTACCAGAACGATGCCGCCTGGCCGGGCCCGGTCTGGGGCAAACATCCCGCCCAGCCCTATACACCGGAAAATCTCGTGATGATGCACCAGCGTCTGCGCGAAGCCTTTGCCGATGGCGAAGACATGAAATTCGTGTGGGCCGACTGAGAAAGCTCAGTGCCGCGTAAGCACAAAAGCCAGAGTACGTTCCAGCTCGGCTAGCGAGAAAGGTTTTTCCAGCGTGGCGTCCACCCCCATGGCGCGCACCAGCGACAATGAATCCACACTGAGATCACTGCGCCCCCGCCCCGACATGGCCACTACCGGCAGATGTTTTTTCTGCTGCCGGATTTCTGCCACCAGACGCACGCCATCCTGCTCCGGCATCAGCACATCGGTGAGCACAAGATCGACATGATGGCTCTGCAGCCATGCGGCTGCCTCACGGCCATTGCCCGCCACATGCGTGATATAGCCGCACTCCTGCAAGGCGTCCTCCAGATAGCGACGCAGCATGGGATCATCTTCAACGATGAGTACATGTGCAGGAGTCATGGACTGTAATCTCGTTTATTCCCCGGTTCATTCCTCGATGGATTCGTATTCCGCCCCGGGCGGGCGATCGGCCTGCCAGAGCGAGTGCTGCATGATGTGCTGCAGGGTCTGCAGCAATTGCTGTCCTTGTACCGGCTTCACCAATACCGGGGCATCCACCGTCTCGGGCAACAGCGCACCTTGCGCACTGAGCCTTATCACGGGCAGGGCCGGACGATAACGCCGAGCCAGATGCATGAGCTCGTCACCCTCCAGCCCCGGCATGACCTGATCGGTAATCAGCGCCGCTACCGGTGTAGCCACATCCTCCAGTTGCATGGCCGCCTTGGTACTGTCGGTGAAAATCAGCGGCTCATAACCGGCCGAACGCAACAGCTCACCCAGCATGCCGGCCACCAGCGCATCATCATCCACCACCATGATGCTCTCGCCACGGCCGGCCTGCAGCTGGGAATTCAGCGTCATCACTTCTGCAGCCGGCAGGGCTTCGCCCTCCGGCAGCAACACGCGGAAGGTCGTGGCACCACGGCTGCTGTCCAGCACGATATGCCCGCCAAATTCATGCACCACACCATGCACCACGGCCAGGCCCATGCCGGTGCCCTGGCCCACACCCTTGGTGGTGAAGAAAGGATCGAAAATTCGCTCGCGCAATTCCGGGGTGATGCCCGTACCACGATCACTGACGGCCACTTCCACCCAATTGCCGCGCAACTCTTCATGGCAGGAGGCACAACGCAGACCTCGCGCTGAAGAATGGCGGGCAATCAGTTTGACTTCGCCATGTGCCTCGCAGGCATCACGTGCATTGATGACGAGATTCATCACCACCTGCTGCATGCCCACGGAGTCCACACAAACTGGTGGCAGCTCCTGACTGATATAGGTGCGCAGACGCAGACTGGCCGGCAAGGTGGGGCGCAGCATGCGTGTGGTTTCCTGCAAGAGCGCGGGCAGTTCCTGCACACGCGCTTCCTTGCTGCCGGCACGGCTGAAAAGCAGAAGCTGGCGTATCAGATCGCGGGCACGCTCACCGGCCGCATGTATCTGCTCGAGATAAACGCCGAGTTTGGCATCGCCACTTTGCGGCTGGCGGCGCGCTGCCAGCTCGGCATAACCCAGTATGCTGGCGAGAATATTGTTGAAGTCATGCGCAATACCGCCGGCCAGCTGGCCCACGGCTTCCATTTTCTGGGCCTGGCGCAGGCCCTGCTGCAACTGGTCTCGCTCGGCCTCCATGCGCGTGATATCAGTGATGTCGCGCACCACGCACATGATGCGCTGCGGTACTTCATTGTCATCACGCACCAGCCAGGCCTGTATGGAAACGGGTACATGACTGCCATCCACGTGGCGCAGTTCCTTGCGATAGGAATCGCACCAGCCACGCATGAGGATTTGTTCACGCGCACGCGCATCGGCTTCCTGCCAGGCCGGTGCGGTTATTTCCTGCAGATTCAGCCCGACATTGGCCAGGTCGCCACTTTGCAGGCCCAGCATGCGGCAGAGTGCAGGATTGGCTGCCTCTACGGCGCCGTCCAGGGAAAGGAAGCAGATGCCATTGATATTGGTATCGAAGAGACTGCGATAGCGCTGTTCCGATTCGCGCCGCGCGCGCTCGGCAATTTTGGTACGCGTGATGTCCACCAGCAGGCACTTCACCACCGTCTGCTCGTCCTCCGGCACGGCAATGGCATTCACCAGCGTGTAGAGATGTACGCCATCAGGCCGCTGATAATGGAATTGCACATCGTGCAGACCGCCTTCGCTGATCACGCGACCGAGAAATTGCTGCAGGGTATCGGCATAACCGGCTGACACCATGGGTGCGAGGGCATGGCCCATGATTTTTTCCGGCGCTTCAAGGCCGAACATGGCGCAATAAGGTTCGTTCACATCGAGCACACGGCCTGTGGCACTCAGGCAGATGTATCCGGTATGCGTATCGGCCACCAGGGTGCGGTAAACCTGCTCGGCCTCGCGCGCCTGTCGTTCAGCCGTGATATCGGTGAGATGACCATCCACCGTCCAGCTGCCATCCGGGCGCTGCCAGGCAAGACCGTGCTCGGCAATCCAGCGCACACCAGAAATGCCGTGGCGCAGGCGGTAAATCACTTCAAAGCGGCCATCGCTGTCCATGGCGGACGCTAATGCCTGTTGCAGCAAGGGTCGGTCTTCCGGCAGCAACAGCTCGCCCAGGGTATGGCGTTTTTCGGTATTGAGGAAAAGCAGGCGCTGTTGGCCAGTGAGCATTTCCACGCCTTCGCTCAGGAACTCTGGCACACAATCGTGATGCAGGCTGTGCTTGCCCGGCATGAAATCGTAGCGATAGACCGCACCGGAAAGATTGGCAATCAGGGTGGCGAGACGGCGCTCGCTTTCCATCAATGCTTTTTCTGTCTGTTTGCGCTCATGCACATCGCTGATTTGCGCCAGGAAGAACTGCTGACCCGGCGCCAGCTCTATCAGCACGCCACGCGCATTGCCCCAGCGCGCCACGCCATCGCGGCGCAGATAACAGGTTTCCATCTGGTAGAGGCTTTCGGAACGCGCCTGCAAGGCCGCCAGCGCCAGCGCACTCGCCTGCCGGTCATCCGGATGGATAAGCTCCTGCACATTCAGCGCCACCATCTGCTCGGGCGCGTCGTAACCGAAAAAGCGTGCGCTTTCAGTGTTCACCATGCGCAGGCGACCTTCGGGATCAATCAGCGCCAGCGCCACCGGCACCGATTCGAACATCTGGCGGAAGCGCGCCTCGCTGCCCGCCAGTTGCTCCAGTGCTGTTTCCAGTGCAGTGACATCATTGCCGACCAGGGAAAGATAGCGCCGGCCATCATGCAGATCGGTGAAGTGACGGGCGCGCCAGTGCAGCACGCGCGGCAAGCCGCTGCCCACCGGCACCGTGAAACTGAACTCGAAAACATCATCACTGCCGCGCATGGCCATGACACGGGCCGAAAGTGCCGGGCCTTCACGCGGCGGGGCATATTTCAGGAAGAATTGCTGGCCCAGGGCTTCAGCGCGCGTGGCGCCATAGAGACGTTCAAGCGAGGGATTCCAGTCCGTGACATGGCAGGTTTCATCCAGCACGGCCATGCAGAGATCAGAAACGAACATGACCTGGTGATACTGGGCTTCGCTGGCTTCAAGGCGCAGCTTGAGCAGCTGTTGCTGCTGGCGTTGCTGCAGCCAGAACCAGAGCAGCAAGCCGATGATGGCGGTCTTGACGACCAGAAGAATGACTAGCAGTAGCACTAGCGACATGAAGGAACCCCATCAGGTCGCGGCATCCCGCCGCTTATGGTTTTGTTTTCCTGTTTTTCTTGTTTTCACAACACCTTGTTTGAACCATGCAGGTGCGACAGGCAGGCAGCAAGCGCCTCCCGAAGCGTGGCATATGTCACAGATGAAAGCGGGGGGCCGCCCCGGAAATGTGAAGCCCGTCACACAGCAGGGAGGGGCATGCACCGGAAAGACAAGCAGGCAGCGGGACTAGCGCAGGTTCTTTTCCCGGGCCGCCTGGCCCGGCGTCATGTCGAACCAGCGCCGGAAAGCCCGGGAAAAGGCACTGCTGCTGGAAAAGCCGAGCAACAGGGCCAGCTCGGTCAAGGAGCGCAGCTTGCCCGCTGTACCGCTCAACCACTGCCGCGCAATCTCGCGCCGGGTTTCGTCCAGCACTTCCTGGAAGGTCTTGCCCTCGCCGCCCAGATGGCGCTGCAGGCTGCGCGTGCTCACATGCAGGCAGGAGGCAATATCAGCCAGGGTGGGTTCGGCATCCTGCAGACGCTGGCGTATGAGCTGGCTGACCTTGGCCGACCAGCTGGCATCACTCTCCAGCGTCGCCAACTTCTGCTCCAGCAGGGGCTCGAACTGGCGCGCCACTTCCGAGCCCATGGGCGCCTCGCGATAGCCTTTGAGGGGCAAAACCAGGGTGGTGGACGCCGCATCCAGCTCCACCGGACAGGCAAAATAAGCTTCATAAGCCGCCTGGCCGGCCGGATTGTGGAAGGCCAGGGAAACGGACAACGGGTCCAGCGGCGGATTCAGGCGGAAGCGCAAGAGGCGGATGATGAGGGCGGCGGCAAACTCCACAGCGCGCCAGTGCGGATCACCATTGGTGTGGATGGTGATGGCCAGCGTGTCCTCGTCTTCCACGATTTCGTAATACATGGCATCGGTGAGCAGACGGTGGAAACGAGCGATGCGCTCCATGACCTGGGGCAGGCTGCCACCGGCCACCATGACCACGCCCAGCTCGCCGAAGTCGGTGAAATCGATCTGCTCCAGCATGGACAGGCCCAGCACAGGATCTTCACTTTGCTGCTCGGCCACGGTCCAGATGCGGCGCGTCAGATCCACCGGCAAACGGCCCTGACCACTCTCGCTGACATTGAGGCCGGCTGTCTCCAGTCCGGCCTGCAGGTCATGGCCAGAGGCCTTGAGGGTGCGGCCGAGGATGAGCATCCAGTTATGAAAGGTTCCGAGCATGAAGACTGCCTTGGCCCAGTGTTGGCGCCGATCAGTGTAGAAGCTGTCGGCACTTCGTTATTGGCGGCCAGACCGTCAACCCGGCGCGTTGGGTCAACAGCTTGGCATGTCGGGCAAAGCATAATGCCCCCTGCCGCCCTAGCCTACCCTCGACAAAACATAAGCGGGCCGGATTGCCCGCAGTATCGAGGGACACCCCATGAACGCCGCCAGCAACGCAGCACCCAGCACGTCGCGCCTCGCTTCCGAGCTACGCATCAATGCCGAAGACGCCGCCCGCAGCCAGCGCATACGCCAGGGCATCCTGGAAGCCGGCAATGCCCTGCGCGCCCGTCATCCCTGGCTGGAAAAGCACCAGAACGCCATCGGCATGACCATTTTCTGGGCCAGCATCGCCGGCATCCTGGGCACCGCCTGGGCCTATTACGCTGGTGCCATTGCCTGGTATGTGGCCATCCCGCTCGCCGCCTTCTGCATGTCCATCCTGCACGAGCTGGAACACGATCTCATCCACATGATGTATTTCCGCAAGAACAAGTTCTGGAACGACTTCATGCTGGCCGGTGTCTGGCTCTTCCGCCCCAGCACCATCAGTCCCTGGGTGCGTCGCCGTCTGCACATCCATCACCACAAGGTCTCCGGCACGGAAACCGATCTGGAAGAGCGTGGCATCACCAATGGCGAGAAGTGGGGCGTGAAACGTCTGCTCATGACCGGCGACAATATGCTGGCCATCTATCTGCGCCCCTTCGCTACCTACAAGATGACGCGCGCCTTTGTGCGCGAAGTGTCCAAAACCAAAGAAGAAGCCCACAGCATCGCCCGTGAAAACGTACTGGGTTACTTCCCGCTGGGCGTCATCAACTATGCGCTGTGGCATGGCTTCATCGTCTACCACGCCACACTGATCACGCTGGGCCTCTTCGGCATTCATCCCGCCATTCCAGCGGTTCTTGAGAGCGTGATGAGCGTAGTGAATTTCTATGCCGTGGTGATTGCTGCCCCGAATGCCCTGCGTACCTTCTGCCTGCACTTCGTGAGCTCCAACATGCACTATTACGGCGATGTGGAGAAAGGCAATATCGTGCAGCAGTGCCAGATCTGGACCACGCCCTGGGCCATTCCCCTGCACCTCTTCTGCTTCAATTTTGCCGGCACCCACGCCTTCCACCATTTCGTTGTGCGCGATGCCTTCTACATCCGCCAGTGGCTGGCCCCGGGCCTGTACCCGCTGATGCGCGAAAACGGCGTGCGCTTCAATGATTTCGGCACCTTCAAACGCGCCAACCGCATGCATGCCAAGCCGGTGCTGCGGGCCGTGCCTGCTGTACAGAAAGCGGCAGCGTGATAAAAAGCCATCGCCCATAAAAAAGGCCCGCTCTTGCGGGCCTTTTTTTATTCCGGAGTCCCGGCCTCAGGCCGCCTTGCCTGCTGCCGCAGGGAACTGTATGGAAACGCGATTGTTTTCCAGGACTTTCACATCCAGCTTCTCGCCGAAATAAGTCCCTATCCCCCGCGCAAGACCGGCATAAAGATGCACCAGGCCGCGCGCCGAAATGTAATGCACCACCAGATCACCGTTTTCCTTTTCCTCATACTGGAAACGTGGCGGCCGGGCATTGGCCATGGTCTCGGTAACCTGCACATGCACCTTGTCCATCTTGAGCAGGAAATCACGTGCACTTTTCACGCCCTTGTAGACGGCCGTGTAAATCTTGGGTGCATAGATCACCGACCAGTAATGCCCATAGGCATTGGCCAGCTCTTCATGGCTTTTGAAATAGCGTTTCTGGGCCTCCCCGAACAGTGCCAGGGTCTGGCCATCATCCACATCGGTAGACAGCAAAATGACCCTGTTCCGGTCCATGCCGGAGGCAGCCAGCATATCCTTCCAACCGTTCGGACTTTGTCCGTTCTGCTCGGCCAACATGTCACGCAGACAGACGATGATGGTTCCTTTCATATCCTTCCCCTGGCATCAGAAATCAGATCAATGACAGGTCAACCGTAGTACAGAAGCAGCCCGCCACAGGCTGTTGCGCTCCCATGACCAGCTTTCCCGCCCTCCCATGGCTGCCCTTACACAAATTTGTGACGACCATCACATGGCGGGACGATGCCCATCATGAAAAAGGCCCGCATCAGCGGGCCTTTTTTGTCTGCAACGAGCACTCAGTGCCAACGGTCACGATCATTGCCACGACCATAATCGCGGTCATTGTCATTCCAGGCATAACCGCGCTTCCAGTCCTTGTCTTTGCCATGACCACGGCCCGGCTTGTTATCGATGGCCACCACGCGGCGCGGTTCATAGTGATGATGCACCACTACACGCTCCCGTACCGGACGCTCGCGATACACCACGCGCTCCTGATAAACCACCGGCTGCTCATACACCACCGTACGTGTTTCCACACGATCACGGCCACGATCCGAAGTGGCAATCGCCACACCGGTGATGGCACCAATGGCACTGCCTATCAGCGCACCATCGCGACCATTCACGGAGTGGCCTATCAGTGCACCGGCGCCACCGCCCACGACCGCACCGACAACGGCATCACTTTGCTGGCCTGCCATGGCTGCAGCGCTGAAAGCTGTCGAAATCACGAGAGCCGAAATCGTCAGTATCCGTTTCATTGTCTTTTCCTCTTGTTGTGCTCCGATCGGGGAGCGCCGAGGCTTGCTGCCTGAATGGATCAACGCCCGGACAGAACAGCAGTTGACGTAAAAACGGCGGGATTACATTTGAACAACAAGAGCCAAAGGCCACGTCGCCAACGGACAACACTCAGCCCTGCTCCAGCCAGCTCTCCACGCGCAGGCTCAGGGCATCCAGAACCTCTTCACGAGTGACATCTTCTGGCGGATCCAGCAAGAGCTGCAGCAAGGTCGAAGAAACCAGATTATTGATAAGCAGCAATGAGGCCTGTGATGGTGATACAGGAATACGTGCGCCTGCATCCTGACGAGCCGTCTGCGAAAACTGCATCAGCAAAG
>JAVHYE010000110.1:4141-11022 GCA_031119295.1 Pedobacter sp. | reverse complement strand
ACTTCGAACAGCTACGACACAGCAGCCACGGTGAGCGGCGACAACGGCAAGCAATTTCGTGCTGTGGCCAGCAATAGCGAAGGCTCGGTGAACAGCAACGCCGCCACACTGACCGTGAGCGGAAGCAGCGGTTGGCAGAGCGACCAGCAGGTTGGCAGCTTCTACAGCAATTATTCGTTCATGCCGGAAGTGGCCAGCAATGCCAATGGCCAGGTGGCCGTGGTGTGGTCTACGTCCGTGAATGGTGCCCAGCCCAAGCTCTATATACGGCGCTATGACCCGGCCAATGGCTGGGGGGCGGATGAAAACCTGCTGCTTCCTCTTCATGGCAGTGGTTATGGCGGAAGCCTTGCCGTGGGCATGGACAACCAGGGCACGGTTACGGCGGTCTGGGATGCAGGAGATGTTGGTTATGGTGCGGGTTACGGCTATAGCCGCGTCTGGGCTGTGCGCCATACGCCGGCATCCGGTTGGGGAACGCCGGCCATGCAACCTCTGCCGGATCACAACAGCAATGCAGCGGGCAATGGCTGGCGCGAGGGGGCCGCAACTCCTGCTTTGGCTGTCAATCCAGCGGGTGGGGCGACTGTGCTGTGGGTGCAGGACAAATGCGTGCAGGGCTGTGTTCCCGGTGCACGTTTGGTGGCAGCTACTTTCGGTGCGGGCGGCTGGGGCGAGCTGAATATGCTCTATGAACAGAAAGTTGAAAGCGGCCTTTCCTATAGCCCGGGCGATATATGGGCGGCAACCGGTCCCGATGGCCATGCCGTGGTGATCTGGCGGCGTGTGGCTTACAACCCAGCCAACTACATCAGTTCATATAGCCGATGGTCCATGCACTTTACTGCGGGCACGGCGAGCGGCTCGACTCCGGTTTTCATTGCTGACGAAGAGGTTCCTGTCGGTTCCCTCCCGTACCTGGAGACAGCGCTGGCGGTTGATGGCCAAGGCAATGCCGTCCTGGCCTGGCTTGAAGGCGATTTCACCAATGGCGTGAGCAACTACCGGGTACGGTTCAGTCGTTATGGCAATACGGCAGGGAACTGGGATAGCCCGCAGTTGCTCAATGGCAGTTGCCATTACGTGACGCATCCAACGGTTGCTGTAGCGGCGAATGGAAATGCTGTCGTGGCTGCCAGTAATAACTGCGATGGCGTGCACGTGATGGCTGCGCCGTGGACGACGTCCGGTGGCTGGGGACAGCAGGAATTGGTATTTGCTTCCTCCTATTCGATACCGCCCTATCCGTGGAGCGTTATTACTAGCGATGGCGTGCCGATGATTATTGCTCCGGTAACGAGTGACGGCTCTTTGCAGTCAAGTCGACGCGTTGCAGGGCAGTGGAGTGGTCTGGAAGAGGCCTCGGGAGCAAGCCGTGGATCTCGCGCCAAGCTGGCTCCCCTTCCGGGTGGAGATGTGCTGGCCGTCTGGTACGGCACAGACGGATTCCACAGGTCCAATATTTACAAAGCCGCCCCGTAGCGGGCGGCCACAGTGCTGTGTGTTGATGTTTGTGGATGCAAGGCGAGTGCGGCTGCAAGTCTCGCAATTCCCGTATTTTCTTGTGCAGGCAAGAGAGGAAGTTTTTGCTTGCCTTTTTTCTCTGGCAGAAAATTTTCTGCAGAGTGTCAGGTATTTCACAAACAATTCATGGCATGACTTTCGGCACTGTTTGCCGCGGACCTCTGCGGCGAATCTGCCCTCCGATTTCAGGAATGATTGGAGGGAGCCATGATGAAGTCAAAAAATCTGCTGACAGGAATGGCCGTGACGGCAGCATGCCTTGCCTTGCTTGCTGCCTGTGGGGGTGGCGATGGAGGTGATAGCGGCAGTACAAGCGCTGCCAGCAGTGCGTGGATTACGCCGGTGACGCTGTCCCGTGTTGATGGTGATGCCGATGGCCCGAGCCTCGCGGTAGGCGGTAATGGTGAAGTCGCTGTGGCGTGGACGCAGTACGACGATACCCTGGCCATTCCGGCCTACACGCTCTGGCTACGCTACGGCAAAGACGGTAGCAGTTGGAGCGATGCCAATTCGATTGCAACAGACGAGAGTCCGGCCCGGCATCCCCGCTTGTTCATGGATGCCTCCGGTGATAACCGCTTGAGCTGGCCCGATATGAGCGGCACTGGATTGCCCTGTGCGAGCTTCCCCTTGCCCGCCACGGGTGCGGCAGTCACGCTGGATCCGTCCTGGAACTGCATCACGGAAAGCGCTGCGGCCAATATGATGGCCGTGAGCTATGACCTGAGCTTCGCCAGCAATCTGACGCTGGCCACTTATATGAAAGGCGGTGTGCTCAAGGCGCTGTATGGGGGCTCGCCCGGGGTGTATAGCGGCACGACGGTCACGCTCTCCGGTGCCGCCACGGCCAGCCAGCCACAGCTCCTCCGCCTGCCTGACAACAAGGCGCTCGCGGCCTGGTGTGAAAACGGCAAGTTGAGCTCGCGCGAGTTCAATAGCAGCACCGGCAGTTGGTCGGGAGTGGCTGAGGCCGTTGATTGCGCCGACAAGAATCTGCGCGTGGCAACAAGCCCTGATGGCTCAAGAGTGGTGGCTGTCGGCCAGAAAAATGCGGCGGGTGCGCTGCGTGTCTGGCGTTATACCGGCGCCATCTGGAGTGAAGCATCCGGCAGTCTGCCGCTTCCCAATTACGCCAGCTATCCGGCTGCGGTAGCGATAGACAATAACGAGCGAATTCTCCTGACCTGGCTTGTACGTAGCGGCGTCAAGGACAGGCCCAGCCTCTGGGCCAGTGTCGGCACGCGTAGCTATGTCGGCTCGCCTGTGTTGATTCCCGTTGACAGCTGGAGCGAGCCCGTCCGTCTCGATAATCCCGCGCTGGGCGATGTGGCTTATCCGCAGCTGGCCATGGACAGCCAGGGCAATGCCTATGCCGTGTGGACACAGCACGATATCAATGGCTGGGATCTCTATGCGCGCCACTTCAAGGCGGATAGTGCAGCATGGGGCGGCATCGAAGCGCTTGATACGGCGAATGATGATGCCTACAAGCCGCAAATCGTTTTCGACAGCAAGGACAAAGCCATCGTGGCCTGGGGCTTCGTCAAGGGGCGTTACGACGATACGGTGTCCGGCATACGTGCGACACGGCACAAGTAATCACGGACAGGAGTTTTTACGCGCAACAAATAAAAAGCCGGCAGATGCCGGCTTTTTATTGTCTGCTTATTGTCTGCAGAAAATTACAGCCACTTCTTTTTCTTGAACCAGAAATACGGTGCCAGCGCCGAGGCCAGCATGAGTACCAGCGCCCAGCCATAACCCATCTGCCAGTGCAGCTCGGGCATGAGATCAAAATTCATGCCGTAGATGCTGGCGATCATGGTGGGCGGCAGGAAGGCCACCGAGGCCACGGAGAAGATCTTGATGATCTTGTTCTGGTTGACGTTGATGAAGCCGAGCGTGGTATCCAGCAAGAACTTGATCTTGTCGAAGAGGAAGCTGGTGCTGGCGATCAGGGACTCGGAGTCACGGATGATGTCGCGCAGGCGTTCACTCTGTTCGGCATTGAGGATGCCGGAGCGCAGCAAGAGATAAAGCATGCGCTGCAAGTCCACCATGGACACACGCACCTTGCCGTTCACGTCTTCCTGCAAGGCGAGGGCGGTCAGCACGGATTCCATATCGTCCTGCTCGGCATTGCCCAGCACTTGGCGGCTGGTTTTTTCCAGATCGGCCGCGATGCGCTCGACGATGTCGGCGAGGTTTTCCACCTTGGTCTCGAACAGGCCGAGCATGATGGATTTGGAATTGGTCAGCGAGACCAGGCCCTTGCGCGCACGCAGACGGAAAAGACGGAAGGCGGCCAGCTCTTCTTCGCGCAGGGTGAACAGGCGCTCGCCATTGAAAACGAAGGCTGCAGAAATATTGGTCGAGTTTTCGTCGGCGTAATTCAGGAAGTAGGAGCTGATGTGCAGGCCGTCGTCGTTTTCATAGAAACGCGAGGTTGCCTCGATCTCGGAAATATCCTCCAGCGTCGGCAGTTCCTGCTGGTAGGCCTCACGCAGCCATCCGCGTTCTTCTTCGCTGGGATCGATGGCGTCCACCCAGATCACCCCGGGAATGAGGTCGGTGGCGGCATTGATGGCGACTTGCTCGAGAAGTCCCTTGTTCAGTGTGAAAGCCATCAACATGGGCGGCGGTCTCAACGGCAGCGGCGTTGTTCAGCATAGGCAGCCTTGAGCGGCGTAGGCGGAAGCAGCGCGGAATTTTCGGTTCGATAGGCGAGGGTCCGGCCCCATTGTGCATAAGTGCGGGGGCATCAGTGCGAGTGCGCGCGCATTCTAGCAATGCGTTTGCGGCCGCGGCCAGCCATGAATGGCCATCCCGGCAGGCTTTGTATGCCGAATTGTTTCTGCCCGGACGAGGCTTGGACTCGGCAGGGCGGCTGAAGTTCGGCGTCAGGGAGTGCGGGCCACGATCCAGAAACGGATATCGCGGATACCGGCCCGGCTCAGCAGACCGGCAATTTCGGCGAGGGTAGCGCCTGTGGTCATCACATCGTCGATGATGGCCACACTCTGCAGCGTGCCCAGCTCAGCGAGTCGGGTGGCATTCAGCCGGAAGGCGCCACGCGGATTGCGGGTGCGCGCTTCGGCGTCCAGCGTCATCTGTGCGGCGGTAGCACGTGTGCGCTCCAGCAGACGGATTTCCAGCGGGCGGCAGAAAT
This sequence comes from Pedobacter sp., assembly GCA_031119295.1. Taxonomy (GTDB): domain Bacteria; phylum Pseudomonadota; class Gammaproteobacteria; order Pseudomonadales; family Moraxellaceae; genus UBA2031. The sequence continues at coordinate 6,329 of JAVHYE010000110.1, read as the reverse complement.
GCCGGGACAGGGGCCGTGCAATTTCCAGGGCCTGGTTATAGCCGCGCTCGGCCAGACGCTGGCGATGCAGGGGCACGGGCAATAACAGGTCCGGCGCCGGCAAGTCTTTGACGGCATCCAGCAGGAGTTGGCCCAGCAGGGGCGCATTTTCCAGATGCCGGTGGTATTTGAGGCCGGCCACCAGATGATCCACCGGGAACTCATAGCGCAGTGGCGCGATGGCCGAGCTTTGCCGGGGTGAGCGTTCAGCGCAGGCTGCACAAAGCCTTGCGCTGGCGGGCAAGGGCAGGGCACAACGCTGGCAATGATGAGGGTTCCAGGGCAGGTCTTGCCGGCAGGCCCTGCACAGGCTCTGTGTCGAGCCGGCCTCGCAAAGCAGGCAGTGCCGGCTATTGGCGGGTTTGAGTGCGTGCAGAAGGCGAGGCCAAAAGCGGGCAGGGCCGATCGCGTTAACCATAAGTATCCTTACAGGTTGACGGGACATCCTGTCCCGGGCGAGACTTCCGTCAACTTTGAGGCGGGCCTCAGGTTGACGGGCGCAACATAGCAGCGCGCCCCTTGGCCGCAAAGCCGATTTCCACTCTTTTGCCTGTCAGGGATATGCCATGAACGCCGCTCTCCAGCCTAGCTCTCACTCAGCTCTGCTCCGTCACGACTGGTCCCGTAACGAAGTGCGCGCCCTGTTCGAGCTGCCGTTCATGGACCTGCTGTTCCGTGCGCAGACTGTGCATCGTGCCAATTTCGATCCGAACACCGTGCAGGTTTCCACGCTGCTGTCCATCAAGACCGGCGCCTGCCCGGAAGACTGCAAGTACTGTTCGCAGTCCGGCCATTACGACACCGGCCTGGATAAAGAAAAGCTGCTCGCGATTCAAAAAGTGGTGGAAGAAGCGCAGAACGCCAAGGACAAGGGCGCCAGCCGTTTCTGCATGGGCGCCGCCTGGCGCTCACCGCGCGAAAAAGACATGCCCTATGTGCTGGAAATGGTGAAGCAGGTGAAGGGCCTGGGCCTCGAAACCTGCATGACGCTGGGCATGCTGTCCGGTGAACAGGCACAGCAGCTCGCTGAAGCCGGTCTCGATTACTACAACCACAATCTCGACACCTCGCCTGAGCATTACGGCAAGATCATTACTACCCGCACCTATAACGATCGTCTGAATACCCTGGCCCATGTGCGTGATGCGGGCATCAAGGTTTGCTGCGGCGGTATCGTGGGTCTGGGTGAAGCGCGTGAAGACCGTATCGGCCTGCTCATGCAACTGGCCAATCTGCCGGTGCATCCGGAATCCGTGCCCATCAATATGCTGGTGAAGATCGAAGGCACGCCGCTGGGTGATGTGGACGATCTCGATCCTTTCGAGTTCGTGCGTACCGTGGCCATTGCCCGCATCCTCATGCCGCAATCGCATGTGCGTCTCTCGGCCGGCCGCGAAACCATGAATGACGAAATGCAGGCGCTCTGCTTCATGGGTGGTGCCAATTCGATTTTCTACGGCGAAAAACTGCTGACTACGGCCAACCCCGAAGCTGAACACGATATGCAGCTGTTCAAACGTCTCGGTATCAATAGCCAGAACACCCAGGATGTTTCTGATGAAGCCCGCGAAGAAGCCATTGCCGCTTCCCTGCGCAATCAGCAGATTGCCGCGCTGACACGTGATGCCATGGCGCCTGTGAGTGCCGCGCGCACTGAAACCGTGAACTGATGTGGTCACCGCTGCCATGGGGCAGCGGTGCGCAACATGCCCTTCGATTTTGCTTCCGTCCTTGCGCAGAAAAAGGCCGATGGCCTTTATCGCCGTCGTCGTACGCTGGCGTCAGCGCAGGGCGCGCGCGTCATCGTTGATGATGGCGTGCAAAAGCGCGAGCTGCTGAATTTCTGCAGCAATGATTATCTCGGCCTCGCCAACCATCCTGCGCTGATTGCCTCGGCGACTGCCGCGACCAAAGTCTTTGGGGCGGGCAGCGGTGCTTCCCATCTTGTTTGCGGTCACTCCTCGGAGCATCACGCTCTGGAAGAGGAGCTGGCGGCTTTTACCGGTCGTTCGCGCGCCCTGCTGTTTTCCACCGGCTATATGGCAAATACCGGCATCGTGCAGGCACTGGTAGGGCGGGGCGATGCTGTCTTCGAGGACAGGCTGAACCATGCTTCGCTGATTGATGGTGGTCTGGCCTCCGGTGCCTC
>JAVHYE010000110.1:1380-4041 GCA_031119295.1 Pedobacter sp. | reverse complement strand
GCTGCCGGCAGCTTTGGTGCTTTTGTCGCCGGCTCCGACGATTTGATTGAATACCTCATCAATACTGCACGCCCTTATATTTTCACCACGGCCTTGCCTCCGGCAGTGGCGGCAGCCAGTCGTGCCAGCCTGCGGGTGATAGGTGAAGAGGCCTGGCGTCGCGAAAAGTTGAATGAGCTGATTGCGCATTTCCGGTCAGGAGCCAAGGCTGCCGGCTTTGCCTTGATGGAAAGTGCGACACCGATTCAGCCCTTGCTGCTGGGTGATAACGAAAGAGCTCTGGCCTGGAGCCGGGCACTGGAAGAAAAGGGTTTGCTGGTGGGCGCCATACGTCCGCCGACGGTGCCAGCCGGCTCGGCCCGTTTGCGTATTACCCTTTCCGCGGCCCATGAAAAAGCCGATGTAGATGTGCTGCTCGCAGCTCTCACGATTTGTCAGGAAAGTTTATGAGTGCTGTTTTGCATCATGTGGTGCATGGCAAACCGGGCTTGCCCGAACTGGTGCTGCTGCATGGCTGGGGCCTGCACTCCGGCGTCTGGGAAAAATTCCTGCCCTTGTTGACGCCGCATTTCCGTATTACTTGCGTGGACCTGCCGGGCTTTGGTGGCAATCACGGCAAGGAGCTGCGCTTTGCCGATTTTTTCGAGGCCGTACAGACAGTCACGCCGCCACGTGCCTTGTGGGCCGGCTGGTCGCTGGGAGGTTTGCTGGCGCTGGAAATGGCAGCACGGCATCCGCAGCGTGTGCAGGGGCTTTTCATGCTGGCGGCCACGCCCTGTTTTGTGCAGCGAGAAGATTGGACTCCTGCCATGAAGCCTGATGTCTTTGCCGATTTCGCCGACTCCCTGCGCGAAAATCCCCTGCTGACGCTGGAAAGCTTTCTCACCCTGCAATGCCGTGGCAGTGCCAGCATGAAGGCCGATATACGTTTCCTGCAGTCGGTGCTGGAAGCCGGCCCCAATCTTTCCACCAGCGTATTGCAGACCGGGCTGGATGTGCTGGCGCGCGGGGATTTGCGTGCCCGTCTTTCTGCCTTGAATTTGCCCGTGCATTTCCTGCTGGGGGAAAAAGATGTGCTGGTGCCGGCCAAGCTGCAGCCCGCTTTGAAAATCCTGCAGTTTGATGCCGGCGTCACGGTGATTCCGGCGGCCGCCCATGTGCCTTTTGTGTCGCATCCGGAGGTAACGGCCAAAGCGCTGACCGGCTTTGCCCGTAAAGCGGGAGCGCTGACATGAGCCGTTTTGCCAGCCGCAAACAGGAAATTGCCGGCCGCTTTTCCCAGGCCGCCAGCCAGTACGCTTCCTATGCTGCTCTGCAGGCAGCGATTGCCGATGCCCTGCTGGAGGCTGATATTTCCGCGGGCGTGGTGCTGGATGCCGGCTGCGGCCGTGGTCGTGAGTCGCAGCTTTTAAGTCTGCGGCCTGGTGTGGAAAAAGTGATTGCGCTGGATATGGCGCCGGCCATGCTGGCCGCACTGCCTGAGTCAGAAAAGATTCAGCCCTTGCTCGGCGATATGGAAGCCATTGCTCTGCCGGATGCTTGCGTGGATGCCGTGTTCAGCAATTTCGCCCTGCAGTGGTGTGAGTCGCCCGACACTGTGGCAGCCGAATTTTCCCGTGTGCTCAAGCCGGACGGACGTCTGCTGGCCAGCGTGCCGGGGCCACAAAGTCTGGCCGCGCTGCGGGCCAGCGGGCTTTTGCATATCAATGAATTTGCCGGTACCGATGTGTGGGCCATGGCCCTGATGCAGGCCGGTTTTGCCGATTGTGATTTCGTGCAGAAGGATTTCACGCTCTGGTTTGATTCCGTGCCTGAGCTCTTGCGTGCGCTCAAAGGCATAGGCGCGGGCACCACAGATACGCCACGTGAAAATCATCTGCTGGGCCGGCAATGGCTGCAGCAGGTGAGTGTCGCCCTGGAAGCGCAGCGCCAGCCGCAGGGCTTGCCGCTGTCCTACGATGTGATTTTCATCATCGCGAATCGCGATGATTTTTGAATAAAGAGAAGCAAGATGGCCAAGGCCTATTTCATTGCCGGTACCGATACCGGTGTCGGCAAGACCACGGTGAGCTGCGCGCTGCTGGCGGCTGCCAAAGCGCAAGGAAAAACCACACTGGCACTGAAGCCGGTAGCCTCGGGTTGCGAGCAAACGCCAGACGGCCTGCGCAATGAAGATGCTCTGGCACTCATGGCGGAGATGACCGAACCGCTGGTTTATGACGAGGTGAATCCGGTGGCACTGCCGGCGCCGCTGTCACCCCATCTGGCCGCGGCACAGGTCGGCCGCCGGCTGTCCCTGCACCAGCTGGCCGGTTTTACGCGTGGCGGCCTCATGCGTCGTGCTGATTTCAAACTGGTGGAAGGTGCGGGTGGCTGGCGTGTGCCGCTCAATGAGCGCGAGATGCTCTCGGCCCTGCCCAAGGAGCTGGGTCTGCCGGTGATTCTGGTAGTGGGTTTGCGTCTGGGCTGCCTCAATCACGCCATCCTGACAGCCGAGGCCATCTTCAAGGACGGCGTGCGTATAGCCGGCTGGGTGGGCAATGTGCTGGACCCGCAGATGGCGGCGCTGGACGAGAATATCGAAACCCTGAAGCGGCTCTTCGGTCCGCCCTGTCTGGGCATCCTGCCCTGGAATCCGGCGGCCAGCGCTGCCGAGCGCGG
>JAVHYE010000110.1:0-1280 GCA_031119295.1 Pedobacter sp. | reverse complement strand
AGCATGATTTGTAACCCGTCCTGACAAACTTCTGTCCCTGCCCGGTCATCCGCCCGGCCCGCCTTGTCCCTGCGGCGACGCCTGTGCCATCCTCCGGCGACCCATCAGTCAGGGATAGCCATCATGACCGCCGCCGCCCGATTCCCCAGCTCCCGTCCTACCCGTATTCCCGATCCGGCCAGCCGCCGCAGCTGGAAGGTGCGCGCCCTGGGCCGTCTTGTGACCTCGGCCAATCTGGAGTTCACGGACGAGCAGATCGATTCCTATGTGAAGTACCTGAATATGGGTGATCCGCTGGCCGATGGCGTCATCGCCATGTATGGCGAATTCCCGCCGGGCCAGGGCCGCAAGATGCTGGAGCAGGCGCTGGAACACGGCATTGCCACGGTCACCGATGCACCGCCCGCGCTGGTGGACTTCTTCCGTCAGGTCGATGAAATTCCCCAGTGGCTGGACCTGGAAAAATGCAATCTCGCCTGCGATGCCACGCGTCGCACCGGCTGGTTTGCCGAGCTCTGCCTGCGCAATATTTCCCTTATGGGTGGCTATCTGGTGGCCGCAGCGGCCAAGCCGCTGGTCTTCACCGGTCAGCTCGACCGCATGACGCCACGTCGTCTCGTTGAAACCGGTATTTTCTGGACTGGCGTCACCACGCGCGACGGCATGCTGCGTAATAACAACGGCTTCAAGAGCGCCGTGCGTGTGCGTCTCATGCATGCGCAGGTGCGCGCCATGCTGAAAAAATCCGGCAAGTGGGACGAGCCGGCCTGGGGCACGCCGATCAACCAGTCGGACAGCATGGCCACCAGTCTCGAATTCTCCTCCATCTTCACCATGGGCCTGCGCATGCTGGGCTTCCGCTTCACACGTGAAGAGCGCGAGTCCGTGATTCATCTCTGGCGCTATGTGGGCTATCTCATGGGTGTGGACGAGCGCATCCTGCCGGCCAATGAAGACGATTCCTTCCGTGCGCTGATGCTGCAATACATGCTGCATGGCGAGCCGGATGACGATACCCGTGCGCTGGGTCAGTCCCTGAATAATGTGCCCCTGCAATACGCCGGTGATGTGGCGTGGAAAAAAGCGCTGGCACGTATTGAGGTCAATTACCGCAGTGCGTTTACGCGCATCGTGCTGAGCGATGCCAGTGGTGATGCACTGGGCCTGCCGAAATCCCTGGGCTGGAAAGCCGCTGTGCTTTCCACCTCGCCGCTGATTTTCGGTCTGGAAACGGTGCGCCGTAATGTACCGGGCGCTACGTGGGCGGTAACGGCTTTGGG
>JAVHYE010000109.1:9090-11087 GCA_031119295.1 Pedobacter sp. | reverse complement strand
AAGTGGTGAGTGCAGAGGCAGGATTGATGAGCGGACGCCACAGCCATTCGCCCTCGCCCGTGGCCAGCATGAGGCCGTCGGAGTCGTGCACTTCGGGGCGGAAATCAGTGCGGTGCGGCTGGTTCTCGCCAAAGAAATACATGCTGGTGAGCGGCGCTATGCCCAAGGTGGCGATGGGCGTTTTGCTTTCGCGCAGGAAAAGCTGCGAGCTCACTTCGGTGACGGTTTCCGTCCCCGGCGTGATTTCAAAACGGTAGGCGCCGGCCACGCGCGGCGAATCCAGTAGCGCGTAAATCACCAGTGCCTTGGCACCGGCCTTGGGCCGCTCCAGCCAGAATTCGGTAAAGCGCGGGAACTCTTCGCCAGCGCCACCCATGGTGTCCACCGCCAGACCACGGGCGGACAGGCCGTAATGCTGGCCTGTGCCGAGTGCGCGGAAATAGCTGGCGCCCAGGAAGACGATGAGCTCGTCCTTATAGGCGGTATTGTTGAGGGGGTAATGCACGCGGAAGCCGGCCTGGCCCAGATCGCCCCAGGTCTCGGGCTTGAGGCTGTTCTTGCCGTAGTCATAGTCGCCGCGGTCATAGGCCAGATGCCTGACCTTGCCGTCCAACACCTCATTGATGCTGACGGCCTGGGTCTGGAACTTGCCCAGATGGAAAAACATGGCCTCGAAAGGAAGGGCTTGCTTACGCCACAGGGCTTGGTCTGGCTTGAAGCGTATATCGCGGTACTGGTCGTAGCTGAGGTCGGCCAGTTCCTTGGGCAGGGTGGAGGCCGGTGCCTGCCAGGGCTTGGCGGCCAAGGACTGGGCACGCTTGGCCACATCCTGCAGATCGAAAGCCTGGGCGTGGCTGGCGATAAAAGCGGTGGCGCCCAGCCAGCAGGCCATGAACAGCCTGGGAGCAGAAAGCGGCGCGGAAAGGCGGGAAAGCATGCAGCAGACAACCTTGTTTCAGGAGTGTCTACGCCCTATCGCAAGCTTTGTGCCCAATCAGAAATATGAATAATTTCAAATAGATAGATGGCCGTCTTCAAAGCCCGACAGCTATTTGTGTCGGGCTTGGGCGACGGCTTATTGAGTCAATTTCTCAAGTGCTTGATTTATATGGAAATGGCCTTGTCGCATTTTGCCGACATCAAGCCTGGCGCGGCTTATAAAGTGTGCAGGTACTGACTCACTTAACCCTGCAGCAGCTCTTGCTGCATACGCGCCACATTCTTTGCCGGCATCTCAAAGCCCAGATTGGTGCCGGGATTGATCACCAGCCCGACGCCGGGCCGTATCACCTTGAGCAACTCCTGGAAGTGCACTGGCAGGGCATAGCCGAAGGCGGGGAATTCCAGCGCCATGGGGGCGGCACGTTCAGGGGCGCTGAAGGCGGCCAGTACCGGCTGGCCGTGGGGATTGCTCAGCACCAGAGGCAGGGCCCGCCCTTCCAGCAGATCGCCCGGCTCCGGGTCCTTGTCGAGGAGGATGACCACTTCGCTGTCCAGCATGGCGTCCAGCAGCTCGCCGAGGCTGCGTTGCCGGCGGATGACAGCAAACAGCACTTCTTCAAAGTCATTCAGGGCGGCGGCAAGATCGGGAGCGCTCATTCAAAACACCTTCTTCATGAGGGAGTCCGGAATCAGGCGCATGGCCGGCATCATCAGGCTCCAGGGGAAGCGCGGCACGATAAGGTTTTTCTTCCGGCGTGCAATACCGTCGGCGATTTCTTTGGCGACCTGGGCCGGATCGGCGGCGAAGGGATATTTCTCCATGCCGGGGCCAATATCGGTTTTCACAAAGCCCGGATGCACGATGGTGACGGCGATATTCTTGCCGCCCACTTCCATGCGCAGCGCTTCCAGATAATTCGTGAGCGCCGCCTTGCTGGCGGAATAGGCGCCGCTGCCGGGAATGCCGCGATAGGCGGAAATGGAGGAAATGCCCACCACATGGCCGCCCTTCTGCTGTTTGAATTTGGCCACGGCGGCATCGATGACGGCGATGG
>JAVHYE010000109.1:0-9080 GCA_031119295.1 Pedobacter sp. | reverse complement strand
TGCGGCGGTCCTCGGCCAGATTGCCGTCACCGGCCTTGCGCCAGCCCAGTACGCCGGCATTGGCGATGAGCACATCCACCTGCCCGAGGTCCTGCATGAGTCCGCCCAGCACCGTGCTCACCTGCTCCTGTTCCGTCACATCCAGCGCGGCCGTGCTCACCACAGCACCTTGTGCGCGCAGCTCCTCTGCCAAGGTGTGCAGCTGCTCCTGATTACGTGCCAGCAGGCCGAGACGATAACCGCGACTGGCGAGCTCGCGCGCAAGACTGGCGCCTATGCCGCGCGAGGCACCCACGATGATGGCGGTTTGGCTCATGACAGACTCCGGCTCTGCAAATAGGAAGGCGCGAGTGTAGCAGTCGCCGCCATGGCCGCCTTTCGCCGGAATGACAGCGCCTTTATGACAGTGCCAGCGTGAACCGGGTCGCAGCCTGCAGCAGCCTGTACTGCCCTGCCTCGACAGTGCCGGGGTGCACAGCTAGCCTCAGCGGCAGGGGGAAAAAACATGCATGACGGAATACGCAGCACTTTCCTGAGGAGATTGTTGCCGGCTTTGCTGGCGGCAAGCTGCCTTTATCTGGCGCCACCGCCCGCGCAGGCCCTGGATGCCCTGCCGGCAAAAATCACGGAGCCGCGCAAGGGCGATCTGGATGCCATGATCAAGCGCCGCCAGATTCGCGCGCTGGTGTACTGGAGCAAGACCGACTATTTCATTACCAATGGCCAGCAGCGCGGCATTTCCTACGAATTTGGCCGAGACCTCGAGAAATACATCAATACCAAGCTCAAGACCGGCAAGAAGCCCGTCAGCGTGGTGATGATTCCGGTATCGCGCGACAAACTCATCAGCTATCTGGAGCAGGGCCGTGCCGACATCACCATTGCCGGTCTGCGGCCACTGGCAGAGCGCAGCGGCATAGATTTTTCACTGCCCGTGCATGACGAGGTGAGCGAAGTGGTGGTGCGCAACCATTCGGCCGCTCCCATCACCAAGGAAGAAGATGTAGGCGGCAAGATTTTCCATCTGCGCCCGTCCAGCAGCTATTTCTATACGCTCAAGGCCATCAACGAACGCCTGCATGAAAAAGGCCTGCCCACAGCGCGCATTGAATACCTGAACGAAAATCTGGCCGACAGCGACATCATGGAAATGGTGAACGCCGGGCTGATCGATTACACCATCCTGGATGATTTCCGCGGTCAGCTCTGGTCCGATATTTTCCCGCAGGTGGATGCCGACAAGAATGCCCCGCTGGTTTCCAATCAGACCATTGCGCTCGGCCTGCGCAAGAACGCGCCCAAGCTGAAAGCACTGATTGATGGCTATGTAAAACAGCACAAGGTGGGGACGGCCTACGGCAACATCCTGGCCAAGCGCTATTTCGTCAGTAATCCCTGGGCACGCAATGCCCTTTCCGGCAATGAGCTGGCACGCTTCCACAAGATGGTGGGCATTTTCAGACGCTATGCCGACACTTATAAATTCGACTACCTCATGCTTACGGCGCAGGGCTTCCAGGAATCCGGCCTGGACCAGAACCGGCGCAGCCGTGTTGGCGCTGTCGGCGTGATGCAGGTCATGCCCAGCACGGGCAAAAGCATGAAGGTGGGCAATATCTATCAGCTGGATCCGAATATTCATGCCGGCGTGAAATACATGAGCCATCTTGCCGACACTTATTTCGATGATCCGGCCATAGATCCTCTCAACCGCACCCTGCTCTGCTTTGCGGCCTACAATGCCGGGCCTTCACGCATCAGTGCGCTGCGCGAAGTGGCGCGCAAGCGCGGCCTCAATCCCAATGTCTGGTTCGATAATGTGGAAACCGTGGTGGCCGAGCGCGTGGGGCGCGAAACCGTGCAGTATGTGGTGAACATCAGCAAATACTATGTGGCCTACAAGCTGGTGGAAGAGCAGCAAAAGCGCCGGGAAGATGCCGTCAAGCATCTCAAGGAAGCTGCCAACTGACTGCCGTTTTCCATCCAATAAAAAAGCCCCGCAAGAGCGGGGCTTTTTTATTCGGCGATCAGCCTCAGTCGAAAGCGAAGTGTTCCACTTCCATCTGCATCATGGACTTGGTCGGCTTCAGCATGGACTTGGCGTGGCCCTTGGCGCGCGGCAGCAGGTGGTCGAAGTAGAATTCGGCGGTCTGCAGCTTGGCCTGGTAGAATTCCGGGGTTTCTTCGCCGCCATTGCGCAGCTTATCTTGCGCAACTGCGGCCTGCACCGCCCAAAAATAGGCCATGGTGGCGTAGCCGGAATACATCAGGAAGTGATGCGAGGCCGAGCTCACGATGTCACGATCCTTGCGGGCGATGAACATGATGCGCGTGGTCAGGTAATTCCACTGCGCCGCAATCTTGGTCAGCTCCCAGGCGAAAGGACGCAGCTCCTTGTCGGCGAGATAATCACGTGCGAACGCACCGATCTTGCCGGTGAAATCACGCACGACCTTGCCGCGGGTCTGCAGCAGCACTTTGCGGCCGAGCAGATCCAGCGCCTGAATGCCGGTGGTGCCTTCATACAGCGTGGAGATGCGCGCATCGCGGGCAATCTGCTCCATGCCGTGCTCTTTGATATAGCCGTGGCCACCGAAAACCTGCATGCCGATATTGGCCGCTTCCAGACCCATTTCGGTGAGGAAGCCTTTCAGGATGGGTGTGAGGAAGCCCAGCTTGTCGTCCCAGTGTTCGTATTTTTTCTGGTCGCCTTCGATGATGCCGTTCACCATATGGTCGGCATATTGCGCAGCGTAATAAATCATGGCGCGGCCGCCTTCAGCCACGGCCTTTTGTGTGAGCAGCATACGGCGCACATCGGCGTGGTGAATGATGGCATCGGCAATCTTGTCCGGCTCTTTCTTGCCGGAAAGTGCGCGCATGGAGCGACGCTCTTTGGCGTAAGCCAGTGCGCCTTGGTAGGAAAGTTCGGCGTGGGCAATGCCCTGCACTGCGGTGCCGATACGCGCCGTGTTCATGAAGGTGAACATGGCATCCAGGCCCTTGTTGGGCTGGGCGATCATATAGCCTTCAGCTTCATCCATATTGATGACGCAGGTAGCGGAAGCACGTATGCCCATCTTGTGTTCGATGGAGCCGCAAGCCACGCCATTGCGCTCGGCCAGCGAGCCGTCGGCATTCACCTTGAACTTGGGCACGATGAAAAGCGAAATGCCCTTGGTGCCGGGAGGCGCATCAGGCAGGCGGGCCAGCACGATGTGTATGATGTTTTCAGCGAGATCATGCTCGCCGGCAGAAATGAAAATCTTGGTGCCAGTGATGCGGTAGCTGCCATCCGGATTCGGCTCGGCCTTGGACTTCACCTGACCGAGGTCGGTGCCGCACTGCGGTTCGGTGAGGCACATGGTGCCAGTCCAGCGGCCTTCAACGAGAGGCGGCATGTAGACATTCTTCTGCGCCTCGGTGGCGTGCTGCATGATGGTGTTCATGGCGCCGAGCGAGAGGCCGGGATACATGGTGAAGGACCAGTTGGCCGCGCCCATCATTTCCGACTTGAGCAGACCCATGGACATGGGCAGGCCCTGGCCGCCGTATTCCTGCGGGTGGGAAAGACCCTGCCAGCCGCCGGCTACGTATTGATCGTAGGCGTCCTTGAAGCCCTTGGGCGTACGCACTTCGCCGTTCTCGAAATGGCAGCCTTCCAGATCACCGGAGAGGTTGAGCGGGGACAGCACCTCCTCGCAGAGACGGGCACATTCGCCGAGGATGGCTTCCACCATGTCCGGGGTGGCGTCACCGCCGTTGCTGAGCTTGCTGTAGTGCTTCGGGTAATCGAAGACTTCATTCATCAGGAAGCGCATATCGCGCAACGGGGCCTTGTAGGCGGGCATGGTTCTTCCTCGTCAGGGCGGATCGGTAGTAGTGAGCGGGCCCCGGCATGTCGAAAATGACGAACCGGGGTCGGCAGGCTGCGTTTTATACGTGAGGCCCTCTGCCCCCGCATTGACAGCTTTGCCGTTTTTGCCGGTTTTTTCGGTGAATAGCGAAGTCTGCCGGGCAGGCTGTCAACGCCGCTGCCAGAAGGGCGTTAATGGGAGGCGTTATCAACTCTTCATGATGAAGTCATTTGCGGAGTGATAAGCTGCGCGGCCTTTGAGGCCGCGATTTTGCTGGTCTGCTTGCGGGTTCATGCCCTGTTGGATGCCATGTCTTACCGAAACCTTTTTGCCGTGCCCTTTTTGGCACTGGCGCTGCCGGCTTTTGCGGCGCCTTCAACTGGCGACAGGGAATGCCCCTATCCCTCCGCGCCGCTGGATGTCACGGGCGTTGTTGCCCAGGCACTTTGCCGCAATCCGGATACCCGTACGGCCTGGCTGACGGTGCAGGCGCAGGAAGCGCGCCTGAAATCGGCCAAGTCCGCCTATTACCCCACGCTGGACCTGTCTGCCTCGCAGACCCACAGCTTTGGCGACGGTGCTTCCAGCGATCGTACCGGCGCTTCGCTCTCGGCCGGCTGGCTGCTTTATGACTTTGGCGGCCGTGCAGCCGACAAGCGTCAGGCCCAGCAAGTGCTGGAGGCGGTGAAGGCCGGCCAGGAAAACACCACGCAGAAAGTCATGCAGGCGGCGGTGGATGCCTATTACGTCTGGAATGCTGCCGATGAATCCCTGACCGCAGCGCGGGCTTCCGAAGAGGCCGCCAAGGAAACCCTGCGTGCCACCGAAACTCGTCAGCGTGTCGGCGCCGGTACGCTCGCCGATGTGCTGCAGGCGCGTACGGCACTGTCGCAGGCGACCTTGTCGGTCATCCAGCGTGACGGCACCCGCGAAATTGCCCGCGGCACGGTCGCCCAAGCGCTGGGTCTGCCGGCACCGTCCACGGTGACGCTGGCGGCCCCGCCCGCCAATCTGCCCACGGATCTGCAGCCGCCGGCGTTTGATGGCCTGGCGGCGGCCCTGCCTGATCGCCGTCCTGATCTGCGTGCGCAGAAGCTGACCGTGGAAGCAGCCAAGGCTTCCTACGACAGCATTGATGCGCAGGACCGTCCCAGTATTTCCCTGGCGGCCGCCGATGGCCTGAGCCGCAACAAGCCGGGTGCGGATGATTTCACCGAGGCCGGCAGCGTTGCCTTGCAGCTCAAGATTCCGCTTTTTGCCGGTGGCCGTTACCAGGCCCAGGAAATCGTGGCGCAGCGCCAGGTGGATATTGCTGAAACCGAATACGAGCGCCAGAAACTGGCGGCCACCAGCGAGCTCTGGACGGCCTGGCAGGGTGTGCGCACCACCGCCGCTACCGTGGATGCCAGCCATGATCTCGTGGCCTCCGCGAGCGAAGCGCATCGTGCTGCCCTCGCGCGTTATCGCGCCGGCCTCGGCAGCCTGATCGATGTGCTGAATGCGCAGAGCACCCTAGCGGATGCACGCCAGCAGGAAGCCGCTGCGCGCTTCAACTGGCATCGCGCGCGCGTCCTTCTCATCAAGTCTTCGGGCGTGCTGAACACGGCCGACCTCCTTGTCTCTACCGATGCCACGCAGAGCGGCACGGGCACTACCGGAAACGCACCATGAATCTGAAATCCCTTTTGCAGCCCCGTGTGATAGTGGCCGTGGTGATCGCGGCACTGGTGGCCACGCTTTTTGTCGCCTGCCGCGGCAAGGATGATGCCGCCCTGCGTTATCGCAGCGAAGCGGTTGATCGTGGCGACATCACGCAAACCGTTTCTGCCAACGGCACCTTGAACCCGGTCACCTTGGTGAGCGTGGGTACGCAGGTGTCCGGCACGGTGAAAAAGCTTTACGTTGATTACAACGACCGTGTTGAGCAGGGCCAGGTGCTGGTGATGCTGGACGATGCCTTGCTGAAAGCGCAGCTGGCCCAGGACAGTGCCAATCTTGCGGCGGCGGAAAATGCACTCAAGGTGGCGCGCAATAATCTCGTGCGTGTGCGTGATCTCAACAAGGAAGGTTTCGTCTCGCAACAGGAACTGGATACGGCCGAACAGGCCAGCCAGGATGCCATTGCCAAGGTGACGCAGCTGCGCGCCTCCGTTGATAAAGACCACACCAATATCGGTTACAGCGTCATACGCTCGCCGGTCTCCGGTGTGGTGGTGTCGCGTTCCGTGGATGAAGGTCAGACGGTGGCGGCCAGTTTCAATACGCCCGAGCTGTTCAAGATCGCCAAAGACCTGCGCGAAATGCAGATCGATGCCTATTTCGCGGAAGCGGATATCGGCCAGATCAAGGTCGGCCAGAAAGTGAAATTCCGTGTCGATGCGTTCAGCGGCCAGCGTTTCACCGGCACGGTGAAGCAGATACGCCTGAACCCCAAGACCGACTCCAATGTGGTGACGTATGACGTAGTCATCGCTGTCGCCAATCCGGATGAAAAACTGCTGCCGGGCATGACCGCCTATGTGGATATCGGCGTGCAGCATCGCGTTGATGTCTTGCGTGTGCCGAATGCTGCCCTGCGCTTCAAGCCCACCGATGACAGCAATGTGGAAAAAACGGCGGACGAAAAAGCCGGTGACAAGAATGCACCTGCCGAAGGTGGCCGCAAGCCGGGTGGCAATGGCGGTGGTGCGGGCGGCCCCATCGTGCTGGCAGCAGCGGATACCGGTGAGGCAAGCCCTGAAGGTGAGCGCCGTCCCCGTCGTGAAATGAGTGAAGAAGAGCGTGCGGCATGGCGTGCCAAACGGCAGGCCGAAGGTGGCGATGGTGAAAATCGTGGTCCGCGTCGTCATCGTGAAGAGCAGCAGGCCGATGCAGGCAATGCCGCAAGCCCTGAAGCGATTGCCAACAAGGCGGCTCCTGCCGGTAAGGCGCCTGTCGTGAAAGCGGATGCTGAGAAACCGGCGGCTGCACATGGCGAGGGCAAGATGGCCGAGAGCAAGCCGGCTGCCGAAGAAGCGGAAGCCGGTGGTCGTCGTGGTCGTGCGGGCGCCAATAATGTGGGCCGCGTCTATGTGCTGCGTGACGGCAAGCTTACGCAGATCAAGGTGAAAATCGGCATCACCGATCGCCGCTACACCGAGCTCACCAGCGATGAGCTGAAAGAAGGTGATCAGGTCGTGGTGGAAGAAGTCGATCCCAAGAATGCCGGCAAGCCTGCGGGACAGCAGCGCGGCATGCAGTTCGGCATGTGAGTGCGGACATCATGACGCAACCTGTTCTCCGCGTACGCGGCCTCCTCAAGGATTACGAATCGGGCGTGGGCCCGGTTCATATCCTGAAGGGGCTGGACGTGGATATTTTTTCCGGTGAGTTTGCGGCGGTCATGGGCCCATCGGGCTCGGGCAAATCCACCTTCATGAATGTGCTGGGCTGTCTCGACACGCCTACCGCCGGCAGTTATCAGCTCAATGGTCAGGAAGTCTCGCATCTCGATGCCGTGCAACTGGCCGGTATACGTAACCGCTTTATCGGTTTCGTCTTCCAGGGTTTCAATCTGCTGCCGCGTGCCACACTGGCCGACAATGTCGCCCTGCCCCTGATTTATTCCGGTGTGCCGGCGGCTGAGCGTCGCGCCCGTGCTGCAGAAATGCTGGGTCTGGTGGGTCTGGGTCACCGGCTTGATGCCCTGCCCTCGCAGATTTCCGGGGGTCAGCAGCAACGTGTGGCGATTGCGCGTGCACTGGTGAATCGTCCGGCGCTGGTGCTGGCCGACGAACCCACCGGTAATCTGGATACGCAGACCAGCGAAGAAATCATGAAGCTCTTCACCACGCTCAATCGCGAGTCCGGCATCACACTGGTGCTGGTGACGCATGAGCCGGATATCGCGGCGCATGCGCAGCGTCTCATCCGTCTCGTGGACGGCCATGTCAATTACGATGGTCCGGCCGCTGAAGGCCTGCATCTGCACAGCGAGGCTCACTGATCATGTTTTTCGTGATGATGCGTGAAGCGCTGTCCGCCATGAAGGCAAATCGTCTGCGCAGCTTCCTCACCATGCTGGGCATGATCATCGGCGTAGGCGCCGTGATCCTCATGCTCGCCATTGGTAATGGTGTGCAGAAGCAGGTGGCGGATTCCATCGCCAGCATGGGCTCCAATCTTTTCATCGTGATGCCGGGCGCTACTTCGGCCAATGGTGTGCGTACCGGTTTCGGTGGTGCGCAGAATCTCAATCTTGCGGATGCCCGCGCCATTGCCGAACTCTCCGGCGTGAAATACATGGCGCCCATGGTGCAGATGAACCAGCAGGTGGTGTACGGCACCAATAACTGGAATACGCAGATCATAGGCACGAATGCCGATTATCTTTCCCTGCGCGACTGGCAGGTGGTGGAAGGCTATGCCTTTGACGACAACGAAATGCGTACGGGCGCGCAGGTGGCGCTGGTGGGCAAACAGATTGTGGAAAATCTTTTTGCCGGCCAGGACCCCATAGGCCAGACCATACGCATACGCAACAATCCTTTTGAAGTGATAGGGGTGCTGGGCAGCAAGGGCCAGAGTCTGGATGGCCGCGATCAGGACGACACCATCGTCATTCCCCTGACAACTGCGCAGCGTCGCCTGCAAGGCTCACGTTTCCGTGACACATTGCGCATGATCATGATACAGGCGGAAAGCGAAACGGCCATGCCGCGTGTGGAAACCGGCATCAAGACCTTGCTGCGCGAACGTCATCGCATAGGCGAAGGCCAGGATGATGATTTCACGGTGCAGAATCTCACCGCCCTCGCCAATACCGCCGCAGAAACCACGGCTGTGATGTCCATGATGCTGGGCGCGATTGCTTCCATCTCGCTTCTCGTGGGCGGCATAGGCATCATGAATATCATGCTGGTGTCGGTGACGGAGCGTACGCGCGAAATCGGCATACGCATGGCCATCGGTGCGCGCCCCAATGACATACGCCTGCAGTTCCTGCTCGAGGCCGTGATCATTTCCGTGGCGGGCTGTCTGATTGGTGTGGGTCTGGGTGTGGGCGGCGCCTTCATTGTTGCCAAGATCAGTGCCGGAAAATTGCTGGTGCTGGTGACCATGTCTTCCATCGTGCTGGCCTTCAGCGTGGCCACCGTGATCGGCATCTTCTTCGGCTTCTATCCGGCCAACAAGGCAGCACAGCTGAAGCCGATTGAGGCGCTGCGTTATCAGTAAGCATTGAGC
>JAVHYE010000108.1:9183-11224 GCA_031119295.1 Pedobacter sp. | reverse complement strand
TCTTGATGTCGTCGTAAGCCTGCAGGATTTCTTCGTAGGTATTCATCACGAAGGGGCCATGGCCATTGATGGGCTCATGCAGGGGCGCGCCAGAGAGCACCAGAAAACGGCTGCCTTCGGTGGCCGTTACTTCAAGGCCGGCCCCCAGGCTGGACATCACCGCCATGGCCTGTTCTTCCAGCACCTCTTCGGCATCCAGCTGCAATTTCCCGGCAAGCAGATAAATCAGCGCGGTATCGCCATCTTCCGTGGCAAAGTGTGCGCTGTGACCAGCCGCCAGACGCACATCCAGTACCTGCATACGTGAGTGCGTAAGCGCAGGGCCGGCGGTATTTTCAAACGCGCCGGCAATCACGCGAACCGTGCCGGCAGCATCCGGCAACTCCACCACGGGAATACTGGCGCGGGTTAAATTCTGGTAGCGCGGTGCATTCATCTTGTCCGCGGCCGGCAGATTCACCCAGAGCTGCACCATTTCAAACGGGCCGCCGGCTTGCGTGAATGCCTTGCTGAAAAGCTCGCGGTGGACCACACCGCTGGCGGCCGTCATCCACTGCACATCACCCGCGCCGATAAAACCGCCACCGCCGCTGGAATCCTTGTGCTCCAGCTCACCGGCATACACCAGCGTGACAGTTTCAAAACCGCGATGCGGGTGTTCGTTCACGCCACCGGGTCGTTCGGAAGGCAACAGTTTCCCGGGGCCGATATGGTCCAGCAGCAGGAAAGGTGACACCGTACTGCCGAGTTCGTTATAGGAAAAAACTGAAAGCACGGGCGAAAAATCACCGACAGCAAAACGTGTGTCGTTGCGATGTATGAAAGCCAGACTTTTCATGGAATTCCCGATGCAGAAAGCGGTAAAAAATAATCAGACGGCAGCGAGAGTAGCGCAGATGCGGCGCTTTTCCTCGTCGGTCATGGGGTGGGCCAGCAGGCCTTCTATGGTGAATACACAGATTTTCACCAGTGACTCTATGCGCTCGGCAGGCAGGCTTTTTTGTGCCAGCTCCATACGCACCATACCCTCGGTCAGCTCATGAAAGCGCTCATGCCAAGTGTTGATCTGCGGCGAGAGTGACGCACGCGCATGCACGGTGCTGACAAGGCGGCTGGTGAGTTCCAGCTGGTTTACCACCCAGAGCAGGCGTTCTGCGGTGTCGGCAAAAGGCTGTTGCAGATATTCCACGGCGCGCGTCGAGAATTCCGCATCCAGCACGGCTACCAGCACTTCGTCCTTGTCCTTGAAATACCAGTAGATGGTATTGGGGGCGACACCGGCTGCAGAGGCGAGGCGGCTCATGGAGGTGGCTTCAAAACCGTCCTCAAGAAAGCGTTCCCGCGCAGAGGCGATGATTTCATCGCGCTTGCTGTCGCGGTCCTGTTCCCGCTTGTTGCGTGGCATGAGGGCTCCGGGTGTTGGCGGGCTGGCTGTTGTAGCGATTGCGACCAGAGGCAGGGGACTGCAGCCGTCTGTCCCGAGGCATTGTATGGGTTCTTGAACGGCAATCAAGAATTCGGCTAGCATGCACTCCTTGAATGGCATTCAAGGCTGGGCCTTGCAGGGGAAAACATGAAGAAGATCGAGTCCGCGAGGGACCTGGAGCAGCTCTCCACGGATGAGCTGTTGGCGCTGTTCGCCACGCTGAAGGTGCCGACCCTCACTGAAATGCAGGGCGAATATGCGGCTCGCCTGCTGGCCCAGCCCAGTCGACTTGCCGCACTAACCGGCTGGTTGGCGGTGGGTAACCCCTTACGGACGTGGCTGTGCAAGGCTTTCCGGCCGGTGGATGGGGAAACGGGCCGGGGCTACAACAGCTTCCTGCAGGGCAGTGAGTTGATACAGCGCTATCCCATGCAGACCCGGCTGGCGCCTTCGCGTTTTGACGGCAAGCCGGCCTATCAACTGCTGTACCGGCATTTCCATTCCCTGTGCGGCACCGTGAACATGGTCGACGAGGTAAGGCGGGTGGCTCCCGGCCTTTATCTCGGCATAGGCACTTATGGCTTCACGGCGGCGCAGCGCCGACAGGTCGTAGCC
>JAVHYE010000108.1:0-9173 GCA_031119295.1 Pedobacter sp. | reverse complement strand
CGACAGCCTTATCCCTTTCTGTTGCAGGGGCCGATTGCGCCCTATCGCGGGGATATCGGCCGTGAGCGTCGAGGCTTTGTGCCCGGCCGCCGCGAAATTCCTGCCCTGTTTTGAAAACCGTTTTGAGAAAATCCCGAGAGGACATCATGACTGCACAAAACCGTACTGCTCTTGTCACTGGAGCCTCTGCAGGCATCGGTGCCGCCTTTGCGCGACTGCTGGCCAGCGAAGGCTATTCACTGCTGTTGGTGGCACGCCGTGTCGAGCGTCTTGAGGAAATTGCCGCTGAGCTTGCTGCGGCCCATGGCGTCCGTTGCGAAGTGTTTGCCGCGGACCTGAATGATCCGGCAGCACCGGCCGCCATCATGGCCTTTGCGCAAAAACAGGGTCTGGCGATTGATGTGCTCATCAACAATGCCGGGCTGTCCGGGAAAACGGCTTTTGGTGATACGCCCTGGTCTGCACTGGCCGGCGAAATCCAGCTCATGGTGACGGCGCTCACCGAGCTTTGCCATCGTGTGTTGCCCGGCATGCGTGAGCGTGGCTGGGGCCGCATCATCAATCTGTCTTCACTGGCAGCGTTTTCACCGCCGGGTGCCAGCCTGCTTTACACCGGCATCAAGAGCTATGTGCTGAATATTTCGCAATCACTGGACATGGAGCTCAAGCCTCAGGGTATTCATGTCACCGCGCTTTGCCCGGGTTTTACGCGCAGCGAATTCCACAATGTCATGGGTACGCGTGACGAGGCCGACAAGCTGCCCGGAATACTGTGGCAGGAGGCCGAGGACGTGGTACGTGAAGGCTGGGAAGCGGTGATGAAGGGCAGGCCGGTTTGTGTGCCGGGGACGGTGAACAAGCTGATTGCCAGCAGCGTGCGTCCGCTGCCGGTTGCCTTGCAGTATCACTTGGGGAATCGCCTGAACCCTTTCCGCGATGCGTGAAAGGGCCGGTGATTTTCCTGCGGGCTGCTGATTACTTCGGATAAAGAATCATCTGTGTACAACGGAAGAGGGCGATGGTCTTGCCGCTTTCGCGATGCGTTACCACAGCGTCCCAGACCTGTGTGGTGCGCCCCGTGTGTGCGGGCTTGGCCACGCAGTCCAGATGGCCATCACGCGCCGTGCCGAGGTGATTGGATTTGAGCTCTATGGTGGTGAAGCTGCTGGCGCCTTCGGGCAGGAGTGTCATGCAGCCATAGCCGCAGCTGCTGTCGGCCAGTGTCACCACCGTGCCGGCATGCAAATAGCCATTGGGCGCCAGCAGGTCAGCGCGTACAGCAAGTTCGGCCTGCAATGCTTCTCGGGATGTGTTGACCACTTTGATGCCGAGCAGGGCAGGCAGGGTGCCGGTAGCCATGGCGTTGAGTTCGTCTGCTGTTTTCATTCGTGTGTATCCGGAAAATCCTTCATTCGTCGCGCGTGCGGACTTCGATGAGTTCGATTTCAAAATGCAGATTGGAGTTGGGCGGAATGCCGTTCACGGCGCGTTCCCCATAGCCCAGATGCGCCGGCACAAAGAGTTTGCGCTTGCCGCCGACTTTCATGCCCATCAGGCCTTGGTCCCAGCCCTGTATCACGCGGCGCACGCCGATCACGCATTCAAAGGGACGGCCGCGCCTATGCGAGGAATCGAATTCCGTGCCGTTATCCAAAGTGCCGCGGTAATGGGTGAGGATAAGCGCGCCTTTTACGCACTCCTTGCCCTCACCAAGCACCAGGTCTTCCACTATCAATTCATTGCTCATGAGGCCTCCATAAAGCGGGCGCCAGCATAATCCATGCTGCTCTTGCTTATGAAGCATGACTGACGATGGCGCAGGAAGCGGTAAACTGCGCTCTCCCAGCCACTGCCTTGCCAGCCTTAGCACGGAAATCCTGTGTCCCGCCGTATCCCGCTATTGGAAGAAGTCCGATCCTGCACGCTCTGCGCTGACCATCTGCCCCTGGGGCCGCGCCCGGTGCTGCAGTTCAGTCCCAAGGCCCGCATCCTGATTGCCAGCCAGGCACCGGGCCGCAAGGTGCATGGCTCCGGCATTCCCTTCGAGGATGCCAGTGGTGATCGCCTGCGCGCATGGATGGGTATAGGCCGGGATGTGTTCTATGACGAGAGCCGCATTGCCATCCTGCCCATGGGCTTCTGTTACCCCGGCAAGGCCGCTTCAGGTGATGCGCCACCACGCAAGGAATGTGCGCCGCAATGGCGTCAGCAGCTCATGGGCAGCTTCACCGGCCTGGAGCTGGTGCTGGCCATAGGCAATTACTCCCAGGCTTGGCATCTGCCCAAGGCCCGCGGCACGCTCACCGAACGCGTGCGGCAGTGGGAAGTCTTTGGTGATGTGATGCCGCTGCCGCATCCCAGCCCGCTCAATAATGTCTGGCTGGCGAAAAACCGCTGGTTCGAGCAAGAGGTGGTGCCGGCCTTGCAAGCGCGTATCAAGGCTGTGCTTGGGATCTGACGGCGCTGCCGACCGTACTGTCTCCTGCAGGCGACTGTTACATTTTCGGCTGACATTGCTGCAGGGAATTAGTGCCTGCGGCGCTAATGCGCTTTCTGAATTTCTGCGGCAGGAAATATTAAGAATACGTGTCTGACTGTAAGGTTTTATGTCCGGATTTTTACGCTTTCTTTAACGGGTTTTAAGCACCCGCCTTGAATATGCCTGAAAAACTGCGGTGATTACCTAGCGTGACTTTAGTCACTGGCCATTGAAGAAAACTCGCTCTATATCTGGCTGCGCAGTATGTGATCTGCATCACAAGCCGCAAGGCTGAAGGAGTGAGGTGAGAGTCATGCAAGGTCGTGCCTATATCTTCCTGCGGCAGAACGGGGCGCCATTGCCGCTGGGTTGCTCGGGTCATGTTGGCTGGGCTTTTTTGGCCGATGAAGACCACAGGGAGCTGGTCTGCGGTTCTACGGAAAATTTCGACGGGGACCCGGTGATTCCACCGGGGCAGGAAAACGGCAGCTGGTCGCAGTCTTTCACCCAGCTCACCCAGATGATGCAGGTCATGCAGCTGCGTGGCTACGATGTCTTCAAGGTGACCCAGGTGAATGATCCGCATCCGGATGCCGCGCAGGTGGTGGCACAGCAGATGCGTGAGGCCGGCTATAAGGTCAAAGGCAATAACTGCCTTGATCATCTGGTCAAGGTGCTGGATGCCTACGGGGTGAAAGACCTGCCGTTTTCCAGCATGCATCCTTCACCCAATGAATGGTTCAGTCTCTTCCAGGGGGACTATCACAAGATATGAGCCTTTCGGCTCCGGGAAAACGCCGCAGTATGCGGCGTTTTCTTTGGCAGGATGGCGAGGGTTTGACCACGCAGCAAACCCCCGCCTATAGTGGCGACGTCATCTTCTGTCCGGTCTTTTTCATGCTTTCTCCTCTCCTTGCTACGGGCTGCATCCTGTTCACGGCTTCCTGCCGTGCAGCAGTGCGCGCGCCTGCTGTGGCAATGGTGAAAAAAAGCAAAAAACAGATTCTCATCTGATGGGATCTGTCCCGTCGGTGAGCACCGGACGGGACAGAGACCAGCAAGCAATATTCTTCTCCGCTAATCCTGATTCCTTCCAGTGCCGCCGCGAGGCTGTTCGGGAGCGTGGCTTTTTCCGCTCATCACTGGAGGTTTTCATCATGCGATTTGAAGGTATCTGGGTTCCCCTTGTGACACCTTTCCGAGAGGGACAGGTGGATCATGCCGCACTTGCGGCCTTGGCAAAGCGTCTGGCCGAGGCCGGCGTAGCGGGCCTGATGGTCTGTGGTACCACGGGCGAGCCCGCTACGCTCAGCCGTTCTGAGCAGGATGCCGTACTGGCGACGGTGCTGGTGGCCGTTCAGGAGAAGTGCCCTGTGCTCATGGGCATTGCGGGTTATGACACGACGACGGTGGCGGCAGACGCAGAACATTTCAGCAAGACGGGAATTGCCGGCCTGCTGGTGACGGCGCCCTATTATGTGCGGCCTTCACAGGAGGGCCTGCGCCTGCATTTCGAGGCGGTGGCAAAAGCCACGGCCTTGCCCATCGTGATTTACAACATTCCTTACCGCACCGGCGTATGCCTGGAGCTGGAAACCCTGCAAGCACTGGCACGCAATCCGCAATTTGCCGCCATCAAGGAATGTGGTGCCAGCCTTGAGCGCCTGACGCGGCTGGTACATGAAACCCCGCTATCCGTGCTGACGGGTGAGGATGATATGGTCTTCATCACGGCCTGCCTGGGCGGGGCGGGTGCGGTGGCAGCCTCTGCCCATGTTTTTCTCGCGGAGCAGCAGGAAATCCTGCGGCGCGTGCAAGCTGGTGATGTGGCCGGGGCCAGACGTATTCACCTGAGCATCCTGCCGGGCTTGCGGCTTTTGTTCAGTGAGCCCAATCCGGCGCCCTTGAAGGCTGTTCTGGCATTGCAGGGAGATTTGCATGAAGAACTGCGTTTGCCCATGACGGCAGTGAGTGCAGCATGCCGTGATGTTTTACGGGCACATTTTTCCGGGCCTCGTGATTGCTGAGCGGAGTTGCAGTGCAAAAATGAAAAGCCCGGCATTGCCGGGCTTTTCATTGGCTTGGTCAAGCCGATCAGAAGGTGAAGAGCGCACCACCCGACCAGACATTGACGTCATCGTTATTGCCATCCACACCGGCCAGATTCTTGTAGATCTGGTATTCCGCACGCAGGGCGAAATTCTCGGTGAGATTCACACGGGCGCCAGCACCGTAGTAGGGCTTGGTTTCACCATCGCCACCCTTCACGGGAAGGCCCTGGATGGTGCCGTTGTTTTCCAGGTCATAGCGGGCGGCACCGACACGGCCGAAGAGACCGAATTTATCGCCCAGGGGAATGGTGCCGATCACGCTGGCCGTGAAGGCGCCGGCTTCCTGCTCGGCATCGATTTCATTGTTCTGCGTGTCATAGATGGTGCCGAAGCTGGTGTAACCGACTTCAACGCCTGCATAGGGATTGAACTGGTAACCGATATTGCCGCGGAAACTCTTGTCGGAGCTTTCGCAATTGGTCACGTTGTCACAAACACCGTCGAGTTCGGCTTTGCCACCGTCAATACCTATCTGGAATCCGGAGGCGGGTGCTTCGGCATGGGCGGCAGCCATGAAACCGGCACTGCCGAGCGCGAGGCACAGGGTGGTCATCTTGATCCCGGCATTGCCCGTGATCTGCTTCAGGAACTTGTTCATGATGGTGGCATCCTTCCGTTGGTTGAATAGCGGCGAGGTTTTTTCCGTTCAGTACAGGTCGGGAAAGTCCTCGTAAACGCACTTGGCGTGCAGTCAATCTAACTGCGGCCTCCGGAAAGTTTGCTGTGCGTGATGGACCTTTTTGTGGTCAGAGCTTTTAGTGAAACGGGCTGAAGTCGGATTTGCGTTATTTCTGTGACTCCACACCAAGGTTTTCTGGGGAAATATGTGCGGTGGATGTAACCGTAGTGTTTACGAAAAGCGACGCAGAAAAGAAAAATCCCCGCTTTTGCGGGGATTTTTCAAGGCGTGCAAGCGTGAAAAAGCTTTAGAGGCGCTGCAAAAAGAAGAAGAGCGGCATGCTGTCGCCCTTTCTGTCCATCACACCCAGCACGGTTTTGTCATCAATCTTGCGGAAATGATCGAAGATGGGGTGGCTGTCATACACCATGGTGGCGGTGACCACGCCACGATAGGCCACGTTGCGCAGGCTGGCGGTGCCCAGCACAGGATTCACGATGCGTTTGCCAGCGGCATCGTGGCTGATGATGGGATTCACATCATTGGCATCATGGAAATTCTTGCCATGCCAGTTGAGCGCACCCAGCTGTTTTTCACCAGGATGCCCCGTATTGAAAACGCCGCCATCCCATTCGCCCAGCATGAATTCAGCGGGCAGGGCGTCCAGGCTGTCGAAGAAATCTTCCAGTACGGCGATGTCCAGTCGTTCGCCGGAACTTTGCAGTTGCTGGAATCGGGTGAGGGCGCTCATGGTTGCTGCTCCGCAGTGAAGAAATCGCCGGGCAGCTTAAGTGGCAGAGGTGGTCTTGAGAATGACCAATCCACTCAAGCGGGCTGACATGAATGCAGGCGGGCGGCCATGGCAAGAAGCGGGTGGGCGGGG
The DNA here is from genome assembly GCA_031119295.1 of Pedobacter sp. Taxonomy (GTDB): domain Bacteria; phylum Pseudomonadota; class Gammaproteobacteria; order Pseudomonadales; family Moraxellaceae; genus UBA2031. The sequence continues at coordinate 3,081 of JAVHYE010000108.1, read as the reverse complement.
CAGGGAGACCGCCTTATGATCGCCGCATGAACGCACAATCCCCGCTCTCCGCTGAACTCCATGAACAGGCCGACCACTATGACAGGATGGCCGAGGCGCTTTCCTGGCTGGCTGCACATGCTGAAGCGCAGCCTGCACTGGGCGAGCTGGCCGCACATATGGGCCTGTCCGAATTCCATGTGCAGAAGCTTTTTGCGCGCTGGGCCGGCATCAGTCCCAAGCGCTTCCTGCAGCATCTTTCCCATGAGCGCGCGCGTGCTGCCCTGCGGGCCGGCGAGGACCTGCTTTCGGTGAGTGCGGCAGCCGGCCTCTCCGGCCCCGGGCGTTTGCATGATTTGCTGGTGACCTGCGAAGCCGTCAGTCCCGGCGAATTCAAGAGTGGCGGTGCCGGCTTGCACATCAGCTGGGGCGTGGCGGCCACACCTTTCGGACCGGCCTTGCTGGCCAGCAGTGCACGCGGCCTCATGAAGCTGGCCTTCACGGATGATGAGGGTCTTGCAGAGTTTTCCGAGCTGCAGCAGGAGTGGCCAGCGGCGCAATTGCAGCGTGATGATGCCGCCGCCGCAGCGCTGGCGGCGCGCCTGTTTTCTGCCTACCAGAAACCGGAGCCCGTGCATCTTTTCGTGAAAGGCAGCCAGTTCCAGCTCAAGGTCTGGCAAGCCCTGCTGCAACTGCCGGAAGGGCGTTTGCTGAGTTATGGCGCGCTGGCCCGGGCCATAGGCCAGCCTGCGGCCAGCCGTGCTGTGGGCTCGGCGGTGGGCGCCAATCCCGTGGCCCTGCTTATTCCCTGCCATCGTGTCATACGCGCCAATGGTGTGCTGGGTGAATACCGCTGGGGTGAGGCGCGCAAACGTGTGCTGGTCGGGCTCGAGCTTGCCTTGCATGAGGAACCGCTGGCGCGGCATGAATGAGGCGGGGCATTCACAGCTTGTTGTGCGCTGATGCAGAATCAGGCGGCATGAAACGCCACTGGAAATGATGCATGAGCATGGATCTGATGAAGATGCCACCCGAGCTGCAACAAAGGGTGACGCGCGAACTGCAGCCCGGTGAAGTGGTGCGCTGGGCGGCCCAGCCCAATTCCTCGCGCATGATGATGCAGGGTTTTGCGCTCTGGCTTTTCTTCATTCCCTGGACCGCTTTCTCGGTGTTCTGGATCTGGGGTGCAGCGGGCTTTCGTCTGCCGGACTTCTCCAGCCCCTTTTCGCTTTTTCCGCTTTTTGGTCTGCCTTTCCTGCTGATAGGTATTGGAGGCTTGCTCTCGCCACTCTGGGTGCAGCGCAGTGCCCGCCATACGGTGTATGTGGTGAGCAATCAGCGCGCCTTCATGCTGTCCGGTTGGCGCAATATCACCATGACCAGCTGGCAGCCGGCGCAGCTCACACAGATAACGCGCACCGAGCGTCCTGATGGTTCGGGTGATCTGGCGTTCGACGCGCAGATACAACGCGATGCTGATGGCAATGCCGTGAAGAGCAAGAACGGTTTTAGCGCCATTCCGGATGTGCGCACGGCAGAAAGTTTTATCAATGCGCTGGTACTCAGCCGGCCGTCCTGAGTTCTCTTTTTTCTCCGGCTTTTTCTTGCACCGGGTGCATGGCATGCCAAGCATCCGGTAGCTGGCGCCAGCGCGCCGGCAGTGCCTTTATCGTGTGGCGCACCACTTGCCGCCAGCGCTGGAAATTCCTTTCATCTTTTTCTGTCCAGGGAAAGTCCTGAACCAGTTTCTGGCGGAAGTCGTCCGGGAGGGCGGCCAGTGTCAGCCAGCTCTTGGCTTTCCCGGCAGGTTTCCAGAGCAGCGGCCAGACCGTTGCTGGCAGGAGAAGATTGTCGGGGGGCGGTGGTGCTGCCGTGCCCAGTAACTCGGCAATGAGCGGGCTGTACTCCAGGCGATCTTTCACCATGCTGCGGAAATATTCCCGGTACTGGGGCAGCGTGCGCGGCATGTCCTGACGGCGCAGGCCGAAAATTTCTCCAAGACGCAGCCATTCTACAAAAAGCCCTTCCTGGCTGGCTTCAGACAGGGCATCGCCATAAAGCGCATGCGCCCGGAAAGTGGTGTCCAGAAAAACCGTATGCACCCAGCCATAGGCTTCTGGGTTGAGGGCGTGGTAGGACTGTCCGCTGTCATCCTGGCCGGTGATCTTGCGATGTATTTCACGCAGACGCTGACCCTCACGCAATGAGGCTTCCTGCCCCGAATAAATGAAACGCCGGCCGGAGGCAGCGATTTCCTGCAGGCGCTTCCAGGGCTCTTCCCGAAAGCGTGAATGCTGGTTGAGCGCGGTGGTGATGACAGGATGCGCTGCCTGCAGCACGAAAACGGCGCCGGCCATGAGCTCGGTGCGGATATCGCCGCTGTAACGCAGCGTGAGCGAATCGGGACGGTGGGCATTGGCCGGATCATTGTCGGCCAGCAGGCCGGGGCGGCGGCTGGTGATGGACGGATTCATGGCCGTATTCCTTTGCGGATGACTTGTGTCTACCTTAAGCCGAGTAATTGCTCGGATAAACTCGGATAGGAAAATCCCGCCGGAGCTCACCATGGCCCAGCTGCAAGCATTTGATCTGGAACCGAGAAAGCTGCCTGCCCAGCAGCGCTCGCAGGCCACTTTTGATGCCGTGGTGGAGTCCTGTGCTCGGCTTTTGCCCGAGTTGGGGTATGCCGGCATCACCACCAACCATATTGCTGAAACGGCAGGTGTGGGAGTGGCTTCGTTGTATGAGTATTTTCCCGGCAAGGATGCCGTGATTGCGCAGGTGGCAGAGCGATTGGTGCAGCGTGTGATGACGCGTCTGGGTGTGGCCATGACGGCCATATTGAAAGCGGAGCCGCAGGCGCGGCCCATGCGCATATGGATGCAGGCGATATACGACACACTGCAGAAAGAGAAAAAACTGGTGGCGATATTTGTCTACCAGATTCCCTATACCAACCAATTGCCTGTCATCAAAGGTTTGCGGCCTTTGCTGATGCAGTTTTCGCAGACGGCTCGTCAGGATGCAGGCGCACGTATTCTTGTATCACCCTCCCAAGCTTCGCTGCTGCTTATCAATAATCTTGTTTCCTCGACCTTGCTG
>JAVHYE010000107.1 GCA_031119295.1 Pedobacter sp. | reverse complement strand
AAAGATTGCCGCCCGGCACATCCAGATTTCCGGTAACAAAGCTCAGCATATTCAGGAGCCAGTAGCAGAGCGTTCCCTGCCGACCCATATTCACACCCGTGCTCATATGCACACAGGCCGATTCCGCGCTGCCGAATTCCTGTGCCACCTGACGTATGGTAGCCGCAGGCAGGCCCACCACATCACTGACTGATTCAGCCGAATAAGGTGCAATGAATTCGCGCAGGCCTTCGATATTCTTGCCGTGCTCACGCACAACAGCCGCATCAAACAGACCGGCCTTTTCCATTTCATGCAGCAACGCTGCCATGAAATACAGATCCGTATCCGGCTTGATCTGCAGCACTTCACCCGTGGCTGGCGTGGACGATTCGATATGACGCGGATTCACGAAATGAATCGTCGCGCCATTCTTGCGTGCATCGCGCAGCTGCCCCATGGGGTCCGCCATGGAAACAAAGCTCATATGCGAGACCTTGGGATTCTCGCCAAAGATGAGCGCGTATTTGGTATTCGCCAGATCCGGTACCGTATGCAGGGTACTGGTGCCGAACACGGCTTCGCTGCCGGCAAATTTATTGGAACAATCCTGTGTCCCTGAGTTGAACACGCGACGGCAACCCAACTGCATGAAAAAGGAAGTCAGCGCCTGTGTGCCCAGGGCATTGAAAGCCGTAGGATTGCCGATATAACCGGCGACGGCATCGTGACCGTATTTTTCCTGCACGGCTTTCAGTTTTTCCGCCACCTCGGCAATAGCCGTATTCCAGCTGATGCTCTCGAACTCACCAGCGGCATTACGCGCATTCTTGCGCTTCAGCGGCTGATTGAGGCGATCCGGATCGTGATGTATGGCGTCGTAAGTCAGGCCCTTGTGACAGGCAAAGCCCTTGGTCACCGGATGCGCCGTATCCGGACGCAGGCGCTTGAGCTGGCCATCTTCCACCTCGGCTACAAGTCCGCAGGAAGGTTCACAGATACGGCAGAACGTGGGGATGCTGGCTTTCATGGCGGGCCTCCTGCACAGGCACTTCTTGTTGTCGTTCTTGCTTATGTATGACGGCGTATATACCGGCCTGCCATCATGGCGATTTTTCACACAAATGCTACTGGCCACAAATACCAGCCGGGTTTGCCGCTGCCATCACATCAGCACCTCCATGGGTCAACCAAAGCCGGTGACCCGCGTTAAACAAGCTTTACTATGCCAATGGATTCATAGCCGAGACCGCCCATGAAAATATCCTCTGCCCTGCTGAGCATTGCCGGCCCCCTCCTCGCTGCCGGCCTGTTGGCAGGCTGTGCAGCAAGTCCCCTGCAACAGCAGATACTGCCTGCGGCTGAAGCTGCCAATGCCGCCACGCTGGTCCTGAGCAGCAAGAATGAAAGCGATCGCAGCACGATTTCTGTCACGGCCATCAACGACAACAGCGTGCTGCAGAAGTCCAATCTCCTGCTCAAACCCGGCAGCTACAAGATCACGCTGAAAATATTGCAAGCTCCTGATCAGTCCGCGGCAGATGGCAGCGGCCCCGGCACCTGGAGAGCAAGTACCACCAGCCTGCAAGCCGATCTCAAGGCCGGTCATCGCTATTCTCCGCGCAGCAGCATCAATGGCCTCAAGGTGGCAGTGAGCCTGGAAGAAACGGCAAGCGCGACGAAATAGTCCACCAATAAAAAAGGCACCTTACGGTGCCTTTTTTATTGGCATCAGCAAATCAAAGCTTGCTTTCAGCTGCCAGCTTTACATAACTGGCATCAAAACGCAGTTTCACATTCTTGGGATTACCCAGCAGCTTGCCGTCGGCGAACTGTATGCCGATGACATTCACATTGGGCGCACCCTGACCCAGCAAGCCGTGATCAAAGGAGAATTTGCGCACAAGATCAGTGGAGCTCATAAGAGCCGGCGCCGTGGTGAAAGCCAGAGTTTCCGCAGGCGTGTAGAAAAGCTTGGTGGTCTTGAGCTGGCTTTCATAACCGGCCAGATCAGTACCCGAGAGCTTGGCCATATATTCCTTGGCGGACTTGCCCTTGGCATCAGCCGTGCTCATCACCTTCAGGGTTTCAAACCAGGCGCCCACAAGGGCTTTCGCCAGCTTGGGATTGTCTTTCAGCACATCGCTGCGTATGGCCAGGGTATCCAGGATTTCGCCGGGAATTTTCGAGGAATCGAATACCTCATAAGTACCCGGTGCCTTTTTCATTTCGGATAACTGCGGATTCCAGGGCACGGCGGCGGTCACACCGGCGGTTTTCCAGGCAGCCACGATATCGGCATCGGAAGTATTCACAACCTTCACATCACGCTCGCTCATACCCGCCGTAGCCAGTGCACGAGCCAGCATGTAGTGCGAGACAGAGAGCTCAACCAGATTCACTTTCTGGCCCTTGATGTCCTTCAGGGATTTCTTGCCCTTGAGCAGGATGCCGTCATTGCCATTGGAATAATCACCGACGATGACGATGGAAGTATCCACACCACCCGCGGCCGGAATGGTGAGGGCATCCATATTGGTCATGAGGCAGGCATCGAACTGGCCGGCGGTGAACTGGTTGATGGACTCGATATAGTCCATCTGCTTCAAATCAATCGTGATGCCGTATTTGTCCGCCCATTTTTTCAGGATGCCGCTTTGCTGGGCATAGGGCCAGGGCATCCAGCCGGCATAAATACTCCAGGCCATACGGAAGGATTTTTTCTCGGCAGCAACAGCCTCGCTGTTGAAACCAACACCCACAAACAGGGCCGCAGCCGTGCACAAGGCCGCTGCGCTGCGGATAAAGCCACGGCGAGTCAGTGTCTTCTTTTCGGAAACCATGAATATCTCCAATCGGTCAGAAAGCATGGGGGCAGACTGGAGTGCAAAGAAGCGGCCCCGGAGTCTGCCCATAAAAAGAGAGGTCGCTTCTTGAGCGGTCCTCCCGGGCTTTTATCCCTCCGTGTAGCCGCATGACTTGTGTGAGATACACAGACCATGAAGGCCGGCAGCTCTCGGACCAGTCATGCCTGCAAGCCACGCAGACACCGGAACCCTAGCCACCCTTTTTGACGCAAAGAAACCTGATGCATGCCCCACAACAGCAGGCATGCAGCGGCCCTCTCAAGACTGATTTTGCAAGGCGCGGGCCAAGGCCGGGCCAGCCGCTATAAGTCCGCGATTTCACAGGGCTCTTGAATACAAGACGGGATGCCATGGCTGCTGCCGCTGCACTATTACTGCACCAACGCAGTCACAGCTGCACCGGCAGATGGCGTCAGTCCACCGCGCCAGTAGCGCACTCAGCATGCGGCGATGCCGCGCAAGTCCCTGAGCACCAAGGCCTTGCCGAGAATTTCCGGTCTCGATGAAAAAGCTGGACCGGCTCTTGCAAAGCTTCATGGGCAAGCCTGCATCCCAGCCTCCAGCTCACGGGTGCGGCAGCATCAAGGAGAAATGTCCATGAAAGAACGTTTGCATACGCTCCAGCAGCAAGCTCTTGTGGCCTTGCGCCAGTTTCTCAACCTGATGGGCCAGCGCCATCAGCTGCCGGCCCCGGTACGACAACCCAGCTCCTGACGTGCACGGCACGTAAAGAAAAGGCGCCGTATGGCGCCTTTTTTGTTTGCCAGACCCCTCTTCATAACCAAGACAGCAGCTGCGGTTAATACGCATAGACCAAGGCGAAAACTCCTCATAAGGTGCAGGGCCGTTACACAACGGCCAGGACCATATCAAAAGAAAGGAGTCACCCATGAATCGCTTTTTTGCCTGCCTGTTGCTGGCTCTTGCTGCCAGCCTGCCCCTGAGCGCCCATGCCAAAGGCATACCGCTGCTGTTCAACACCGGCGACGAGATTTTTGAAATCAGGGATGCGCCAAAGTATGGCGACGGCTTTTCCGCAGGCTATGCCTGCAAACACCTCGGTGTTTTTGGTGCCGATATCTGGACCTGGGATTGCAAGATCATGGCCGTCAACAAGGCCGAGTTTTCCGTAGGCGCCATAGACCCTGCAGAAGCTGCCGAACTCAGCCAGAAATACCCCCTCAGCATGCGCGAACGTAATGTCTGGAACCACTACGGCTTCGCCGCCATCCTGCTGATAATGGGTGGCTTCGGCCTTATCAGCCGCCGCTCCTGAATAAGTGAAAACAAAAAAGGCGCCAGAAGGCGCCTTTTTCGTCTCTGCCACTCAGGCACGACAGATACTTTCCTCACGCTGCAGGGTTGCCGACTTCTTCGGCCGCGGGAACTGCAGCACACCTTCATTCAGTTCCTGTTCGCCCAGGCTGCCTTGCTTGTTATCCAGCGGCACACTGCGTGTACCGTTCGGTATCTTGCCGCGCGTTTTGATTTCCACGCGACGATCCGGGCGCAGGCATTCGATCATCTCGCACTTCACCAGATAGTTGGGGCACTCATCCGGCTGCGTAATCGGCATGGAGGCACCCATGCCGGCGGTTTCAATCGCCGCCGCCGGAATACCTTCGGCGACCAGTGCGGCTTTCACCGTGGCCGCACGGCGACGCGAGAGATCCAGGTTTTTCTTGTCGGTGCCTATGCGGTCGGTATGGCCTACCACCGTGATCTTGAGATCACTGCCCTTGCGACGCTTGATGATGCCGGCCATTTCAATCACGGCATCCTTGCCTTCGGTGGTGAGGTGATCGTCATTGAAGCGGAAAGAAGTATCGCTGTTCAGCACCAGCGGCGCATACACGATCTCGGTACGTGTCGCTGTGGGCGTGCTGAGCGGAACGGCACGGGCAGCAATGGCAGCACGCGCTTCTTCAGGTGTGGCCCCTGCCGCAATCAGCTTGGCTTCTTCTTCCGGAGAGACATAGACAAAGCCGGCATGCTCGGTGCCTTCATGCGGACCGGAGTCATCAACGACCTTTTGCTCTTCAGCCTTTTTCTCTTCCTCTTTTTTCTTTTCTTCTTCCTCTTTGGCCTCTTCCGCTTCGCGTATGGCCACGACCTCAGGATCACACTGCTTGATGGCCAGGGCCGGGCGCCACTCCGCCGTGCGCCAGCACTGGCCGTTTTCGCTCAGCAGGATTTTTCCTTTGGGTGTGGTGAGATAACCGGGCACACGACTGGATACCGGCGTGAGGCTGCAGGCTGCTTGCAATAGAATCAGTCCGCCGATGGCGACAGAGAGCAATAAACGTTTCATGTCGGCCACCCTTACCATCTGTACTGGAAGCTGAGCACACCATTGTGCTCTTGCGTGCTGCCACTGATACGGCCTTCATAGCCGCCCCACAGCGCCAGCGATTTGCTGAGATACCACTCACCGCCGAAAGTGAGTTGCAGCGCCGCACTGTCATTGGGTGTAGCCTTGATGGTGAAGCTGTCATTCGCACCGGAGAAACTTACGGTCTGTTCACGCTGCGTATCACCCACCGGCTGCAGCAGGGCTACGCCCGCCACCAGCTGTGCCCAGCGCGCGCCGCTGGTGAGCCAGGGACGCGACACTTCCATACCCAGACCGATATCACCAATCACATCCGACTCGGCTGCCACGGAAAGATCAGCAGGCCCCGCTCCGCTTTCCTCAATGGCATCACGCTTGAGCATTTGCGCATCCAGCAAGACATAGGGACGCAGACCGAAACTGCCCAGATGCAGCGCCAGACCGGCCTCGAACTCCAGCGTGGCAGACTGCACATCCACTGATGATGTGGCTTGTGCGGAAACACCACCGATAGTGCCGTTGCGTTTCTGATCCGTGTTCTGCTGTGCCAGCGTCAGTGCCGTCTTGTAATGCCAGCCGGATGCACTTTCCCAACGCGCGTAACTGCCGATGAACTGGGCCGTGGCATCACCATCGGCCTGACGGTTGTCCGCCTCCAGCGTACCCGTCATATAACCGGCACCGAAACCGAGAATGAAGTTGTCACTCCAGTAACCATCAATACCCAATGCCAGCAACTGGCCGCTCAGCGTGCTGGAAGCACTGCCCACGGTATCGTCACTGTCTTCGGAAAGTTTGAAACCATTGGCCTCCAGCCACAGGCCTTCCACTTTGGACGTAGGGCCATCGTAGTGCTGCGCCGCACTGAAACTGGCAGGCGCTTCTTTTCCAAATGCAGCAGGAGCTTCGGGCATAGATCCTGAGCGCACCGCCGTCAGACTTTTACCCACATCGCCTGTATTGCCGCCACGCGAAGCCAGACCCAAACGGCTGCTGCGCGAAGTGAGCAGATGGTTGAAACGGAAACCCATACGCGAAGATGCATTGGCGGCACTCAAGAGACTGTCGCCACTCAGCAGGGTATACGCCTGCGTCGCTTCGGCCGTGGTCAGCGGCACCACCAGCTGCACCAGAGGATTCGCCGGATCTTGTGCTTCCAGCTTGTCCAGCGCGCCGGATACCTGCTGCTGGTTCCAGGTCAGCCCCGGAATGGAGCCGAAGCCCGCGGCATTACGTATGAACTCCAGCTCCACCGAAGTCGGCAGATAATTCACATTGGTATTGATGAAGGCGAGGTCATTGATGACCTGATCGAAAGTGCCGTTCACGGCGCTGGCCGTGAGTATGGTGAAGGTGCAGCAGCCGGGTTGCGAATAATCACCGGGCAGAGGTTTTACACGCAGCTCACCTGCAAGGCTGGCGGTGCCACTGACCACCACCTTGTCGCTGGCACCTGCATCATTCACTTCGATTTCCAGCACACTGCCACTGTTCATGGTGAGGCTGGCAACATTCATGGTGCCTATGGAATTACCGGGTGCGAAACGGGCACCGGAAGCCAGCACAAGATTGCCCAGCAGATTGCCGGTACCCTGCAGCAAGGCACCGGAAGCAACATCCATATCACCGCCCAACTGGCCATTGAGACGTATGCTGCCGTTATCGATATAGCTATGGCCGGTGAAAAGATGGCTGTCGCCGGGCAGACGCAACTCCCCCGTACCCACCATACGCAGATTACCGTTGCCCTTAAGGTCTTCACTGATTTCTGCCACACCGCTGCGATCCACAATCAGATTGCTGCCGTTTTGCAGATCAGCGCCGCCGGTGAGACTGCCAGTGCTGCCGCCATTGCCAAGACGCACCGTGCCATTGGTAATAACCAGATCACCGGCAAAAAGATGATCACCGGTAAGGACCAACTCACCCAGCCCTTGTTTCACGACATCACCATCGCCAGACACTACGCCACCGTATTGCGTGAGATCGTCACGCGCAAACGCCAGCGTGGCACCGCTGTCCACCTGCACATTGCCCAGCAATGTGCCGACATAGCCTTCGCCCACCTGGAGTTTGCCGGCCGCCACCTCGATAATGCCGGTCTGGTCGGCGACGCCGGTGTAGATCAGTGTGCCCGTTCCGGTCTTGATGAGATTGCCGCTGCCAGTGAGCTGGCCACCGAAGCGCCACTCCTGAACGCCGGCCACCTGCAGGCTGCCGTTATTGCTGCCCAGTGCCAGCGTGCGATAAAGATCGCTGCTCAATTGCAGGCCTCCGCCATCCAGCAGAATGGTGCCCGTACCATACGCCGCATCCGCATCACCCGTGACATAACCTTCCAGCACGGTCAGCCCGCCACTGAATGAATTGGTGCCAGAAAGACTCAGCAAGCCCGAACCTTTTTTCACCAGTTCGCCACTACCGATGATGGGGTCACTCAGCGAAATATTATTGCTGCGATTGACGACAAGCTGAGCGCCGCTACCGATATTGATATCGAAGGTCGAGCAGCCCAGCAGGAAGAAACAGATCTTGCCCCCGAAAGAGCCTGTGCTGCCGCCATCGCCCAGTTGCACCGTGCCCTGGCGGATATCCATGCCGCCAGCAAGATTCACACTGCCGGTGAGGATCAGATCACCGGAGCCTTCCTTGACGAGGCGGCTGTTGGCGGCCAGTCCCAGAAGACCCGTGACACCGGTGATATTTCCGGAAGACATCACCGAGTGATTACCGGTATCTATCACGCCCTCACCCTGGGAAATGCGCACGGGACGCAGCTCTGTCGTATCTGCCAGCAGCTTGAGGCCGCCGCCATCCGTCAGCACCAGACTGCCGCTGCCCAGCGCATCCACATTGGCCAGTGCCACATAGCTGCCGGCGCCCGCGACGACGGTGTCGCCCGTCATGCCGGCATTGGCCGAGCTCAAAGTGAGCGTGCCGTTACCCTGCTTGAGAAAATCGGCGGAGCCGATGAGATGGCCTGTGAAATTCACATTGCCCGTGGTTTGCAGGATGCCAACGCCACCGGCGAGATTGATGTCCAGTGCCAGCGTGCCGGAGCTCACCTCCAGCGCACCATCCTGCAAAGTCAGCGGGCCTGTGCCCAGGCTGCCGACACTGCTCATTTTCAGGAGCACGCTATTGCCGACCGTGGTACCGCCGGTATAACTGTTGCTGCCCGTGAGCAACTGGCTGCGGAAATCGCCGGTATTCACCGAGCTCACCAGCAAACCCGGCAACCAGCTAAAGGATGGAGTGGAGCTGCTGAGCACAAGGCTGCCATCACCGCTGATGACGCCACTGAAGGTGGGCGCTGTGCCACCATTGCTGGTGTCGTAATCCAGCACGATATTGAGCTTGTGCGTGCCCAGCTCGACTGCACCTTCACCCTGCAGCGCACTGATCTGGCGATCACTGCTGCCTAGGCGATACGTAGCATCCTGCTCTACGGTGAGATCGCCCTTGGCAATGGCGCCCACCACAATCCCCGACTCCACTTTCGTATTGCCGGTGCCGGTGTTATTGCCGGTCAGCGTGGTAATCCCTGTGCCTGTACCGCTGCTGTCACGAAAAGTCAGCGTGACATCGCCATTCCAGCCGGTGATGGCATTGGCAAGACCGACATCATTGCCATTGCTGTCGATGTAGCCGCCACGCGAGGTGAGATCAAAGCCTCGCAGATTATTCACATCGGCTGAAAACTTCAGGCCACCGCCATCCAGAATCAGGTCTGGATTGGCGCCGAGCTGGGCATTGTCGGTGAGCACCAGTGCACCTTCACGTACGATCCAGTCGCCCGTGAAATTGCTCTGCCCCAGCAACTGCAAATCGCCCAGCCCCACTTTCATGAGGTCGCCACTGCCACTGACATCACCGCTCAGGATGCCCTGGCCGCTGAACACGCCGATACGACCACCACCACTGGCCAGCACCAGCTCGCGATTCACATCCATGCCATCGGCCACGACGAGGCCGCCATTATCCAGCGCCACCACACCACCCGAGCCCAGCGCCCCCATGCTGTTGATGCCGACATTTACATCGCGGATATAAGTGTCGCCGCCGTAGTTGTTATTGCCGCCGAGGATGATGGTGCCGTAAATGAGATCCGCCGAAGGATCAGTGGTGTCCGAGGGCACACCACCGCCGCCGGTAAGGATGAGATTCCAGCTTTGCGTGCCTGTACCGGCACCCACGCTGTCACTGATGCTGTCGTCTATACGCAGGACCTTGCCGGGATTGGCGGACAAACGCAGATTGCCGGCACCCGCAAGATAAATGCCGCTGCCTGCCGCCGTACCATCAACACCGGCCCCCGTACCATTGCCGGCCGTTACTGCACCACCTGCGATATTGCTGTCGGCCGCGAGGGGATCGCTGCTGGCATTGGCAGAGCCGCTGATCGAAACCCGACCCCCAGCCGCCACATAAACACCGCCGCCCAAGGCATTACCGCCATTGCCGTCGGTAACATCGCCATTACCACCAACAGCACGGCTCTCCAGAATCTTGACGTCCTGCAATTCCACATCGGCATTGCTGTTGATCTGCAGCGCGCCGCCCGTGCCGGAGGCGCCATCGCCACCCGCCGTGCCATCGGCGCCCTGTGCCAGACCATCCTTCAGCGTAAGGCCGCTGATTTGCACCAGCACACTGGTGCCGGGTGCCGTATTGGAGCCCAGCACCAGCAGCTGCACATCACCCGCGCCATCGCCATCCGTGTCGCCGGACAGGGTTTTGCCATTGCCCTTGATGGTGACCGTACCGGTAATGGGAGGCAGGGCCGCGCTGAGCGTGACATTGCCTTTGAATTCGATGAAGTTGGCACCCGTACTGGCATTCACGGCATTGATGGCCGCAATGAGATCCGCCTCGTTGTTGACGGTATAGGTTGCCGCCGCGGCCGGCAGCGAAAGCGCCAGCAAACAGGCAGCCGCCAACGGCTTGAGGGCAAAGGAAGAGAGGGGGCGGGCCGACATGGGCTTGCTCCGTTTTTTTATTGTTGTTGGAGCCATCCTGGCCAGATCCCCGGGAGGTCCGGGGTAAAGGCAGCATCTGCTGCTCAAGGCCCACTGTTATAGCGGTATGCCTAACGAGTCACAATTGCGCCAACTACGCATCTGACAGTCAAAACTTGCCAATCAGCGGCAAGTCCCCGTCCAAGCCGGTATACTCCCCGCCACTTCCGGCCGGCAAAGTCCGGCCATATTTACGGAATCCTTATGCGGCCCCATGCCCTCAGTGAGAGGCAAACGGGGCCGCAGTCATTCCCGGCAAGCATCACAGCAGTTTGAAAAGCAGGTAGAAGCAAGATGGCCCAATACATCTACACCATGAATCGCGTCTCCAAGATCGTGCCGCCCAAGCGCGAAATCCTGAAAGACATTTCCCTGTCCTTTTTCCCCGGCGCCAAGATCGGCGTGCTGGGCCTGAACGGCGCCGGTAAATCCACCCTGCTGCGCATCATGGCCGGCGTGGACACCGACATCCAGGGCGAAGCCCGTGCGCAGTCCGGCATCAAGATCGGCTATCTGCAGCAGGAGCCGCCGCTGGACGAAAACAAGGATGTGCGCGGCAATGTGGAAGACGGCGTGCGTGAAGCACTGGATGCCTTGAAGCGTCTTGATGAAGTGTTTGCCGAGTACGCCGAAGAAGGTGCGGACTTCGACAAGCTCGCTGCCGAACAGGAAAAGCTGGAACAGATCATCCAGACCTGGGATGCGCACAATCTCGACAACCAGCTGGAACAGGCTGCCGACGCCCTGCGCCTGCCGGCCTGGGATGCCGATGTCACCAAGCTGTCCGGTGGTGAGCGCCGTCGCGTGGCGCTTTGCCGTCTGCTGCTGTCCAAGCCCGACATGCTGCTGCTGGACGAGCCCACCAACCATCTCGACGCCGAATCCGTCGCCTGGCTGGAACGCTTCCTGAAAGATTTCCCCGGCACCATCGTGGCCATCACCCACGATCGCTACTTCCTCGACAACGTCGCCGAGTGGATTCTCGAACTCGACCGCGGCCACGGCATTCCCTGGCAGGGCAATTACTCCAGCTGGCTGGAGCAGAAGACCGCGCGTCTTGAAACCGAAAACAAGCAGGAAGAAGCCCACGCCAAGGCGCTCAAGCGCGAACTGGAATGGGTGCGCCAGAATGCCAAGGGCCGCCAGAGCAAGAGCAAGGCGCGTATGGCCGCTTACGACGA
>JAVHYE010000106.1:8440-11549 GCA_031119295.1 Pedobacter sp. | reverse complement strand
CCTGGACGGAATACGGCAATTCTGTGGGCGTGCCCGTGGTGAATGTGGCCGGCACCGTATGGAATGGCAAATAAATAGAACGGCAAGTAATTCATCACTGAAATATCAGCAAGGGCAAGCGCGGGGAAGGAAGCCAGTCTTCCTTCCCCGCATTCTTTTTCTGCAAACCTCATTCCCATAAGAAATCACCGACACGACATCATGCCGGCACTCTCCCTGCGCAGCGGCGCACCGCTTGTTTTTTCTCCCCTGATACTGATTGGCTTACTGGGCGCCGCCTGGTGGCTGGCCACGCAAGAAGGCGAAGGCCGACTGCTGTCTTTCTGGGCATTGGCCGGCATTTTTTTCGGCATCATCCTGCAACGTTCGCGCTTCTGCTTTTACTGTATCGCCAATGATTTCTTTTCCTGGCGGGATGCGCGCGGCCTCGTCGGCATTCTTGTTGCGCTGGCTATAGGCACCATCGGCTATCACGCCGTCTTCGGCGCTTTCCAGCCCGTGCCTGTGGCCGGACGCATTCCCCCGGGCGCCCATATCGGTCCGGTGAGCTGGGTGCTGCCACTGGCGTCACTGGTCTTCGGCCTCGGCATGGCCATTTCCGGCTCCTGCGTCAGCGCCCATCTTTATCGTCTGGGTGAGGGCTCCATCGCTTCGATATTCGCCCTGCTCGGCACCGGACTGGGTTTTGTACTCGGCTTTGCCAGCTGGAATTTCTTTTATCTGCGCGCCATACAGGAGGCGCCCGTGCTGTGGCTGCCCGCCCATCTCGGCTATGGCGGCTCGCTGTTGCTGCAGCTCTTTCTGATAGGCGCGCTGCTGACGTGCCTGCTGCGCTATCGCTGGCCTCCGGGTCCGCATACGCGCTGGCCGCTACGTGCCATTTTCACGGAGCGCTGGCCCGTCTATATCGGTGGCTTGCTGATAGGCGCGCTGGGGACTGTGGTGTATTTCCGCAGCGGAGCCCTTGGTGTCACCGCCGAGCTGGGCAGCGTGGCGCGCACCACGGCTGACAAATTCCATTTGCTACCCGAGCGACTGGAAGGGCTGGACAGCTTTGCCGGTTGCGCCACCGTAGTGAAAGAAACCCTGCTGTCAAAAAATGGCGTGTTTGTACTCGGCCTGATTGGCGGTGCTTTTGCAGCAGCACTCGCTGCCGGCCAATTCCAGCCCCGCTGGCCCGATCTCAAAACACTGGTGCGCAATTTTGGTGGCGGCATCCTGCTTGGCTGGGGTGCCATGCTGGCTCTCGGCTGCACTGTCGGCACCCTGCTTTCCGGCATCATGGCCGCAGCGGCTTCTGGCTGGATCTTTGCGTTTTTCTGTCTGGCAGGTGCCTGGCTGGGCTGGCGGCTACGCCGGCATTTCCGGTTTTAATCGCCGCATAAAAAAGCCCGCATGACGCGGGCTTTTTTACAGGCTGACCACCGAGACTTATTTCAGCTCGCCGCAATCCAGAATGGTGATTTTCTTACTGGTACGGCCGGACCCGGAACCCAGTGCCTCAATGGCCGTCACCACATCCATGCCTTCCAGCACACGACCAAAAACCACATGCTTGCCATCCAGGAAGGGCGTGGGTTCGGTGGTGATGAAGAACTGCGAACCATTGGTATTGGGACCGGCATTGGCCATGCTCAAAACGCCAGCACGGTTATGGCGGATCAGGAAGTTCTCGTCGGCAAAGCTGCGGCCATAAATGCTTTCGCCACCCGTACCATTGCCATTGGTGAAATCGCCCCCCTGCAACATGAAGCCGGGAATCACGCGATGAAATACCGAACCCTTGTATGACAGCACAGCGCCGGAGGCACTTTTGCCTTTTTCGCCAGTGGCCAGCGCACGGAAATTCTCCACGGTCTTGGGCACGGCATTGCCATACAAGCCAAACACGATACGGCCCGCCGGCTTGCCATCAACCGCCATATCGAAATACACCCGGGTAGTGACATCCGTAATGGCCGCCGCTTTCGGCGCGGGACTGACGGGGGCTGTGTCGGCAACCGCGATATTTGAAACAAACACCAACGCCAGTGCGGCAAACAAACTCTTCATCATTGTTTTTCTCCTGAGCATCCAAACAAAAGAGCGGCACCGAGGCCGCTCTGGAACATTATTTTTTCTTGAACCCCGGCGGCAGCTTGAAGCCAGGAGGCAAAGGCAAATCACCGGGACCACCCATTCCTCCTCCCATTCCCGGCGGCAGACCACCACCTTTGCCGCCACCCATGCCGGGAGGAAGGCCACCAGCCGCACCGCCTCCCATCATGCCCTGCATGCCACGCATCATTTTCATCATGCCGGAGGGTGAAGAGAGTTTCTTCATCATCTTTTCCATCTGGCCATGCTGCTTGAGCACGCGGTTCACATCCTGGATCTGCGTGCCGGAGCCATTGGCGATACGGCGCTTGCGCGAGCCGTTGATGAGGTCGGGCTTGCGACGCTCGGCCGGCGTCATGGAAAGAATGATGGCTTCCATCTTCTTGATTTCACGCTCGGGCGCACCACCGGCCATGGCCTGCTGGATGGCCGCGGAATTCATGCCGGGCAGTTTGTCGAGCAGACCGCCCATACCACCCAGATTCTTCATCTGCTGGAACTGGTCCAGCATGTCCTGCAAATCAAAGCCTTTGCCTTTTTTCAGCTTGTTGGCGAGCTTCTCGGCTTTTTCCTTGTCGATCTTGCGCTCGACTTCTTCCACCAGCGAGAGCACATCACCCATGCCGAGGATGCGGGAGGCTACACGGTCCGGATAAAACGGCTCCAGCGCTTCGCTCTTTTCACCGATGCCGAGGAATTTGATGGGCTTGCCGGTGAGCATGCGCACGGAGAGCGCCGCACCACCACGCGCATCACCATCGGTCTTGGTGAGGATGACGCCGGTCAGCGGCAGCGCTTCGTTAAAGGCTTTCGCCGTATTGGCCGCATCTTGGCCCGTCATGGCGTCCACCACGAACAGGGTTTCCACCGGATTGATGGCGGCGTGCAGATCCTTGATCTCGCCCATCATGTCTTCATCGACATGCAGGCGGCCGGCGGTGTCGATGATCACCACATCGGCAAATTTCAGCTTGCCTTCGGCGATGGCGGCACGCGCAATATCAATCGGCTT
>JAVHYE010000106.1:0-8430 GCA_031119295.1 Pedobacter sp. | reverse complement strand
GGCTTCTGATCAGCCGAAGACGGGAAGAAAATCGCGCCGACATCGCCGGCCACGGTTTCCAGCTGCTTGATGGCGGCCGGACGGTAAACGTCGGCAGAAGCCACCAGCACTTTTTTCTTTTCGCGCTCTTTCAGGAAGCGTGCAAGCTTGCCGACCGTGGTCGTTTTACCGGCACCTTGCAGACCGGCCATAAGAATGACGGCCGGTGGCGCCGCATGCAGATTCAGCGATTCATTGGCCTCGCCCATCGTGCGCACGAGTTCATCGTGCACGATCTTCACAAAGGCCTGGCCGGGCTGCAGCTGTTTCAGCACATCCTGGCCCAGCGCCTGCTCGCGTATGCGCTCGATGAAGTCCTTGACCACCGGCAGGGCAACATCGGCCTCCAGCAAGGCCATGCGCACTTCGCGCAGGGTGTCCTTGATGTTGTCCTCGGTGAGACGCCCCGAGCCTGTGACATTGCGCAGGCTGTTACTGAGACGGTCGGTCAGGTTATCGAACATGGGTTCATCCGCAGCGGTGGAATACAGAGGCCGGGATTATAGGGGCTTGCCTTCAAAACCCGAAAACCTTGTGCGACACTGCCTCCTCTTCTTATTCCTCCTTCGGCAGCCGTCGCTACTCTCGTTTCCACCCTGGACACGGTTCACCGGCCCAAGACACAAGGAATTCCTGCCATCATGATCACCCTGGCCGGCCTGGCTGCCACCCTGCTTTACCTCATTGCCAGCCTGATTCTCGGCCGTCAGCTTGCCCGCCGCGAAGCCCCCAACACCCGCCTGATACTGGCTCTGGGCCTGGTCGCCCTGCCCCTGCACCTGGTGTCCGTGCATGCCGCCATCTATCAGCCGGAGGGCCTGAATCTCGGCCTCTTCCATGTCATTTCCCTGGTCGGCTGGCTGATTGCCACCCTGGCCATCGGCATGAGCCTCTACCAGCCCGTGGTCACGCTGACCCTGGGCGCTTTCCCGCTGGCCGCTCTCGGCATCCTGCTTTCGCTCTTCGGCAATGCCCCGTATGAGCCGCTGAGCGATCTGAGCCACGGCGCCGAATCACATATCCTGCTTTCCATACTCGCCTACAGCGTGCTCACCATCGCGGCGGCGCAGGCCATCCTGCTGGCCATACAGGACCGCCACCTGCGCCAGCACAAGCGCGGCATCCTGAATACCCTGCCGCCACTGGTGACCATGGAACGCCTGCTTTTCGACCTGATTGCCGTCGGTGTGGCCCTGCTCACCCTGGCCATACTCACCGGCTTTCTCACCCTGCAGAATTTCTTTGCCCAGCACCTCGCCCACAAAACTGCCTTCACGCTGACTTCCTGGATCGTGTTTGCCGTGCTGCTGGCCGGCCGGCACTGGATGGGCTGGCGCGGCGCCACTGCCATACGCTTCACGCTCTGGGGCTTTGCCCTGCTGCTGCTGGGCTTTTACGGCAGCAAGATCGTGCTGGAACTCATCCTGCACAAACCCGTTTAAACACGAGTCGGCTTGACGGCAACGCCGCTCAGCCGCTACAAAAAATTCCCGACTCGCAAGCAGGCTTCCTGTGGAAAACACGACGCTGGGCCTGCTCTGCAGCCTGCTCATCCTCTTCATCGCCCTCTCGGCCTTCTTTGCCGGCGCCGAGACCAGCCTCATGGCGGCCAACCGCTACAAGCTGCGGCACCAGGCCCGCACCGGCAGCAAAAGTGCACAGCGCATCCTTGACCTGCTGGCCCAGCCCGACCAGCTCATAGGCGCCATCCTGATCGGCCACACCACGGTGAATATCGCGGCGGCTTCCGTGGCCACCATCATGGGCATCAAGCTGGCCGGCAAACCTGGCGTCGCACTGGCGGTTGGCGCCATCACCTTCGTGTTGCTGGTATTTGGCGAGGCCGGCCCCAAGACCTTTGCTGCGCGCCACCCCGAAGGCATTGCCCGCGTCGCTGCGCCGCTGCTCACCATCCTGCTCAAGCTCTTCTTTCCGCTGGTCTGGCTGGTGAAATTCGGTACCAATCTGTTTTTCCGCTTCAATCCGCTGGCGGTGGCCGACAAGGGCATCAATGGCGATGAATTCCGTGCCCTGGTGCAGGATGTTTTCCTGCCCATGCAGAACCGCAGCATGCTGCTGGGCGTGCTCGAACTGGAACGCATCACGGTAAACGACATCATGGTGCCGCGCGGCGAGGTGCAGGGCATCAATATCGATGACGATATTGCCGATATCGAGAAAGTGCTGCGCCGCACCCAGCACACCCGCCTGCCGGTCTTCCGCGGCGAGCTCAACGACTGCATAGGCATACTGCATGTGCGCAACAGCACGCGCTTTCTCGGCAAGCCCGAGCTCACCAAGGCGGAAATCCTGCAGTATGTGCGCGAGCCTTATTTCGTGCCGGAAGGCACCACCCTGCCTTCACAGCTGGTGCAGTTCCAGAAACTGAAACGGCGCTTTGGTCTGGTGGTGGACGAGTATGGTGATGTACAAGGCATCGTCACGCTGGAAGCCATCCTCGAAGAAATCGTCGGCGAATTCACCACCAGCATTGGCGACAGCCACAAGGAAATCCTGCGCCAGGCAGACGGCTCCTGGATGATTGATGGCGGCAGCAGCATCCGCGAGATCAACCGTCTGTTGCACTGGCAGCTGCCCGTGGACGGCCCCAAGACCCTGAACGGGCTCATCATTGAAACCCTGGAAACCATTCCGGAATTCGCGCTCTCCCTGAAGATTGGTGACTACCGGATTGAAGTGCTGCAGGTGAAGGACAATGCCGTGAAATCGGCCCGGGTGATTCCTCCGGAAAATGCTGTCTGATTTCCCATGAAAAACGCCGGCTGTTGCCGGCGTTTTCACTCAGAGCGTGACCCTGATTTTCTCCACCACATCCCTCGCCTTGGCGCGGGCTTCATCAATATCCTGACCCAGAGCCAGTGCCACACCCAGACGGCGCGAGCCCTGCACTTCCGGTTTGCCGAAAAGCTTGAGGTCGGTATCAGGCTGGGCCAGTGCCGCACCCAGATTGCCGAAACTCATTTTTGTGGAGCTGCCTTTTACCAGCAGGGCACAGGAAGCTGCAGGGCCGTTCTGGCGTATCACGGGAACCGGCAGGCCGAGAATGGCGCGGGCATGCAGGGCAAACTCGGAAAGGCCCTGTGAAATGAGCGTGACCAGGCCGGTATCGTGCGGACGCGGCGAGACTTCGCTGAACCAGACCTTGTCACCTTTTACAAAAAGCTCGACACCGAAAATCCCCCAGCCGCCCAGCGCCTCCGTGATTTTCGCCGCAATCTTCTGCGACTCCAGCAGGGCCCGCTCCGACATGGGCTGGGGCTGCCAGGACTCACGGTAGTCGCCATCAATCTGCAGATGGCCAATCGGCGCGCAGAAGCTGGTGCCACCGGCATGACGTACCGTCAGCAGGGTAATTTCGTAATCGAAATCGATAAAGCCTTCCACGATGACGCGACCGGCACCAGCGCGGCCCCCTTCCTGCGCATAGGCCCAGGCCTTTTCCAGATCAGCCTCGCTTTTCAGCACGCTCTGGCCCTTGCCAGAGGAAGACATCACCGGCTTCACCACACAGGGAAAACCCACTGTTTTTGCCGCATGGGCAAAAGCCGGAAATTCATCGGCAAAGAAATAGGATGAGGTAGGCAGGTCCAGTTCCTCTGCCGCCAGGCGACGTATGCCTTCGCGATGCATGGTGAGTTGCGCAGCACGTGCTGTCGGCACGACACGAAAACCTTCGGCCTCCAGCTTCACCAGCTCGGCCGTGGCAATGGCCTCGATTTCCGGTACCACGAGATGCGGCTTTTCCTGCTCGATGACACGACGCAAGGCCGCACCATCCAGCATGTCGATGACATGGAAACGGTCCGCCACCTGCATGCCGGGAGCATTCGCATAACGGTCAACGGCAATCACTTCACAGCCCAGACGCTTGAGCTCCAGCACCACTTCACGGCCCAGCTCACCGGCACCGCAGAAAAGAACGCGAACAGCGCTGCTCGAAAACGGGGTGCCCAGCACAAGGGACTTGTCAGTCATTGCAATCATCCGCAGAAGAAGAAAGGGCGCGACGCGCCGGCAGAAGCCCGAGGATTTTCCGTTGTGCCTCAGGCGCCAGCAAGCCCCAGTCTTTTATTTCATCGATATGGCGAAGACAACCACGACAGAAATCGTCGTCATCCAGACGACAAAGACCGATGCAAGGAGAAAGATTTTCAGAAACGGGTTCAACAGCAGACATCAGGGCGCTTCACTGACATTGGCATGCGCTTCTATCCACGGCCGCATACGCTCCATGATGACCAGCTGCGCTGCCATGCCGCCCAGCGTATCACCATAGGGCACGCTGTCCACGATGCGATGGGCCAGACGCAGCAGCAGAGGCGCATCCTCACCCAGCTCATGCGCGGCCGAGGTCAGCATCAAGGTGTCATCCCCCAGGGCATGCCACTCACTGGCCCCGCGCAATTGCGCCAGATTGCCGCGGGTGCGGCGGAACTCAAGCCGGTCCGGGCTCACCCAGGTATTGCGTACATCCAGATCCAGGGAAAAGCGCAACATCATGAGGCCGGCACTCACATCCAGGCCGAGATCCACCTGCTGTCCCCTGTCCTGCACATCCACCGATTTTATTTCCTTGATGACCGTGGGCAGCTGCGCGTACTGCGTAGCCTGCTTACGCGCTGCAGCGGGTGAAGTGCGCAGGCGCGTGGCCACCGAGGAATAACGCAGAGGCGTGGTTTTCAGCGTAGGTGCCAGCACCATTTCCGGCTCGAGAAATACCACGGCGCCATTACGCGACAGCTCGTTCATGAAGTAACGCGCACCGGCGAGCGAAGTAACACCCGGCGGCACGATGTCCTGGTTCACCTGCTGCGGCGAGACAAAATTGCGATGTACGGCCTCGGCTGCACCCGCGGCCACCATATAAGGCCCGACCACACGCAGCTCCGGATAAGCCTCCATCAGCTTGCGTGCAAAAAAACTCTTGAGCTCTATGCGATCCCAGTAGGTGAAAACAAG
Source organism: Pedobacter sp. (assembly GCA_031119295.1). Taxonomy (GTDB): domain Bacteria; phylum Pseudomonadota; class Gammaproteobacteria; order Pseudomonadales; family Moraxellaceae; genus UBA2031. The sequence continues at coordinate 3,411 of JAVHYE010000106.1, read as the reverse complement.
CACGGAACGCCGCGCATCTATGGGCAGCGCTTCCCAGCGCGACAGCACGGGCTGGTCGGCGAGTTCATCCGTCATCCCCCCCAGCATGGCAATCAGGGATTCGGCACGGCCATCCAGCAGCAAGGCACTCACGCTGCCATCGGTCTCGATATTGTGGCGTATACGGAAATCCACGGTGACCGTGGCCAGTGCCGGCAGGGGAATTTCCACGCGATAACGGGCCACCACCTTGCGTGCATCCAGCGCCATCACTTCCGACTGCGTGAGCATGGGGAACAGGCTTTTATAGGACGCAAAATCCTGCAGGCGCCGGCGCAGCGTGGCGGCCGGCAAATCCACTTTGGCCACGGCCGAAACAAAACGGGCTCCGCTGAAGCGGCGCGCGCCCTTGGTGCCGGGGATGCTGATATCGCGCGGCGCATGGGAAAACAGCATGAGGCGCGGACCTATGGAGTCCGCCACATCCTTGGGATTGATGCCGGCATCGGCCAGATGCGGCGCCGGATTTTCCCAGTCCGCCATCATCCAGGGCGCAATTTTCGCCGCGGCCAGCGCCACAGGGCTGGCCAGCAGGAAAAGCAGCAGGGAAACAATACGCAGCAGGGGCATCCTGGCCTCGGTGTCTTCTGTTAGGGCCGCGTAAGGATGTCAGTCTTCACGCTTGAGATCGCGCTTGAAGCGCTTGAAGTTTTCCACGTAATGCAGGGCACTGAACTCCAGCATGGCTTTCTGGGCATCACCGATTTCCTTCACCACCTTGCCGGGCGAGCCCATGACCAGGGAGAAATCCGGGATTTCCTTGCCTTCGGGAATGAGGGCATTGGCGCCAATGATGCAGTACTTGCCGATTTTCGCGCCGTTGAGAATCACGGCATTGATGCCGATAAGCGAGTTATCGCCAATCGTGCAGCCATGCAGCATGACCTTGTGCCCTACCGTGACATTCTTGCCTATGGTCAGTGGCACACCGATATCCGCATGCAGCACGCTGCCGTCCTGCACATTGGAGTTCTCGCCTATGGTGATGACATCGCAGTCACCGCGCACCACGGCGTTGAACCAGATGCTGGCATTGTTCTCCAGCACCACGGAGCCGATGACATCGGCCGAATCGGCAATGAAATAATCGCCACGGGTTTCAATGCGGCGATCGCCGAGGGAATAACGCATGATGACCTCACTTCAAGCATCCGGATAGTTCCGGAACAACTGGCAAAAACAAAGAAAACAGCACAGGGGCTTATCAAGCCTGAGCTATCAGGAAAAATTCACCCTGATTTTTTACGGGGATCGGCAGAAGGCGGTGGCGCAATGATGGAAGACGGCCACTGGAAATCTATCTCGTGGTCATAGGCCCGCTTCATGAGGTCCACAATCATGAAGGCCGTCAGGCCCCAGATCACATAATCCTCATAGTTGAAGCTGGGAACGGTGAATTCCTGATCGCGGAAACGGAATTTGTGCGTGTAGGACGGCTTTTCGTTAAGGAAATAGTCCACCGGCACACGGAAGATGCTTTCGATTTCATCCGGATTGCCAACAAGCGGCACATCTCCCGGCACCATACCCACAAAAGGCTGCACGCGCAGACCCACGCGCGAGGTGAAGGTATCCATCTCGCCGATGATTTCCACACGATCTTCAGGCAGGCCGATTTCCTCGCGGCTTTCGCGCAAGGCGGTGGCCACGATGGAGGCATCCGTGGAGTCGCGCTTGCCGCCCGGGAAGGCCACTTCACCGGCATGCGAGCTCATATGGCTGGCACGGCGCGTGAGGATGATTTCGGGCCGCGCAGTGTCGGTCACGGGAATCAGCACGGCGGCATCCACATGATCGGGCGTGGGGCGGTAGTGCAGTAGCCGGTCCCTGAGCTGGGGCAGGATCAGGATATTGTTATTGTCTGGCATGCCCGGAGTGTACCCACTCGTGGCAGCGAGCCCAAGCCGTCCGGCTGACTGCCGGGAGTGCTCTTTGTCACAGCTGCATCACTTTCAGGCATAAGCCACCCCGCCCTATACTGCCGCCTCGTCCTTTGCGGCCTCTGCGAGACAGCCCATGAATTTCTGCAGCCAGTGCGGCCAGCCCGTCGTCCACAAGATTCCCGAGGGAGACAGCCGCCTGCGCTATGTCTGCGAGGGCTGCCAGACCGTGCATTACCAGAACCCCAAGATCGTTTGCGGCTGCCTGCCGGTCTGGGAAGACAAGGTGCTGATGTGCCGCCGCGCCATCGAGCCCCGCCGCGGCTTCTGGACCCTGCCCGCCGGCTTCATGGAAAACGGCGAAACCACGCCCGAGGCCGCCGCGCGTGAGACCTTCGAGGAAGCCGCCGCCCCGGTGAACATCGGCGAGCTCTACGCCCTCTTCAATATCCGCCACATCAACCAGGTCTACATGATGTTCCGCGCCGAGCTGAAAGACGGCGTCTTCGGTGTGGGCGAGGAAAGCCTGGAATGCCGGCTGTTCACGGAAGAAGAAATCCCTTGGGACGAGATCGCTTTCCCCACCATCAAGCGCACGCTGTATTACTACTTTGATGATCGCAAGAAGGGGGAATATCCCTTCCGGATGAGGGATATCGAGCTGGATTTTCGGAGGACGAATGAGGTGGTGAAGGGGGAATAGTGCCCAAGCCAGATAAATTAACCGCCTCAGAAAAGCTTCTAATAAATATACTTGAGAAGCATGGAATTACTCCCTATCGAATTCCCCCATCACAGAATAAAGGCGAAGAAAGCCCTGACTTTGAGATAAGCATTGGCTCAACCAGCACCATTTGGGAAGTCAAAGAGATTACCGAGAATTCCTTTGAAAAATCCATTGAGGGTGAAGAATATGAAGAATCCTACAGCATAGAATCAAGAAAAAGACTCAACAAACGTGTCGATAAGGCAGTCAAACAGCTCAGTAGCTTCAAGGCTGAAAACAAGCCCTGCATCATTGCCATAATGGACAACAGAAGCTTTTTTACCAAAGATCTGATTTTGCATGACGAGATAATGCTAATTCTTGCAGGAAGGGGCCACTTTTCGACCGACCGAGATGGCCAACGCCACGAAATTCACAGAGATAAAAGTCGAATATCAGGATATGGTTTTATTAGAGCTATAGCCCTTATTTACAAGGAAACTGAAGAGGTCGTTATTTTTCATAACCCCAACGCAACATTCCCACTTACATCGCCCTCGTTTAGTGCAATCTTCAAAAACAATTATCGCCTAGAGAAAACCGAAAGAAGCCTTGTCTGGATAAAAGACTTATCTAGCCAGATCGAGTAAGAAGGAACCCCGAAGGGTTTCCGCCGGATGTTCTTTCCATTCAAAGCCCTGTTGCTTATTTGACAGGGCGCGTCCTCGCCAGACGGGCCTTACTTTCTTTGCCTCGGCAAAGAAAGTAAGCAAAGAAAGCCGACCC
>JAVHYE010000105.1:2081-11735 GCA_031119295.1 Pedobacter sp. | reverse complement strand
GACATCAGCAAGGGTGACCAGTTCAAACCAGAATATCTGGCCATCAATCCCAATAACAAATTACCGGCGATTGTGGATACGGAGCCACTGGGTGGCGGTGCGCCGCTGGAGATTTTCGAGACTGGCGCCATCCTCATTTATCTGGCGGACAAGAGCGGTCAGCTACTGCCGCAGGATCCGCAGCAGCGTTATGCCGTGCTGAAATGGTTGATGTTCCAGGTGGCGGGCATGGGGCCCATGCATGGCCAGGCGCATCATTTCATCCGCTATGCGCGTGTGGAGCAGGCCTATGCCCGCGAGCGCTATTTCAATGAAGTGCTGCGCCAGTGCCGGGTGATGGAAAAACAGCTGGAGGCGCAGGCTTATATCGCGACACCAGAATATTCCATTGCTGATATCGCCTGCTGGCCCTGGGTGCGTGCCCTGCGCCTGATCGACATTCATATCAAGAAAGATTTCCCGGCCACCTATCGCTGGTACAAAACCATAGAAGAGCGCGAAGCGGTGCAGCGCGGCAAGGATGTCATCAATGGCTGGATTTACGGCCTGCCGCCCAATACCTTCCTGAAGCTGGATGAGCAGGCCTGGTCGTATTCCTTCGGCAGCGAGCAATACCGGGTGCGTTGATGCCCGGCCTTGAATCAAAAAAAACGGAGCCCTAAGGCTCCGTTTTTTTCACACGGCTTTTATCAGACGCGTGAATCAATGCGGATGATGCGACCGTGTTCATCATGATGCACCACGCAGACCGAGCTGGCGCGACCGTTGATGATTTCCAGTTCTGGCAGTTCGAAATGCGCGGCGTAATCGCGCAGGGTGTGCACGGGCGGCATCTTGGCCTTGCGGGCCGGCAGCAGATTCCATAGCAGCAGGGTGCCGGAGGTGCCCACCAGCGCCATCATGGAGCCTTCGATATTCACGGGCGAACCGCTGGCCATGATTTTCATGAGCGTGGGCTGCAGGCTGGCGCCCAGGCTGCCCAACCAGGCCACGGTGCTGATGACCGGACGCCACAGCCACAGCCACATGCCCCAGAGCATGGCAGTGGAGGCATCGGAAAACAGACGCTGATACCAGCGCATCTGGTGGCGCGCATTGATGATCAGGGAATCGCTCATTTCTTCTCTCTTGGCTCTCAGGCTCTGGGTGCTGATGGCTGGGTAGCGCGGCTGCGTACTCTGCCGGTTTTCAGACAAGTCCGGTATGAACTTGTCATGAATAATTTTTAATCCGACGGCCGGTTTCAATATCCGGTCGTCACGGGCGTATGCCGCGGTCCGGGCTGACCCAGCGTGCGCGCTGGCCGGTACGGCGCAGCAGCACTTTGGGATAGGCCACGATGGTCGAGGCGATATTGATCACCCAGAACACCACGGGGTACCACACCATCCAGTAGTAATTGCGGCCGAGACCGCGGTCATAACGGCTGTCCAGCCATTTGCTGAGTGCGAACTGCAGCAGGCAGGTGGCGCCCAGGATCATGCCGCTGCCGGACGGAATCAGCGGCGAGCCGATCACGGGCAAAAGGCCCTTGGGCAGCACGAGGCCGGCCAGCCACATCGCGGTCAGCAAAAGCATCATGTAGGACCAGAACACGCTGATGCACATCTCCAGCAGCAGCGGCCACATATAGTTCTGGCCGGGATGCGCCAGCACATTGAAGTTTTTCAGCAGGACCTGCGCGCCGCCCATGGCCCAGCGCGTGCGTTGCTTCCACAAGCCGTTCAGGGTTTCCGGCATCAGGATCCAGGTCAGGGCATTGGGTTCGAAGCGCACGTCCCAGCCGGCACGCTGTAATTTCCAGGTGATGTCTATGTCTTCCGTGAGCATGTCCGCGCTCCAGTAAGCCACCTGATGCACGGCGGACTTACGGAAGGCGGTGATCACGCCGGACACAGTGAAGATGCGTCCGAAGCTGCGCTGTGCGCGCTTGATCATGCCGACGATGGAGGAGAACTCACCAACTTGTACGCGGCCCAGCAGTGTGGAGCGGTTGCGTATGCGCGGATTGCCGGTGACAGCGGCCACCTGCGGATTTTCCACGAAATGCTTCACCATCCAGTGCGCCGCATGCTTGTCGAGGAGGGCGTCGCCATCGATGCAGATGAGGATCTCCGATTTCGCCATCAGGCTGCCGGCCTGCAGGCCCATGGCCTTGCCCTGGTTCTGCGCCAGATGCACCACGCGTAGCCGCGGATTTTTTTCGGCAAGGCGGTCCAGTACCTCGCCGGTGTTGTCCTTGCTGCCATCGTTGATGGCAATCACTTCAAAGTCCGGATAATCCAGCGCCAGCGCATGGCCGATGGTTTCTTCCGCGTTGTCACCCTCGTTGTAGCAAGGAATGAGCACGCTCACCGGCGGGGTGTTCAGCAGGGCTTTCGGCTGGTTCCAGGCCGGCTGCTGCCGCTCCCAGCGCCAATAGAAAAGCAAGGCGCCCAGCATCCACAACCACGACATGAAAAGCGGGTAGTAGAAAACAAAAGCGAGCAGACCCTGCCAGAGGGTTTCAGGTCGCGCTATCACTTCAGCTCCGGCGCATTGGGCTTGCTGTCGAGGACGGGTTTGAGCACGGCCGGGTCCGGGTGGTCGTTGAACAGCATGTCGGGGTAATAACCCACATGCTGTACCCCCATGCTGTAAAGACTGCGGAAGGTGTCGGCGAGTTCACGGCTGGGGATCAAACGGTTGTTGTCTTTCCAGTCCACCGACTGGATTTCGAAGACGACTTTATTCATGGCGCCGGGACGGTCGTTGACGGCGTCCACAAGCTCGTGAAAGAAGGTGGCGGCATCCTTGGCATTTTCCATCTGCGGCATGGCCATGATGGCGGTGAAATCGTAGCGGGCGAGGGAGTTGTCCAGCGACTGTGAGTACCAGACTTCAGCCTTGGGGCTTTGCACCACGCGCGCATACATATTGCGTGCGGTCTTGAGGGCGGGCTGTTCCTGGCGCACCACGGCAGCCAGTTCCATGGCCATATCGTCGAGCGCATTGATCTTGAGTATGGTCCAGCGGCCGAGCAGATCGTCGCTCTTGCGGATGGCCGCGATATCGCCGGGCAGGCCCCAGCTCTTGTAGGCGGCGAGACCGAAGCGGCTGGCATCCTCGTAATCGGACAGCGTCACATCGTCGTGGAAGAGCAGTCCATCAAACGGTACTGAATGCGCGAGGTCTTCGTAGATTTCGCGCACGGTCTGGCGCGCCGTGGCAGAAAACGGCGAAAGGCGGATATAGCCCATATTGAGATGGTCGCGTTTGTCGCTGGGCAAGGTCACGACCTTGTCCTCGGCGCCCGGTGTGCCTGCAGGCAGTTCCCAGGCCAGCATGGGCATCCAGGCATAAAGACGTTTTACCGGCGTGCGCGTGCGTATTTGCCAGGCCACGCGATTGAAAAGATCGGCACGCACGGGTAGATGGCGATTGGGGAAATACACGGCATTGGCCGAGCCATTGCCGTCAGGATCAGCATAGGCCTGCAGATAGACCGTGTTCACGCCCATGGCAGCAATACGGTCCAGCAGGTGACCGAGATTCCTTTCCTGCTGCGCGGGATCAGCATCGTAGATGTAGTCGAGATCGACATGCATGACCTTTTGCGCGCGGTCATTGTCGGAAAGATTGCGATTGCGGATTTCGATTTCGCGGCCGAGATCCCAGAGCGCCATATTGCCTTCGACCAGTATGCGACGCAGGCCGGCCAGCGGCGTGTCATCCATATTGGCGCCGTCATCCAGGGTGAGGCCGACGGGCATGCCGAGCTTGTCGGCAATGGCGCGCGTGCTGCTGTTGTAGCGGCCATAGGGCCAGGCAATCACGCGAGGTGCCTTGCCGGTGTAGCGGCGTATGAGGTCGCTATTGCGCTTGAGGTCGGCCTGTACCCGGGCGCGATAAACGGACTCGGCTTCGTAGCGGTTTTCGGCGGCCAGAAAGCGGCGCGTCGTCGCCGCCGGTTCCATATTGCCCTGCGGATTGCCCTGCAGGCCGTGGTGCAGATCGAAGCTGTGGCTGCCTACTTCCACGAGGCCGCTCTGGCTCATTTCTTTCAGCTGCGCCCAGCTCAGCAGTTTTTCGCGTGGCACGGCCTTGCCGTCGAAGTTCACGCTGTCCTTTTCTTCCAGCCAGCCGCCCACTACGGCGATCACGGCCGGGATGCGGAACATTTTCAGGATGGGAAAGGCGTTGTGGTAGACCGAGGTATAACCGTCATCAAAGGTGATGAGCACGGCCTTGTCCGGCAGCGGGCGCTTGCCGTCGCGATCCGCCAGGACATCGTCGATGCCGACGAAGTGGTAGCCACGGTTGCGCAGCCAGTCCATCTGGCGCACGAACATGGTGGGCGTGACGGCATATTGCGGCACGAGGGCGTCGGCGCGTTCGGCAATCTCGTGGTAGCTGAGGATGGTGAGCTTTTCTCCGGTCTCGGCCATGCTGGAGCCGGCCGGCAGGAGCAGCAAGAGGACCCAGAGCCAAAGCCAGGGTCGTAGGGGAGCGCGCATCGTCATAGTGTCCGCAAGCGGTGGTCGGGAGGGCAGTGGTGGTTCGCGCGTAAGACCAGACGGACGCGGACGGGGTTCCCGAAACGGCGCGGGATTCTATCAGGCTGTTTACGGCATTGCTTAAAAAAGCAGCATGGTCAGACAAAAAATGTGTTGCTGAATTGTTCCGGTCCGGGCCGACAAGCGATAAGTAGCGGATTTGCGATGGCCAGCAAGGCGGGGACATTGGAGGCTGTGCTAATCAGGCCCTAAGCTTTTGTCTCTTCTGGTTTTTGCGACTCTGCAGCAGGCGTTTTCATGACTGATGATTCCCCCCTGATTGCCCTGCGCCAGCGCCTGGCCGACAAGCTCTGGCACACCCTGTTCGGCTCCGGCGAGGACATTCCCCTGCTGGCGCCCTGGCAGCTGCGCAGCCGCAACAAGAATCAGGCTGCTGTGCGTGAGGCCGAGCTGGCCGCCATCCAGACCATGCTGGACGAGCTCGATGATCTGAGCCGGGGCCGCAAGGTCTTCAATCATCATGGCGAGATCGTGGCTGCGCCCGAGGATGACTCCGGCGTCGAACTCAATCCCCTGATCGAGCTGGCCGATGAAGATCCGCTGGCCGCCCTGCGCGTGCCCGGCACCGCCGCTGCCCTGCAGGCCGTGCGCCTGGAGGCCGATATCCGCGCCCTGCGCCATTCCCTGTATGTGCGCCGCATCGCCCTGCGGGCGGACCTCATGATCGAAAACAGCACTCTGGAGCTGGTCTCCGAGCGGGCTGTGGACGCGGACTGGCTGCTGCGCTGGCAGGCAGCCGCCGGTGCCGCCATTGCCGCCGACTTCCAGGACATGTGGGCGCGCGTGCTGGTAGACGAGGTGCGCCAGCCCGGCACGCACAGCCTGCGCTCCCTGGCCTTCCTCGCCACACTCTCGCGCAATGACATGAACATCATCCGCTTCATGACCCGGCTCGATCTCGGCGGTTTCATCTGCCGCGATGTCGCCGGCTATTTCCAGGAAGAAATCCACGCCCCCATGTTTGCCGCCATGGAGACCATGGGCCTGCTGCAATGCGATGTGCCGCCCGTGGTGCTGAAATCAGCCGTGCGCCGCGGCTTCCGTGCCGTGCTCCGTTGCCAGGACAAGGCACTCTATATCGAGGGCGAGGGTCGCGAGCTCAAGCTGGGCGCCAGCCTGTTTACCGCCCTGGGGCGGGAAGTGAATGCCCTCTTCGTGAACATGCCGGACACGGCCTATCTCTTTGCCCTCGGCAATGAACTGAAGCGGCGTGGATACCGTATAGACATCGGCGATTGGGCTACGTCCGGCGGCAGCGGACTGTTCAGCGAGAAACTCAGCCTGTAGAAACATTCTGCAAGCAGGAGACAGGAGTCCGGAATGAGTACGGTGCTGTGGGCCAATCGCCTGCGCGATGGCGTGGTGGAATCGGATACCCGTGACAAATACGCGCTCTACCGGTACAGCCGCAAGCTCGATTCGGTGTGCAAACGCAGCAGCGGTCTTTCCTTTGCGCAGCTTTGCGATACCACTGATCTGCGCGTCAATCTTGAAGATATTTCCCTGCCGGATGGCATGAGCTCCACTGACGAGCTCATGGCGCGCGAAGGCGTGTGGCAGCCAGCAGAGGAAGTGGTGCGCATGCTGGCGGCAGCGCTGGCGGAAATCCGTGAAAAGAAAATGCGCTTCGGTCTGCTGAAAAACGAGTATGAGACTGTGGTGGCCGAGCTGGAAGAAAGTCTGTGCTATGCCGAGGCTGCCGCCAATGAGGGCGCGCAGTTCAATTTTTCTGTCGTGATGTAATGCGGCTGCAATAAAAAAACGGGCATCAGGCCCGTTTTTTTATTGCTTGCCTGAAGCTCATTCCCACCAGGGATAAAAGCCCGGCATTTCACTGGCGCGGCCCTGGAATTCCGGGCTGCGTTTTTCCAGAAAGGATTTAACACCTTCCTTGCCATCACCCACGCTGGTGTAAAACATGGCCAGCGAATCAATGCGGTGGGCCTCCAGAGGGCTGGCTTGCGCGGCATTACGATACAGCATCTGGCGTATCAGCGCGGTGGAAACGGGCGAGCGGTTATCCACGAATTTGTGGGCCAGCTTGTAGGCTTCGTTCAGCAGCTCTTCCGGCGCATACACGGCTTTCACGAGGCCGCCGCGCAGGGCTTCCTGCGCGTCCATGATTTCGGCGGAATACACCCATTCCAGTGCCTGCGAAATGCCGACGATGCGCGGCAGGAACCAGCTGGAGCAGGCTTCCGGTGCTACGCCGATTTTGCCGAAGACAAAACCGATACGGGCTTTTTCCGAAGCCAGGCGGATATCCATGGCCAGGGTCATGGTGGCGCCTATGCCTACAGCGGCACCGTTGATGGCACCGATGACGGGCTTCTTGCATTCGTAGATGGACAGCGTGACGCGGCCGCCGGTGTCACGCACACCGCGCTTGATGACAGGGTCTTCCAGGCGCTGGTGCATATCATCCACGGTGGGCGTTTGCGTCTCGTCCAGACCGAAGACATTGCCGGGTACGGATAAATCCATGCCGGCACAGAAAGCGCGGCCTGAACCGGTAACGACGATGGCTTTGACCGCGTCATCATTGCTGGCGCGACGGAAAGCATGCTCCAGCTCATCCGCCATGGTCACGGTGAAGGCGTTGAGCTGGTCCGGGCGGTTGAGCGTAAGCGTGAGGATGCTGTCGGCTACGCGATAATCCAGTGTGCTGTAGTTCTTTGTGGTATCGCTCATGCCTGTCTCCGGTGTACGGGGGATTTCGGGGCTCTGTTTTTAACAGCAAAGACCGGCGGGATGAATGGGTGGCAGGGCCGGCCATCCGGCATTTCAGGCCTTTTGCAGCGGTGACCAGTCAGGTCGTGCAATCACCGGGACTGCTTGCTAGATTCCGCCCAGCCTTATTTCCAGCCGGTGCCTTTGCATGAATATCCTGATTGTCCACGCCCACCCCGAGCCCCAGTCCTTCACCACCTCCATGATGAAAACAGCGGTGGCGGATTTCACGGCAGCCGGCCATAGCGTGGTGGTCTCCGATCTTTATGCCATGAACTGGAATCCAGTGGCGCAGGCTTCGGATTTCGGCAGCCGCAAGAAAGACGATTACCTTGTGTATGCACTGGAACAGCGTCACGGTTATGAGGGTGGCACGATTGCGGCGGATATCGCGGCTGAAATCGAAAAAGTGAAAGCCGCCGACCTCATCATTTTCAGCTTTCCGCTCTACTGGTTCTCTGTGCCTGCCATCCTGAAAGGCTGGATAGATCGCGTGCTGGTGTCCGGCTTCTGTTATGGCGGCCTGCGCTTTTATGACAACGGCGGCCTCAAGGGCAAAAAGGCCACGCTTAATTTCACCCTGGGTGGCCGCGAACATATGTTCGGCCCCGGTGCCATTCATGGCGAACTGGACATCATGCTGCGTCCGATTTTGCGTGGCACGTTTGCCTATGTGGGTCTGGAAGTGCTGCCCTTCTTCGCGGCCTACCACATTCCCTATCTCAAGCCGGAAGCCCGTGAGCAGATCATGCAGGATTACCGTGGCTATCTTGCTGGCATTGAAAAACTGGAGCCCCTGGTCTTCCCGAAAATGAGCGAGTTCGACGAGAAGCTGTATCCGAAAAAGTAAGACCGCTTTCCCTGAAAACGCCCGGCTTGCCGGGCGTTTTGTTTTTTGTGATGCCTTGAGCGTATTTCATCCACGAAAGGCATCTTGCCGTAGTCCGGCCCCTTCCGGACAAGGGCGGTATGCGGCATATTTGCACGCTCGTTTTGTTTTATTTTTTGAGTTTTTTCCGGGGGATGGCAGTGGGAATCCAGCGTGTGCTGCCGGCATTGATGGCCGGTTTTCTGATAGGGCTGTGTGGTGGGGTGCAGGCCGAATCCCGTCTCTATCAATGGACGGATGCACAGGGCCGCGTGCAGTACTCGGACAAAGCGCCGGATGGCAGTCCGGCCGCCAGCACCAGCAATCTCGCTACACAGCCGCAGTTGCCGGCGGTGCGCACTTTTCCGCCAGTAGCCCTGCCGCCGGGAAAACTGGCTCCACTGGCGGTAGCTCAGCCGGATTATTCTGCCTTGCAGAATGCAGTGAATCTCGGCCGGCTTTATGTGGCGGCAGACTGCATCAATCCTTCGGAAATCGGCTGGACCGAGCTTATGGGCCCGGGCAGCATTTTCATGGATGGCAATCGCAAATTCCTGGCTGAAAGTGCCGCCCGTACCTTGCGTGATCTGGGCTATGACGCCAAGGCCACGGTCTTTGACAGCGAGTGGAGTGAAATTGCGACAGCAGGAGGCCTGCGTCTTGTGCCCGTAATCACGGCAGTGGATGCACGCGTCTGCCTGCCGCGGCATACCGGTAATCAGGTGCGTCGTGATGATATTCCGCGTCTGGTGCAGGTGTCTGGCGAGCGCGCCGGTATCTGGATGCAAGTGCGCTGGGAGTTGTGGCGCAAGGGCGGGAGATTTCCGCTGAAGATTTTTGAAACCGAAGGCGCCAGCTTGCAGTGGAATGGCAATAGCAGCCTCTGGCTGGTGGCGCATGAGGCCATACGTGTTTCAGCACGCAATCTCGCGGGCTACCCCGGCCTTGGCAAGGCCTTGCGTGAGCAGAGCGCTAATCCCGTGGTGATTTCCGCGGCGCCCCCGGCCAAAAAAGAAGAAAGCTTTTCCCTCTCCGGGCTGGTGGATGGCATGCAGGCACGCTTCAGGCTACAGCCCAAGGTGGCGCAGGCCATGGGTCTTATTTCACCGCTCAAGCCCATTATCGTCGAGTCTTATATGGAGAGCGGGCGCTGGCCGGTGGATTTGCAGGCACTGTTGCCTGCCGGCACGCAGTTGAACGAGCCCGGCCTGATCGAGAAAGTGACGATGGGGCAGGAGGGGGAAATCGTCGTGACGTTTGCCTCGGAGGTACAGGCAGGTGCCTGGCTCAAGCTCAAGCCGCGCGACAACCACATCAATGTACAGTGGAGCTGCAGCAGCAATCTGCCGGCCCAGGCCCTGGGCGGCGAGAACGGCTTCTGCAAGAGCACGGCAAACTGAAGTCGGCGGCCGGGTGGGGGGCGGTGGGCTCATGCCCCCCCCGGGCGCCAACCCGCCCCGCGGCGGCGCTCGGCGGCGTGACCGATCGTGTGCGCCGCGG
>JAVHYE010000105.1:0-2071 GCA_031119295.1 Pedobacter sp. | reverse complement strand
GTGGCGATAAGGGGTTCTGCAAGCCCACGCCAAACTGACGTCGGCGGCCGTTTGGCGGAGTGTGGAATCCGGCCGCCACTGCCCGCCAACCGGCCCTGCGCATGAATTCTGCTGATTCACCTTTCTTTTCCTCCGGGCAGTCTCTCGACGACTACTCCCGCCTCTCGCCCGATCTTGTGATCGATGCCGTGGAGAGCACGGGGCGTCTTTCCGATGCTCGCGTGCTGGCCCTCAACAGCTATGAAAACCGTGTCTACCAGGTAGGCATGGAAGAGGGCGCACCGCTGATTGCCAAGTTCTACCGGCCGCAGCGCTGGAGCGATGCGCAAATCCGCGAGGAACATGCCTTCACCCTGGAACTGGCAGCGGCGGAGTTACCGGTAGTGGTACCGCTTGCGGATGAAAGGGGTGAAACGCTTTTTTTCCATGAGGCTTATCGCTTTGCCCTGTTTACCCGCAAGGGCGGGCAGGCGCCGGAGCCGGGCGATCCCGAGCAGCTCTATCGCATGGGCATGCTGCTGGGCCGTATGCATGCCGTTGCGCAAAAGCAGGATTTTTCAGCGCGACCCACCCTGAGCTTGCAGGGCTTTCTCGATGAGCCGGTGGCGGCGGTCCTGGCCAGTGGCTTGTTACCCAACGATCTGCAGCCACGTTACCGGCAGGTGACGACAGCCCTGCGCCAGCACATTGCCGCGAGTGGTCTTGAGACTGCGGCCATGCAGCGCTGCCATGGCGACCTGCATCCGGGCAATATCCTGTGGACGCGTGACGACGGTCCCTGGCTGGTGGACTTTGACGATTGTCGCCGAGCACCTGCGGTGCAGGATTTGTGGATGCTGCTTTCCGGCTCCCGTCATGAGCAGGAGCTGCAGCTTTCCGATCTGCTGGAGGGTTACGAGACCTTCCACAGCTTTGATGCCGGTCAGCTTGTCCTGATCGAGCCCCTGCGCAGTCTGCGCATGGTGCATTACGCCGGCTGGCTGGCCAGCCGCTGGCAGGACCCGGCCTTTCCCCGGCACTTTCCCTGGTTCAATACCGACAGCTATTGGCGCCAGCATGTGGGCAGCCTGGAAGAGCAGCTGGCCATACTCGCCGAAGCTCCCCTGCGCCGTCTTTGAGCCCTTGCTGCCTAAGAAAAAAGCACTATGAAAACAAAGGGCTGCAAATTTCACCCCAGCCCTTGGATTCCTGTCACAACGCCCTGATATCACGACCATGGCCTTTTTCTGCCGTGTCTGTTTATTAGGCAGGTTAATAGAATTTGGCTATTTACATGCGGGAGATAATTTATTTCAACAAGGATGTGGGCTTGGGTAATCTGCCTGCACTGGTTGGAAGGGCCGTGAGGCCCCTCCCGTTTGGCCGGCTTTCCGGCAATCCGTAGTAACCCCTCATTTTTCACTGCTTGCAGTAAACCCTGGCACTTTTTTGCCTCAACCATCGTTAAGGAGATGTTCCATGTCCCTGATCAACACCCAAGTCCAGCCTTTCAAGGCTGAAGCCTTTCACAACGGCAAGTTCATTACGCTGACCGAAGAAAACCTGAAGGGTAAATGGTCGGTCCTGATCTTCATGCCCGCTGCCTTCACCTTCAACTGCCCCACCGAAGTGGAAGACGCCGCTGCCAATTACGCTGAATTCCAGAAGGCCAATACCGAGGTCTACATCGTCACCACCGACACGCATTTCTCGCACAAGGTCTGGCATGAAACCTCTCCGGCTGTGGGCAAGGCCAAGTTCCCGCTGGTGGGCGATCCCACGCACCAGCTGACCAATGCTTTCGGCGTGCACATTCCGGAAGAAGGTCTGGCCCTGCGCGGCACTTTCGTGATCAACCCGGATGGCGTCATCAAGACCGCCGAAATCCACTCCAACGAAATCGCCCGTGACGTTTCTGAAACCCTGCGCAAGCTGAAAGCTGCCCAGTACACCGCAGCCCACCCCGGCCAGGTTTGCCCGGCCAAGTGGAAAGAAGGCGCCGAGACCATCGCTCCTTCGCTGGATCTGGTCGGCAAGATCTGATTCTGCAGTAAACGTTACACCGAAAAGCCGGACCTATCCGGACCGGCAA
>JAVHYE010000104.1 GCA_031119295.1 Pedobacter sp. | reverse complement strand
GCTGTGAAGTCCACGATCAAAGTACCATCCCGGCGTTCCAGTGTGGGCGTGCCGGCTTTGTAGGCACTGCCGCCGAGATTGCGGATATGCACGGGAGTATCCACGCCGCGCGCCAGTGCAAAATATTCCGGCACCGAGCCTTCACCATTCCACGCCAGTGGATAGCGCACATCCTGCCAGACATGCTCGGTCATGAATTTCCAGGGCACCGGATCTTTTTCGCCTTTGCCATAGACATAAAACAGATAGGGCTCGCGCTCCTGATAAAAGGCTTTGACGGCAATGGCAGGTTGCACGGCCGCCATGGTGGGGCTAAGTGGAATGACGTTGTTGTAAATGGCGGGCACCAGCAATTTGCCATTGGCATCGACCAGGCCTTTCAGGCGTGGGGCGTTGTTCCAGCAATTGCTGAGGACGTAAGCGTTGCGGTGTGCGGCCACAGGGCCTTGGGCGCTGTATAGATACAGCAGGGGTTCCTCGATCAGCGGCTTCTTGGGTTTACCCTGTTCGCATTTGGGCTCTGCCCAGGCGGATGTTGCAAAGAGCATGGTGAGGCCGAGGCCGAGAAGGAAATGACGCATGCTGGTTCCCCTGTTGCTGTCTGCGTGCCGCAAAAATGGTGACGGGCCGTTCTGTTCTTTTCTGCGCTGTACTGGGCCGGCTGGAGCAATACCGGCAGATTATTGCAGCCGGTCATGACGGGATATGCCCTGAATCAGGGGGGGGCCCCAGGCATTCCCGGGTCGCGTTTTCATGGGGAGAAAGGCAGCCATAAAAGGGGTGGAGGTTCTATGATCATGGCGCTGCAAAAAACGCATGCGGCCTTCACGACCGTGAAAAAGCTCAGCCTGTCTGTTTTTCTGCTTGTTCCCTGCGGGCATTCCGGCACTTGCCTGATTGCATACTGACCCGCTGGTCCGCAGCATATCAAAACCATCTCTTGGCTTTCTCCGGAAATTGCTCTGCCATCCGGCTTGCAAGGCCCGGATTTCCTTCGCTTTATCGTGAATTATCGGTCACCCAAAGTGCTGGGTTGGACTACGCTTGTAGCTCATACTTCCGCCGCTTTTGCGTACGGCAGGGCTTTTGCAGCGATTCGGCAAGCCCGCGACTGTCCGTGCGCCCCCTGTGACGGGCACTATCCAGCCCCTGATTATGCGAGGTCATGACCATGGCACAGCAATACAAGGCTCCTCTTCGTGACATGCAGTTCGTACTGCATGAACTGCTTGAAGTTGAAAAGCACTACGCTGCGATTCCGGCCTATGCCGAAACCAATCGCGAGCTGGTGGACAGCGTGCTGGAAACCGGTGCGCAGTTTGCAGAAAACGAACTCTCTCCCATCAATCGTTCCGGCGATGAAGAAGGTTGCGTCTGGACCGATGGCGAAGTGAGCACGCCCAAGGGCTTCAAGGAAGCCTATGCCAAGTTCGTTGAACTCGGTTTCGGTTCGCTGTCTTCCCCGGTGGAACACGGTGGCCAGGGTCTGCCCAATTCCCTGGGCATCGCCATGAGCGAAATGAACGGCACCGCCAACTGGTCCTGGTCCATGTACCCCGGCCTTTCGCACGGCGCTGTGAATACTGTTGAAGCCCACGGCACGCCCGAGCAGAAAGACGTTTATCTCGGCAAGCTGATTTCCGGCGAGTGGACCGGCACCATGTGCCTGACCGAATCCCACGCCGGTTCCGACCTTGGCATCATCCGCACCAAGGCTGAGCCGAATGCCGATGGTTCCTACGCCATCACCGGTACCAAGATTTTCATCTCGGCCGGCGAACATGATATGGCCGAGAACATCATCCACATCGTGCTGGCTCGTCTGCCTGATGCACCGAAAGGCACCAAGGGTATTTCCCTTTTCATCGTGCCGAAGTTCCTGCCGAAAGCTGACGGTTCCGTTGGCGAGCGCAATGGCGTGGTCTGCGGCTCTATCGAACACAAGATGGGCATCAAGGCTTCTGCTACCTGCGTGATGAATTTCGACCAGGCCAAGGGCTTCCTCATCGGCCCGCCCAACAAGGGCCTGAACTGCATGTTCACTTTCATGAACACCGCCCGCGTCGGCACTGCGCTGCAGGGTGTGTGCGCCGCTGAAGGTTCTTTCCAGGGCGCGTTGTTCTACGCCAAGGAACGTCTGGCGATGCGTTCGCTTTCCGGCCCCAAGGCGCCCGAGAAAGAAGCTGACCCCATCATCGTGCACCCCGCTGTGCGTAATATGCTGCTGACGCAGAAGGCCTTCGCTGAAGGCGGCCGTGCCCTCGTGTACTGGCTGTCCACGCAGACCGATCTCGTGCACGCCGGCGAAACCGAAGAAGTGCGCAAGGCCGCTGACGACCTGATGAGCTTCCTCACCCCCATCGCCAAGGCCTTCCTGACCGAAGCCGGTTCCGAAGCCGCCAAGCACGGCGTGCAGGTATACGGTGGCCACGGCTTCATCCGCGAGTGGGGCATGGAGCAGATCGTGCGCGATACGCGTATCGCCTGCCTCTACGAAGGCACTACCGAAATCCAGGCACTGGATCTGCTCGGCCGCAAGGTGCTGCAGACCCAGGGTGGCATGCTCAAGCAGTTCACCAAGATCGTGCACAAATTCATCCAGGCCAATGAAGGCAATGCCGCTCTGGCCGAGTTCACCGGCCCGCTCGCTGCGCTGAACCAGCAGTGGGGCGACATCACCATGAAGATCGGTATGAAGGCCATGCAGAACCCGGATGAAGTGGGCGCTGCTGCTGTCGATTACCTCTACTTCTCCGGCTATGTGACCCTGGCCTACCTCTGGGCCGCCATGGCCAAGGTGGCGCAGGACAAGCTGGCTGCCGGCACCACGGAAGAGGCTTTCTACAAGGCCAAGATCCAGACGGCACAGTTCTACTTCAAGAAGATCCTGCCGCGCACCAAGGGCCATGTCGACACCATCGAAGGTGGTCTCGACGTGCTGATGCAGATGGACGTGGACGCTTTCGCGTTCTGAGCCTGAAGCTGTCCTTGTGTGAAATACACAGCAAAAGGCCCGCGCTAGCGGGCCTTTTGCTGAATGAATTTTCTGCGCTGTAATCTAATGCAGTGCGTTGTCAGAAATGAGGCATAGGCCATGGCCGTTTACAAAGCTCCCCTGCGTGATATGCGTTTCGTGCTGGACGAAGTCTTCAAGTCCGGCGAATTCTGGGCCTCCGTGCCCACCCTCGCCGAGACTGACCGCGACGTGGTCGATGCCATTCTCGAAGAGTCCGCCAAGCTCAATGAAAACGTGATCTTCCCGCTCAACCGTTCCGGTGACGAAGAAGGCGCGCAGTTCAATAACGGCGTTGTCACCACGCCCAAGGGTTTCAAGGAAGCCTTCAAGCAATTCGGCGAAGGCGGCTGGATAGGGCTCGGCGCTGATCCGCGCTGGGGCGGTCAGGGCTTGCCCAAGACCGTGACGGTGATGACGGATGAAATCCTGTTCTCCGCGAATCCTTCGTTTGCGCTGTATCCGCTGCTGGGTATTGGTGCGGCGCTGTCCATGAGCCAGCATGCTTCGGACGAGATCAACGATTTCTATCTGCCGAAAATCTATTCCGGTGAATGGGCCGGCACCATGTGCCTGACCGAGCCGCATGCCGGCACTGATCTCGGCATCATCAAGACGAAAGCCGTGCCCAATGCCGATGGTTCCTATGCCATCAGTGGCACCAAGATTTTCATCACCGGTGGTGAGCACGATCTGGCGGAAAACATCATCCACCTTGTGCTGGCCAAGCTGCCGGATGCGCCGGCGGGCTCCAAGGGTATTTCGCTTTTCCTTGTGCCCAAGTTCATCCCCAATGCCGATGGTTCCATTGGTGCGCGCAATGCCGCTGCTGCCGGCTCCATAGAGCACAAAATGGGCATCAAGGCCTCCAGCACCTGTGTGATGAATTTCGATTCCGCCAAGGGCTGGTTGGTCGGCAATATCAATGAAGGCTTGGCTGCCATGTTCGTGATGATGAATTACGAACGTCTGTCCATGGGCATACAGGGCCTGGGGGCTTCGGAAGTCGCGTACCAGAGCGCGGCTGCCTATGCGCGTGACCGTCTGCAGGGCCGTTCTGCCACGGGTGTGAAGCAGCCGGCCAAGGCCGCTGATCCGCTGCTGGTGCATCCTGATATCCGCCGCATGCTGCTGAAAACGCGTGCGCACAACGAAGCGGCACGTGCTCTCGCCATGTACACCGCCCGCTATCTCGACCTTGCCAAATATGGTGAAGGTGAAGTGGCTGCCGCCGCAGCTGACCGTGTGGCGCTGCTGACGCCTGTCGTGAAGGCTTTCCTTTCCGACAAGGGCTTTGAAGGTTGCGTGGATGCGCAGCAGGTTTTTGGCGGCCATGGTTTCATCCGTGAATGGGGCATGGAACAGCTGGTGCGTGATGTGCGTATTGCGCAGATCTACGAAGGCGCCAACGGCATCCAGGCCAATGACCTCATGGGCCGCAAGGTGGCCAAGAACAAGGGTGCTTTTGTTGCGACCTTTGTGGCAGAAATGCGTGAAACGGCGGGTCGCTTGAATGCACCGGAGCTGGCCAATCTGAAAAAGGCTTTTGTGGTGGCGATTGATCGCCTCGACGGCCTGACCCGTGGCGTCATCGAGCGCTCGGCGAAGAACCCTGACGAGGTGAATGCCGCGGCCGTGGATTATCTGCATGCTTTCGGCTTCACCGCTTACACCTATATGTGGGCCCTGATGGCGGAAGCCGCACTGCCGAAAAAAGGCGAAGACAGCTTCTATGCCGACAAGCTGGCACTGGCTGATTTCTTCGTGGCCCGTGTGCTGCCGGAAATGGAGTTCCGTGCGCTGGCGGTGGAGGCGGGTGCCGATACGCTGATGCAATTCCAGGAATCGTATTTCTGAGATATCAGTAAACACCCATAAAAAAGCCCGCATCTTGCGGGCTTTTTTATGGGCTCTGATTCGCTATGGGGACGTTGTCGTTGTCGGGCAACGATGCACTCAATGCTGTATGCCGGGCTCCTGCATCAGCAACTCCAGCAATGCCAGATTATGGCCACTGACCTCATTGAAGCGGAAACCCACACCATAATGGGCTGTATTATTCGGATTGACGCGGCACCAGACGCTTTCCACCTGCAGCTTGATGGGTGGCACGGCGTGGCCTGCCGGTGTGGAGATTTCTACACTGAATATGTTGCCGGCAGGAATTTCCTGCTTGCAGATCAGCATCATGCCGGTCACGCTCAGGTCAACCATGCGCCCCAGCAAGGCGGCACTGCCGGTATCCTGCACCGGCAGGAACTGCTTGAGCTGAAGGCGCGTAGCGCGTTTGTGCTGGTGAGCTTCCATCGACAAAAACTGTCCTTGGTGAAGGCGGCCGGCAGTATACGCAATAATCATTGCAGCAAGCCGGTCCGGCAGAAGTATCGTGGCCCCCTGCTTGCAGGCAACATGACTCGGGCCGGGATGCTGTATTTTGCGAGTGGATAGCCAAACAAGGGCAGGGTGGAAACAGGAGATGCATCACATTTCCTGTATTTTTATCCGGTGCTGCGTTTCTGCAGTGCTGGCGCTGCCATTGGCAGGCCTGGTGCGTGCGGATGACGGCTATGAGCCCGAGGCGCGCGACAGTGCCGAGCTGCCCTATGTCCTGCATATCAATCCGGCACTGCTGAGGGTTCCAGCTGCCAGTGCTACTGATGAGGCCTCGGTCGGACCACTGCCTCCGCGGCTTTTACGTCCGGATACGCCGCCCGATCCCATCCCCTGGTCCAGCCTGATCGGACTGCCCAGCGAAGCAGCGCTTGCCGAAATTCCGAAAAAAAGTGCCGGCAATTGCATGCAGCGTGACGATGCTGGCCGCTTCATGGGCTGGATAGACCAGCAGCACTGCGTATTTTCCGGTCGTACCCTGGCCACCGCCGTCTGGTTCGATGATCTCTTTGGGGACTGGCATGACAATGAAGCGGCCCTGATGTTGCGCGCCATTACCGAGATGACCACGGTGGAGGGGGAGGGCACGGGCTTCCGTTTCCGTCTCCGCGCCAGCGCCGCTTTACCCAATGCCAAAAAGCGCCTGCGTCTGGTGGTGACGGATGACTCCGATGCCGATGAAAGTGTGGCGGGGCAGGACGCACGCAGCCAGTTGAACAGTGCACGTGATCAGGTATCAGCAGCATTGCGCTGGATTCCCTTGCAGCGTGCCGGCATACAAAGCGATTTCGATATCGGGGTGCGCGGCCTGGGGCCACCGGATATTTTTGCGCGGGCACGTTTGCGCAAGAACTGGAGTGTCAGCCAGGACAGTGTCCTGCGCTTTGGTGAAACCCTGCGCTATGGTACGGAAACCCATGGCCGCTCCATTACCCAGCTGGATTACGAGTATGCTTTTGGCAGCTCGGCGCTGGCCCGCCTCTCCAGTGCTTATGAATACCAGCAGGATGAGCGTGATCGCGGCTTCATCTGGGCGCACGGCATTTCCATGTCCCATGTGCTGAGCGCTTATCGTTCCCTGGGCTATGGTTTTACCGTCAACGGTTTTACCCAGCCCAACTGGCATGATGACAATTACGGCCCCTGGGTCCTGTTCCGCAGCAACTGGCTGCGGCCATGGCTGTTTTATGAGCTGGAGCCGCGTGCCACCTGGTATGACGATGATCCGGCCGATGTCGATGCCGGTGTGCAGAGCTCGAGAAAGAGCGGAGCGGTGCTGTCACTCACTTTGCGTATCGAGATTCAGCTGGGTCGCAAGTAGTATCAGTTTTCAGGAAAGGATGAAGGGGCCGGCTTCCGGCCTTACCGAAAAGCAGACAGAAAACAAGAAAGAAAATGCACCTTATCCCTTATTGCTGCCCTGCACAGGACTGGCCTCATGATTGATCCCGTGGCCCTTGTCATGGCGCGCGCCCGCGACGGCCTCTACGAGTCCTTTTATTTCCGCGGCAATAGCCGTGACGGTCGTCATGCCTTCTGGCTCAAGCACAATCTGCTGCGCCGCCATGGTGAGCGCGGCGTGAGTCTGGAAATAGGGCTCATCCTCTATGATCGCGACAGCGGTGAAGTGCAGGTGGCTCATGATCGCGAGGATATGAGTCCGCAGGCTTTCAATGCCTTTGCCCGCTCGCGCAACTGGGAATCCCTGAGCGGCAATATGGCCAGCGGTTCCTTCTTTGCTATTTCACGGGAGCGCCTTAATGGCCGCCTGCATACGGCACGTGGCCATGCTGCCTGGGATCTGGCCCTGCAGCGCTCGGACGAGGTGCTCTACCACTTCCCGCATTCACGGCTTTATCAATTGCCGCTGCCGAAAAAGAAAATACTCACCCGTGATTCCTGCATGAGCTTCAGCGGGATGCTGCGTGTGGGTGATGTCAGCCTCAGTGGCGACTTTGTCGGCGTTAACGGCCATAACTGGGGTACCGAGCATGCGCATGAATATGCCTATGCCGGCTGCAATCTTTTCCGCGAGGATGCCGACGCCTGCTTCGACGGTTTCTCGGCACGGCTGGCGCTGGCTGCGGGTCTGGTGCGCACTCCGCATCTCAGTCTGGCAGCCCTGCGCTTGGATGGTGAGTGGCATCATTTCAATGCCCTGAGTCGCTGCTATCAGCAGGACGTGCGCATGCTCAGTGATTTTCACTGGTCCATCGTGATGAAGAACGATACGCATACCCTGGAGCTGTCGGTGGATGGCGGCAATCCGCGCCTGCTGCCCTGGGTGGCGCTGAATTATTCGCATCCCGGCGGGGCGCGCTCGGTGGTGAAGAACACCAAGTTTGCGCGCGGTCGTCTGCGCCTGGCCACGCATGAAGGCGAGGCCGTGGCGGAGCTCAATAGCGATTGTTTTGAACTGGAAACATTGCTGCCAGCAAATATTCCGGGCAGCAGCGCCTATGTGGACACACCCTGACGCTCAGACCTTGCTTTCTTCTTTTTTCGCATCGCCCTGCTGTGACCAGCGCAGTAGCGCTTCCTGCAGTTCGCTGAGCTCTATGGGCTTGGAGAGGTGCTCGTTCATGCCGGCCATGCGGCTCTTTTCCTTGTGCTCGTCCAGGATATGGGCGGTGAGGGCAAGGATGGGAATGGTGCGGCGGCCGGTGAATTTTTCCCATTCGCGTATGGCCTGGGTAGCGGCATAGCCATCCATGAAGGGCATATCGCAGTCCATGAGCACCATGTCGTAATCATTGCGACTGACTTCTTCCACCACCTCGCGGCCATTGGCCACCACGGTGGCTTGCACGCCGAGCTTGGCCAGCATGCCACGTATGACTTTCTGGCTCAGGTGATTGTCTTCGGCAATCAGCACGCGCATGCGCTTCAGGGCTTCATTGTCACGGCTGCCGTATTCCGGCACCGGACGCTGTATGCGCTTGATATGGCCCAGCTCTTCCGAGATGGCGGTTTTCAGCAGGCGCTCGGTCACCGGTTTGGTAAGGATGCGGCGTATGCCGACATTGCGCGCCATGGTGCTGGTGGGAGCGATATTCACTCCGGTCAGCATCATCACGATGACATCGTTACGGATGATGGGGTCTTCCTTGATGCGCGCGGCCAGCTGCAGACCACTCATGCCCGGCATATTGTGATCGAGCAGGATGATGTCGAAAGACTCGCTGATATTGGCGGCATTGCGTGCCAGCGCCAGGGCTTCGGCACCGTTGTCGGCCGTGCGCACTTTCATGCCCCAGTGACCGGCCTGCTCCTGGATGACGCGGGTCACGGTGTGGTTGTCGTCCACCACCAGCAAGCGCAGGCCACGCAACCAAGGCTCGTCCTGGGGCAGCGGTGCTTTATGGCTGTGCTGGGCTTTCAGGGGCAGGTCGAACCAGAAACAGGAGCCTTCGCGGACACGGCTTTCCACGCCGATTTCGCCGCCCATCAGCTCCACCAGCTGCTTGCAGATGGAGAGGCCGAGGCCGGTGCCGGTTTGCGGGCGCACATTATTGCTGCCCTGCTGGTAGGGCTCGAAAACCTGGGCCAGCTGGTCAGCGGGAATGCCTATGCCGGTGTCGCGGATTTCCACGCGCAGGCCACGCTTGCCGGGCAGCAGATTCACTTCCACTTCACCGTTCTGCGTGAACTTGATGGCGTTGCGCAGCAGATTGCTGATGACCTGGCGCAGACGGGTGGGATCGCCAATCACATGTGTAGGCAGTACCGGGTCTATGGTGGCGACCAGCTCCAGATTCTTTTCTTCCACGGCCACCTTGAAGAGATCCACGCATTCGCCGAGCAGGGTGGCCAGATCGAAAGGCTCTTCCACGACGGAGAGTTTGCCAGCCTCCATTTTCGCGTGATCAAGGATGTCGTTGAGGATGCGCAGCAGGGAGTTGCTGGAGGCATGTATGGTGTTGGCGTATTCGCGCTGATTTGGAGCCAGCGGTGTATCTATAAGCAGCTCGGTCATACCGAGGATGCCGCTCATGGGCGTGCGGATTTCATGGCTCATCTGGGCCAGGAAATCATTCTTGGCACGGGCCTCGGCCTCAGCGACCAGGGCGCGCTCATGTTCACGCAGGGATTCGCGACGCAGCAGCTGCAAGCGCTCGGAAAGCCCCACGGCCAGCATCAGGGCCTCGAAGCAGACGGCCGACATCATGAGCGCGCTGATGGAGAAAGGCAGGGGGACGACGGCAAACAGCGCCAGCACGGCGACGAGCGCGCAGGTGGCAAAGAAAATGCGCGCCAGCAGGTAGTAGATCGAAGGCCGGTAACCGCGATACAGGCTGAGCACGGCAGCGCCCAGCAAGGAGAGGCTGGTATAGGCCGAGGTCGCCGCCGCAACCTGGGCGGCGTAATAAGCCGGCATCAGCATGCTGACCAGCATGAGCAGGGTGATGATGCCGGCCTGCAGGCGCATGGCCAGGGGGAAGCGTGCCGGCATGCCGGCACGCAGGAAGCTGGCGGCAAAAATCGTGGCCGTAACCTGGGCCATGAAGACCGAGGCCAGCTCGAAGAAATTCTGCAGATGCGCACCAGCGAGTAATTGCACGCCCAGCACGCCGCGCTCGGCCAGCAGGAAGGTGAGCATGGTGAAAAGGAAGAGCACGTAGTAAAGGCCGGAGCGGTCGCGGTAGGCGCCGCGCAAGAGCAGCAGGTTGTAGAGCGCCAGCCCGAAGATGATGCCCACGCCTATGCCGAAGAAAGCGTTCTCGTTGCTTTCGGCAACGGCGGCACCGGTAGGCGTACTGAGATAGATGCTGCTGGTGAGGCCGAGATCGGTTTCCACGCGCAGGTAATAGGTACTGATCTGTTCCGGGCGCAGATTAAGGCGGAACCAGTAGCCCGGTGCCGGCACATCACCCTGTACCTGCGGCGTGTGGCTGCCGGCCGAGCGCATGCTGTAGCTGCCGTCGGCCTGCGGTTCGTAAAGCTGGATATGGCCCAGGCTGGCGCTGCGCAGATCGAGGATGAGCTCGCGCGTCGCGGCATCGGGATTGTGTACGGAGAGGCGCAGCCAGAAGGCGGAGCGCGTGAAGCCCAGTTGCAGGATGGAGTGGGTGGAGGCGTTGAAGCGGCCCTCGAAGGCGGGGCTGCGGATGTCGTCGAGACTCAGGTTGCGGTCGGCATCTTCCAGGTATTCCACATACTCGCCGACGGGGGCGCGCTGGAAGGTATCGGAAAGCATGAGTACCGGGCCGGCCAGCGCCGCGGGCGCTGCCAGACAGAGCAGCAGCCATGTCAGCATCTGCGCTGTCGTACGCCATCCCCGGCCAAGCCTTTGCCTCATTCTTCCCTACCTGCAATCCTTGTGGCCGACCAAAATCCCGTCGCCATTAAAGCGGAGGCGCCTTTCAAAGGCCAGTGGCAGCCATAGGCAAAAACAGGCAGTACGTCATGTTGGTGATGGCATGGCTTGCCCCATGGCTGTGCCCTTGCGCCATGCAGTAAGCTTGCCCGGCCGCGACGCATTAAAACCATCAGGATGAATCAGGGAGCGCCACATGTGGGGGAAGGTCCGCGAGAGCTTGCGCAGCATGCCGGTATGGCTGGGTCTGGGCATCGTGCTGGTGGTGCTGGTGTTGCAGGTGCTCAGCCTGGCCGAGGACAGCCAGCTGGGACGGCGCCTGTCCAAGCCGCTGACCCGTCTCGATACCCTCATTTATGACTGGCGTTTCCAGCTGCTCACGCCGCAGCGCCCGGAAGGCGCCGTACCTATCGTCGTCATCGACATCGACGAGCAGAGCCTGAAGCGCGAAGGCCGCTGGCCCTGGGGACGTGAAAAGATCGCGGCTCTGGTGACAGCCCTGGAGCAGCAGGGCGTGGGTCTGGTCGGCTTTGACGTTGCCTTTTCCGAGCCGGAGCGCAATCCGGCGGACCAGCTGCTGAGCAGCAGCGCGCTGTCCGAGGCAGCGCGCAGCGAGCTCGCGCAGCAGCGTGCGGCTTTTGACAATGATGCACGCCTGGCGGAAGTGGTGCAGGCGCATACCGTGCTTGGCTATTTCCTGCATGGCGACGGCGTGCGTGTAGGCAAGCTGCCCGCACCTTTCCTGCAGCTGGAGTCGGATGAAGCACGTGGCTGGCGCGTGCTCACGCTGCCGGACTACACCGGCAATATCGACGGTCTCATGGAAAAAACACTCTCGGCCGGCTTCGTCACCACCTTGCCGGACCGTGATGGCGTGATACGTCGCTCGCCGCTGGTGCTCATGCACGAGAATGCGCTCTACACCTCACTCTCGCTGGAGCTGGCGCGGCTTTACCTCAAGGCGCCCTTCATCGAGCTCAAGACCAATAAATGCCGTGGCACGCAAACCTGCGTGGAAAGCGTGCGTATCGGTGATCGCCAGGTGCGCACCGATGAGCACGGGGCGGCGCTGGTGCCTTACAAAGGGCGCCGCGAAAGTTTCACCTATGTCTCGGCCACCAAAGTGCTGCGCGGCGAAGTCCCCAAGGGCATCCTGAATGGGGCCATTGCCATAGTCGGTACCTCGGCCTTGGGTCTGGCCGATCTGCGTACCACGCCGCTGGAGCCGCAATACCCCGGTGTGGAAGTGCATGCCAATCTGCTGGACGCCATGCTGCAAAGCACGCCCGGCCATGATTATTTCTTTTCACGGCCGGACTGGGAGCCAGGGGCTACTTTCCTCATCGTGCTGTTTTCCGGCGTACTCTTGGCCTTCATCC
>JAVHYE010000103.1 GCA_031119295.1 Pedobacter sp. | reverse complement strand
CTGCAGTTGGCTGCCGAGTTCGGCGGCAGGCAGCGTGGGATAGTAGGAGCTGTAATTGAGCTCGTTATTGCGATAGGCGCTGAAAAAATTGTAGATGCCGTTACCGGCCAGCTCGTTGGCGTAGTGATTGCGCGTGACGGCAGGACGTTCGCTATTCCACAGCGACCAGGACAGGCAGCCTGCGACCATCAGTGCCAGCACAATCGTGGCGCGTTGGCGGCGGCTGATACGGTTGGCGTCGCGCCAGTGCTGGCGCCAGAAAAATGCCGGCACAAGGGCCATGGCGGCAAACAGGGCAAGCAGCGGACCCACCGGATAGGATTGCCGGATATTGTCCAGAACTTCACGCGTGTAGACGAGATAGTCCACGGCGATGAAATTGAAACGGCTGCCGAATTCCTGCCAGAAAATCACTTCGGAGGCGGCCGTGAACAACAGGGTGAACGTGATGAAGGCAAAAGCGCCGCCGCGCAACAGTGCGCTCGCGCGCGGCCAGCTGGGTGGCAGCAGCAGCTCGAAGAGCGCAACCGGCAGCAGCGCAAAAGCCAGTGTGGCCAGATCGCTGATGCTGCCCACCAGAAAGGCTGCAATCCAGTTGCCGGGATGACCGCCCGCCACGGGCAGGCTGAGTGCCAGCAGCGCCATGCGTGTCAGCAGCGAGAGCAGGAGGAAGCTCAGCGCCACGCGCGCACTAAGGCTGCTGGCCAATGCACTGCGCGCATTTGTGCGCGGCGCATTGACGAGGGTGGGCTGCTCCAGGGTGGATTCCAGCAGGGGCATGACAAAGCTCCGGTGAGTGACCGGCGCATTGTCAAAAGCGGGCTGGAAGCAGGGCGTGAGGCGGTTGTGAGGATTTTGTGAGGAGGGGGCTCAGGACAAGCGTATGGAAAGTCGCAGGCCAGTGGGCAGAGTAGTGATGTCGCAGCTCCAGCCTTGCAACTGGCAGGCACGGCGCAGGATGGACAGCCCCAGGCCTTCACCGCTGTCGATTTCCTGCGGCAGGGGCAGGCGGTTTTCGCTGTAGTCCTCCAGACGCAGTTCACGGCCGTCAAAATCCACGCGCAATTCGGCACCATCGGCATGCAGGCGGGCATTGGCCAGCGCATTGCGCAACACCAGTTCCAGCAGCAGGGGGTCGGCCTCCAGGGTGGCCTCATCGTCCAGGCGATTATTGAGCTGGGTGCGGCTATTGCTGTTATGGCCGAGATCACTCCAGATGCGCTCCACCAGTGCGCGCAGGGCGACCGGTTCGCGTACCGGCGCCAGTGTGCTGCGTGCCAGACGCAGCATCTGTTCGATCATGGCGCGCATGCGCTCTACCTGCGCAATGATTTCGGCGCTGCGCTGTTGCAGCTCGGCATCATCGCTGCGCTGCATGGCGATGAATTCTGCCTGGCCGCGCACCACGCTGAGCGGGGTGCGCAGCTCGTGACTGAGATGGCCGGAGAAATCGCGCTCACGTGCCAGCAACAGGCTTTGCCGTGCGCGGTAATCATCCAGTGCCGCGGCCAGTGCCAGCACTTCGGCTTCCATATCGGCATGCGCCAGCAGGTGCTCATCGTGACGGCGTACGGCACTGGCCAATGCTGTGAGATTGCCGAGAGCACGGCCGGTCAGCCAGTAAATGCAGAGTATGGCGAGGCCACCCGAGAGCAGAACAGCCACGCCGAGGATGATCATGAGCTCGGTGAAGCCTTCCTCGAATTTTTCCACATCATGTGCGAGCAGGAAGCGGCGGCCGTTTTCGTCATGCACGACGAAATGGTATTCGGTGTCGCCGATATAGACTTCGTGATTGCCGGGGCCGAAAGGGTGAAAGGCCGCAGGCACATCCGCGCTGGGATGGCCGACGGGATAGTTGTAAAAAGAAACGCGCGGCACATTCGGCGTCAGCAGCTGGCCGGATTCGTGATAGAGCTGTAGGGTGTAGTGCATCTGCTCGGTGAGCACGGCATCAATCATTTCTTCCTGACGCTCGTCCAGCTCGATGGCGGTGGCGACATATTGCGCTACCAGCAAGGCCAGCAGGCCGCCGCCCACCAGTTGCACCATGCGGGCACGCAGGCCGGGATTGCGTTTCATGGGGTGATGTCCAGACGATAACCGCGGCCATGCACCGTAGTGATGCTGCATCGCGAGCCGGGCGTATCCACCAGCTTGCGGGCCTGATAAAGCACCTGGCGCAGCTTGTCGCTATTGCCCTGGCTTTCTTTCCACAGCGCCATTTCCAGTTGCTCATGCGTGAAGACACGGCCACTTTCGCGCATCAGGATTTCCAGCAGCTGCAGGGTTTTCGGGCCGGCACTCAGGACCTGGCCATCAAGGGTGAGTTCATAACGGGAAGTGTCGAAGCAGAGTTTGCCGCAGCGCAGCATCTTGTTTTCGCCGCGATTACCGCTGCGCCGCAGCAAGGCCAGCAGGCGCGCTTCCACTTCAGCCAGTGAAAACGGCTTCACAACATAATCGTCGGCGCCGGCATCAAAACCTTCCAGTTTGTCGCTCTCACTGTCGCGTGCCGTGAGCACCAGTACCGGCATGTGCAGCTGCATTTCCTCGCGCAGCAGGCGCAGGAAACGCAGGCCTTCCATGCGTGGCAGGCCGCGATCCAGTATCAGGGCCTCAAACTCGCTTTCATCCAGCAGGGCCAGCGCCCGTGGCGCACTGGCGGCCCAGTCGACCTCATGGCCGCGGGCATGCAGATAATCCACCAGCAGGGCGGCAATACTGCTGTCGTCTTCCACTATCAGGATGCGCATGGAGCTCCGCCTCTGCGGTGAGATGGCCTGATGCTAATACAAAACTAGCTGCCGCCGGCAAAACCCATTTGCCGCCAGGCTTCATACACCACCACGGCCACGCTATTGGACAGATTCAGGCTGCGGCTTTCCGGGCGCATGGGCAGGCGCAGCTTCTGTTCGGCGGGCAGGGTATTCAGGAGCTCCATGGGCAGACCGCGGGTTTCCGGGCCGAAGACATAGGCGTCGTTTTCTTGCGCTGCGATTTCAAAAAAGGAATGCGAGCCCTTGGTGGTGAAGGCAAACAGCCGTGGCGGTTGCACGCTGCTGATGAAATCGTCCAGTGTGTCATGCACCTTGAGGTCGGCCCATTCGTGATAGTCGAGGCCGGCACGTTTGAGTTTGCTGTCATCCAGCTCGAAGCCCAGCGGGCGTATGAGATGCAGGCGGGCGCCGGTATTGGCGCAGAGGCGGATGATATTGCCGGTGTTGCCGGGGATTTCCGGCTGGAAGAGAACGATGTGCAGCATGGGCAGTGTCAACCGGTTGGCGGTGGTGGCGTTAAACAGGGCATGAAGACCGGCCGGGTACTTCTTTTAATTTTCATCCCTGTATTCGAGGAAACCCGAAATGAATGCCAAGCATACCGTTCTTGCCCTTTCCCTGCTGGCCCTGGCTGGTGTCAGCCAGGCCGGTGACCGTCATGAGCATCGTGGCCATGGCGACCGCGGCCCGCGTGCCGAACAGCAGCAGCCGCGCGAAAGCTTTACCGAGGAAACCGTGCGCAAGAGCGCTGACGGCAAGGTCAGCAAGCGCAAGACCGAGCAGAAGGTCACGGACAACGGCTTCAGCCGCAAGAGCACCTTTACCAATCCGGAAGGCAAGACGGCAACACAGGAAGTCAGTGCCAGCTATGACAAGGACAGCAAGACCTATACGAAGACAGCCAAGGGCACGGACTTCGACGGCAAGAGCTGGTCGCGCGAGTCCAAGGGTGAGCGCACCGCAGATGGCTACAAGCGTGAGGGCGAATGGAGCAATCGCCGTGGTGGCCATGGTCGTCGTGAGGTGGATGTGAGCCGTGAGGGCAACACCGTCAGCAAAGAGGTGAAGACCACCAAGGCCGATGGCAGCACGACCGAGAAGAGCACGGTCAAGCAGAAGCCCTGAGCACACAGTGCCCGCCGCCACTAAAGGCGGCGGGCACCAAGCGAGGATCAGATGATGGAAACCTGTTTTGCCGTACTCTTGCTGGCGGCCTCCCTGTTTCCCCTCGCCGGTCTGCTGTAAGCGGCGCACGTCAACCGATGTGGCGCTCGCGCGTTGACTGGGGAGTGAGGGTCTTGGCATGAAGGTCGCTTTGCCGGGATACCCGTACAGCCTCACAAGGATACTGATTCATGAGCACACGTTTTGGCGCGCTTTTGCTGGCAGCTTCGCTGCTTCCCCTCTCCGGCCTGTTGCAGGCCGCTCCGGAGGCGGACTCGCAGGCCGGGCTGCATACAGGCCAAGGCAGTTTCACGGAAGAAACCACCCGCACCATGAATGATGGTCGCGTGTTCAAGCGCAAGGTGGAGCAGCAGGAGGGCGAGGGCCGTTTCAGCCGCCGCGAGCAGCTGACCGCCCCGGATGGCAAGACTGCCAGCCATTCCCTGCAGCGCACCCTGGATGCGGCCAGCGGCAGCTGGACCACCCAGGAAGAAGGCAAAGGTTTTGATGGCCGCAGCTGGTCGCGCAGCCAGACCGGCGATGCGCAGTTGCCGGTATTTGGTGACGCGCCTAAAGCGCCTGCTGTAGCTGAGAGCAAGCCGGTGGAGAAACCGGCGGCCCCGGCTAAGCCGGCCGGCCCTAAAAAGCGGGAGTTCAGGTGAGTAAAAGCAGTGCTGCGGTGGCCAGGCTTGAGACACAAGAGGCGCTTGCGTATGGTAGCCAGCCCCGTCCTGCGGCTGCTGCCATGAGCCAGACTCCTCCTGCCAATCTTGATGCCTTCCTGCGCTCGGTGGGTCGCCGCGCCCAGGTCATGGCCGAGATTTCCACGCGCGACCGCGAAGCGGCGCTGGATATCGTGCAGGACAGCATGCTGCGTCTGGCCACGCGCTATGCTGACAAGCCGCCGGCCGAATGGGGGCCGTTGTTCCAGACCATCCTGCAGAGCCGCATCATGGACTGGCACCGCAGCCGTACCCGGCGCGGCAAATGGTTTACCTGGCTGTCCGCCCCGGCGGACGACCCCGATGCCGACCCCTGGGCCGATGTGCCCGAGCAGCAGAGCTCCGATCCTTCTCTATTGCTGGAGCGGGCTCGCGATATGGAAACCGTGCAGGCGGCGCTGGCCGACCTGCCCCTGCGCCAGCAGCAGGCGTTCATGCTGCGCATATGGGAAGGACTGGATACGGCCGCCACCGCGGCGGCCATGAATTGTTCGGAAGGCAGTGTGAAGACACATCTGTCGCGTGCCATGCATACCTTGCGGGCCCGCCTGCTGGATGAAAGTGAGGTGAGTGATGACTGAACTTGATCCCCGTGACCTTGATCCCCGTGATCGTGAGCTGGCTGAGGCCCTGCGCCAGACGCTGGAGCAGCGTGCCGCTAGCCCCGATCCCCTGATGGATGCGGCGCTGGCCGCCACGCGTGCGCAGATTGCTGCGCGCAGCAAGAAGCCGGCGCGTCATCCCTGGATGCTGGCCGGTGGTTTTGCAATCGCGGCCAGTCTGGCGGCGGTGCTGGTGCTGCCTTCGCTGATGCAGACGCCGACGACTCAGGTGCGTCCGGCGACGGTGGCTGCGGGCGCTGCCATGCCGGATGCGGATCTGCAGATGTTGCAGGACATGGACATGCTGGCCGCCATGAGTACCGAGAGTTGATGATGAGGCTGACTGTTTTTCTTTTGCTGGGCCTTATGGCCAGCCCGCTGGCCAGCTCCCTGGCATGGGCGGCGGGCCGCTCTTTTGAAAGCCTGGACCAGCAAACGCAAAGCGCGCTGGCGCGCGAGAAAGAACGCTGGAACAACCTGTCGCCTGAGCGTCAGGACGAGATGATTCGTCGTGCCCAGCAGTGGCAGCAGCTGTCGCCCGAGCAGAAGCAGGAAATGCGTGACCGCTATCAGCGCTTCCAGCAGTTGCCGCCGGAAAAGCGCGATGAACTGCAGCAGCGCTACGAGAAATTCCAGCGCCTGTCACCGCAGGAGCGTGAGCAGCTGCGTGAGAAGTGGGAGTCCATGCCGCCGCAAGAGCGCGATGCCCGCCGCAAGAAATTCCGGGAAGCCAGTCCGGAAGAGCAGAACGAGATGCGTGAGAATTTCCGCCGCGAGCTGCGTGAGAAAGGTGGTCGTGATGGTGGTCGTGGCGAGAGTCCCGGCAAGGGCAAAGACAGGGATCGTGATGACAAGAAGGAACGGCATAAAAAAGACCATGAGCGCCGCTGAGCCTGCTTGAGGTCTTCCTTGCATAAAAAAGGCGCCCAGAGGGCGCCTTTTTTATGGCACAAAGCTGTTTGCAGAAAAGGCCGACTCATTCGTCCTCGTCGTCTTCACCGCCCACATCCATCTTCAGTTCCTTGATCTTGCGGGTCAGCGTATTGCGGCCCCAGCCCAGCAGCTCGGCGGCATCGCGGCGACGGCCGCCAGTGTGGTTGAGCGCACTGGTGATCATGATTTTCTCGAAAGCCGGCATGGCACTTTCCAGCAGCGGCTTGCCGCCCATCATCAATTCCTTGCGCGCCCAGTCGGCCAGTGCCTGTTCCCAGTTCTGTGCCGGCTTCTGTGTTTCCGGATCATTGCTCTGGCGCATTTCCGGCGGCAGATCGCTGATGAGGATTTCACGGCCGGAGGCCATCACGGTCAGCCAGCGGCAGGTATTTTCCAGCTGGCGCACATTGCCGGGGAAGGGCAGCTGCTGCAGATAGGCCGCGGTTTCCGGGCGCAGTACCTTGTGCTCCACATTCAGCTCGCGCGCTGCACGTACAAGGAAGTGGGCGGCCAGCGTCGGAATATCTTCGCGGCGATCACGCAGGCGCGGAATATGTACGCGTATCACATTGAGGCGGTGGAAAAGATCCTCACGGAATTTTCCTTCGGCGACCGAGCGTTCCAGATTCTGGTGGGTGGCGGCAATGATGCGCACATCCACTTTCACCGGCGTATGGCCGCCAACGCGATAGAACTCGCCGTCGGCCAGCACACGCAGCAGTCGGGTCTGCGTTTCCAGCGGCATATCGCCGATTTCATCGAGGAATAGTGTGCCGCCATTGGCCTGTTCAAAGCGGCCCTGACGCTGGCCGCTGGCGCCTGTGAAAGCGCCTTTCTCATGGCCGAACAATTCCGACTCCATCAGGTCTTTCGGAATCGCCGCCATATTCAGTGCAATGAAAGGACGGCCGGCGCGCGGCGAATGACGGTGCAGGGCGTGCGCCACCAGTTCTTTACCGGTGCCGGATTCACCATTGATAAGCACGGTGATATTGGAGTTGGAAAGACGGCCGATGGCGCGGAAAACTTCCTGCATGGCCGGTGATTCGCCGATGATTTCCGGCGTGGCGCCCGCTTCCACCGGCGTGCCGGCATTTTTCAGCTGTTCATGGTGATGGGCGACTGCACGCTTCACCAGTGCAATCGCATCGTCTACGTCGAAAGGTTTGGGCAGGTATTCAAAAGCGCCGCCCTGGTAGGACGACACGGCAGAATCCAGATCTGAATGCGCCGTCATGATGATGACGGGCAGATTCGGATATTCCATGCGTATCTTGGTGAGCAGCGAGAGGCCGTCTATGCCGGGCATGCGGATATCGCTGATGATGGCGTCCGGCTGTTCGCGGGCGAGTTTGGCCAGCGCGGCATTGCCGTCTTCAAAGGCAGTGGCGGCGAGGCCCTCCTGCATCAGCGCTTTTTCCAGGACCCAGCGGATGGAGCGGTCGTCGTCGATAATCCATACCTTATTTGCTGTCATTGTCCTGCTCCACAGGTAACAAAATGCTGAACGTGGTTTGGCCCGGGCGTGAATCGCATTCGATCAGGCCCTGGTACTGGTTGATGATGTCCTGTGCAATCGAGAGGCCAAGTCCGGTGCCATTCGCACGCCCGCTCACCATGGGATAGAAAATTGTCTCCAGCAGGGTTTGTGGAATGCCGGGGCCGTTGTCGATGATGTCTATGCGCATGACTAGGCGGTGCCGGACGGCGCCAATGGTGAACTGGCGCAGATGGCGCGTACGCAGGATGATTTGCGGCGCTTGCTGATCCGGATTTTCCATCAGCGCCTGCAGGGCATTGCCGCAGATATTGAGCAGCACCTGTATGAGCTGTTCCGGATCGGCATTGAGTTCGGGCAGGGAGGGGTCGTAGTCGCGGCGTATCTGCACGCGGCCTTCGGCTTCCACCAGCATCAGCGAACGCACGCGCTCCAGACATTCATGGATATTCACCGGCTGCATTTCCGGCAGCTTGCGCGGGCCCAGCATGCGGTCAGCGAGATTGCGCAGGCGATCCGTCTCTTCCACGATGATGTTGGTGTATTCGGAAAGATCGGCACCGGGTTGGGTACGCGCCAGCAGCTGTGCCGCACCGCGTATGCCACCCAGGGGATTCTTGATCTCGTGTGCCACGCCGCGGATGAGGGCGCGCGTGGCGTGATGACTGGCCAGCAGGGCCTCTTCACGCGAGATGCGCAGCAGCCTGTCCATCTGCTGCATTTCTATGAGCAGGGCCACCGGTTCGCCCGGCGTCATGAGCGGCGCCACGGTGTAGTCCACCGTGATTTCCTGCGTGCCCACGCGCAGATGCACTTCGCGCTTGGTGAAGGGATGCGAGGTGGCCAGGGTTTCGCGCAGGTCACCGGCGGTATCGGCATCCCCCACTTCCACGAAGCAATCGGTAAAGGGCATGCCGGTGGCACGGGCACGGCTGATGGCCAGCAGCGCTTCCGCCGCCGGATTGAGATAGCGCACGATGAGGGCGGCATCGATAAGGAGTACGGCCGTACTCAGGTTCTCGAGCAGCCTTCGGGCGAATAGGTTGTTGTCCTGCATGTAGTCCTGTCGGCGACGGTAGTTCAGGCCTGACCTGGGTATGAGCCGGCTGGGCGGGGAATAGTCTTCGCTGCTCAGCAATAAGTGCACCAACCCGGCTCAGACCCTTTGCATCAGCATGGTGCATGGTGCGAGCCCTGACAGCCGCAGAATCTTGTGCGCCATCATTGGGCGCAATGCACTGTATTGGAGCATATGCTTTGCGGGACAGGCTGTCGCGGCCTGTTCTTTGCTGGCCGCCCGGGAAGGCGGGCAGTACAATTGCGCGCTTTTTACCCAGCCGGTCCGATCTTCTTCGGGCCAGCCAGATTCCGGGTCCGCCCGGTGGAGCCTCCATGTCCAGCACCCAACCCAAGGTCGGTTTTGTCAGCCTCGGCTGTCCCAAGGCCCTGGTGGATTCCGAACGCATCCTCACCCAGCTCAAGGCCGAGGGTTACCAGGTCTCGCCCTCCTATGAGGATGCCGACCTCGTAGTGGTGAACACCTGCGGCTTTATCGACTCGGCCGTGCAGGAGTCGCTGGATGCCATCGGCGAGGCGCTGGCCGAAAACGGCAAGGTCATCGTCACCGGCTGCCTGGGCAAGAAAGAAGAAACCATACGGGATGTGCATCCCAGCGTGCTGAAAGTGACCGGCCCGCACGCCTATGAAGAAGTGATGGGCGCCGTGCATGAATACCTGCCGCCCAAGCACGATCCTTTTCTCGATCTGGTGCCGCCGCAGGGCATACGCCTCACGCCCAAGCATTATGCCTATGTGAAAATTTCCGAAGGCTGCAATCACCGTTGCACCTTCTGCATCATTCCCTCCATGCGCGGCGATCTGGTGTCGCGTCCGGTGGGCTCCGTTTTGCAGGAAGCGGAAAATCTGGCCAAGGCCGGTGTGAAAGAAATCCTGGTGATTTCGCAGGACACCAGCGCCTACGGCGTGGACCTGAAATACAAGCTGGATTTCTGGGGCGGGCGCCCGGTGAAAACGCGCATGAAGGAAATGTGCGAAGCGCTGGGCACGCTGGGTATCTGGGTGCGCCTGCACTATGTCTATCCCTATCCGCATGTGGACGAGATCATTCCGCTGATGGCAGAAGGAAAAATCCTTCCTTATCTGGATATTCCCTTCCAGCATGGCAGCCCGAGTGTATTGAAGCGCATGAAGCGTCCGGCGCATGCGGAAAACACGCTGGAGCGCATACATAAATGGCGCGAGATTTGTCCTGAGCTCACGATCCGTTCCACTTTCATTGTCGGCTTTCCCGGTGAAACCGAAGCAGAATTCCAGGAACTGCTGGACTGGCTGCAGGAGGCGCAGCTGGATCGCGTGGGTTGCTTTACCTATTCCGAAGTGGATGGTGCCACCGCCAATGATTTGCCGGACCCGGTGCCGGAAGACGTGAAGCAGGAGCGCTACGAGCGTTTCATGAAGCTGGCGGCGGAAATTTCTGCCGAGCGCCTGATGCGCAAGATAGGTACGGAAATCGATGTCATCGTGGATGAAATCGATGTGGAAGAAAATGTCGCC
Source organism: Pedobacter sp. (assembly GCA_031119295.1). Taxonomy (GTDB): domain Bacteria; phylum Pseudomonadota; class Gammaproteobacteria; order Pseudomonadales; family Moraxellaceae; genus UBA2031. Next base: position 1,924 of record JAVHYE010000103.1, on the reverse strand, counting down.
ATCGCCCGCTCCAAGGCCGATGCCCCGGAAATCGACGGCAATGTCTTTATCGAGCGTGAAGACATCACCAGCATCAAGCCGGGTGACATCCTGCGTGTGCGTGTGACGGATGCCAATGAGTACGACCTCTTTGCCGAGTAAGCGGCAGCGATGTAAAAAACGGGCCCAAGAGGCCCATTTTTTATGCGCTAAACCAAAGGCTCTCCACAAATCAGACATTGACGGCCAGGCCGCCTTTTTCTAGGGTGATGGCGACCCGGAAACGGGATGGAAAGCACCCCCATAAAAAAGGAATCACGACATGTTCAAGAAGCTTGCTGTGCTGATTGCCCTTGCGGCCCCGGTCTCTGCTTTCGCCGGTCCCTATCTTGTGTTGGGCGGAGCCATGGGCTCGGCTGATCTGGCTGACGTCGAGGCGCTATATCCATCGACAGCAGAAACAGATGACAGTTTTGGCCGTGCTCTTATTGGCATAGGTGCTGACATCAATCCCTATCTCGGCATTGAGGCGCTGTACATGACCGAGGCTGAGGTCTCTGTTTCGACGTCTCTGGCGGAAACCACGCTCAAGAATTCCGGCTTCCAGTTTGCCGTGCTGGGCAAGGCGCCGTTGACGAATCAGCTCAGTCTTTTCGGCAAGCTTTCGGGCAATTATCTGGAAGTGAAAGCGGATGACACTGTCATGGGCTCTGAGAAAGACAGCAATTTCCAGCTGGGTTTTGGTGTCGGGTTGCACTATCAGGTCAATGATTCTGTGGGTGTGCGTCTTGCAGGGGAGCGCATACAGATTCGCGAAGCCATCAATGGCGAGGGCGACTCCGATCTGGATCAGGCCAGCCTGGCAGTAACTTTCGCATTCTGACGATCAGCAGCTCAGGTCAGAAACGGACCGCTTGCGGTCCGTTTTGTTTTTGGGCCAGATACAGCCACCGCTTTTCATCTTCACTCAGGAATGCCGTGATGCAGGAAATACAGATTCGTGCCGCTGATGGCCATCAATTCAATCTCCGAATTTTTGCAGGCACAGCACCACGCGCTGTCTTCATCATCTGCCCCGCCATGGGTGTGATGGCTTCCTATTACGATCGCTTTGCCGAAGCGCTGGCGCAGCAAGGTCTGGCGGTTGCTGTGACTGATTTGCGCGGACAGGGCACAAGCTCCCTTCGGGCATCACGAGAAGTGGACTGGGGTTATGCCACTATGGTGGAGCAGGACTGGCCGGCCATGACGGCTCAGGTGCAGGCGCAATGGTCGGGGCTGCCCCTCTATTTTCTCGGGCATAGCCAAGGTGGCCAGCTCTCGCTTTTATTTCTCGCGCATCAGCCGGCCGGCGTCAGTGGCGCTGTCATCATAGCCTGCGGCTCTACCTATTTTCGGGGGTGGCCGTTTCCACAGAGTCTCAAGATACTGGCGCAAACGCAGTTTGTGCGGGTGCCGGCAGCAACGCTGGGGTATTTCCCGGGTAACAAACTGGGCTTTGGTGGTCGTCAGGCGCGTTCGGAAATGGGTGACTGGGCCAATGCTGCCGTGCATGGTCGCTACGACTTGATTTGTGCCGGCATGGATTACGAAGCCGGCCTGAAAAAGGTGTTGTTGCCGGTGGGCGTGTTTTCTCTGGAAGGGGATGATTTCGCGCCGGCAGGAGCAGCTGCTTTTCTGGCTTCGAAAATTCCTTCGGCGCGTCATATTCATCTGGGCGCGGCTGAGTTGCCTGTCGAAGCCCGTGATCATTTTCGCTGGAGCCGGCAGCCGGATGCAGTGATTCCGTATTTACTGAAGGCGCTGGATTTGTCCTGATGATGCAGAGTGGCCAAACTCCTCTTTTTGTCGGGCTCTGTGAGGCGTGATAAAAAGAAAAGGAAGGATGCGGGATGAGCAAGCCCAATCTGGAGCCACTGATTGGTATTTATCTCACAGTGAAGGA
>JAVHYE010000102.1 GCA_031119295.1 Pedobacter sp. | reverse complement strand
GTGTGGGATTCAGAAGATCGAGTCGCTTGCCGGAGGGCAGGCGGACCCAGGCGCGGACGTTATCGGTATTCATGATTAGTTAGGGAAAAAATTCAGGTTGTGCGTGCCATGCCAGATATCTGCTGCAGGACAGAAGCTGAAGGCTCTGACAACGTCTATGACTGCATCAGTGAAGCCTGCCGGAAAGCTTCCCCCAATCTCTTCGTTGCTGATGGCACTGATGTGTCCATCTGTCTCAATGGTCAGGGTGAGTTTAAGTATGGCTTCAAAATTTCCATGTTTTCTTAGCTGGCGCTGATACGCATTATTCAAGGCGGCACCTTGCACGTCGAAAGCCCGCCGGATCGTTGTCTCGCTGCGTTGGCCGTTTGGCGTTGCTACCTCCGCAACTTGCTCGCAAAGCGTTTTGCGTCTGAATGAAATAATGAACGAGGATGCCTCGGGCACAGGAGAAAAGTGAAGTGTTTCGGCAATTCGGCAGTAAAAGCCACCCTGCGCATTACGATCCATGCCGCTGCTGGAGAGAATGGTGCAGATGGCCCGCTCAGCGCCGCCTGCAAGGTCCAGGCGAAGGGATATGCTGCAATCAACGTCAGGGCGACACAGGCGCCGGGCGTAGGCAAACCGGTCTGCCCGTGACGTGATGGTTGCCAGGATATCCTCTTCCTGTCGTGCGCCCTGGATTTCGCTGACAGTCGTCAAGGTGCTTGCTGATGCACTCGACATCATCAGAAAAATGGCAAGCGCAAATGCTTTCATGATGAGGCTCAGGCGTCTGCCAGCAGTTGTGCTTCGGCAACATTCAGCGTGCCTTCGTAAATCGCGCGGCCAGTGATGGCGCCAACGATGCCGCTGTTCGCAACCACTTTAAGGCGCTTGATGTCCTCGATATTGGTGACGCCGCCCGAGGCGATGACGGGAATGCCGCCGTCGCGGGCCAGTGCCGCCGTGGCTTCCACATTCACGCCTTGCATCATGCCGTCGCGGGCGATGTCGGTGTAGACAATGGCGGAGACGCCAGCATTGCGAAATTGAATGGCGAGATCAGTGGCTTTTACGGAAGAGACTTCGGCCCAGCCATCGGTGGCCACAAGACCGTCTTTGGCATCGATGCCGACAATGATCTTGCCGGGGAAAGCCTTGCAGGCTTCCACCACGAAATGCGGTTCCTTGACGGCTTTGGTACCTATGATGGCGAAAGACACGCCGGCCTTCACATACGCCTCAATCGTTTCCAGTGAGCGTATGCCGCCGCCGATTTGTATGGGCAGCTTGGGATATTTCCTGGCAATTGCCGTGACGATTTCGCCGTGTATGGGCGTGCCGGCAAAGGCGCCGTTCAGATCCACCAGGTGCAGGCGGCGCGCACCCTGATCCACCCAGTGCGTGGCCATGCCGACGGGATCATCAGAAAAAACGGTGTCGTCTTCCATGCGGCCTTGTTTGAGGCGTACGCATTTGCCGTCCTTGAGGTCGATGGCGGGGATGATGAGCATGGCGAAATCTCGAAACAGAAAATGAAAAGGAATCAGGGATTCCAGTGCAGAAAATTCTTCAGCAGCGTCAGACCGGCGGTGGAGCTTTTTTCCGGGTGGAACTGCACGGCGAAAACATTATCGCGGGCGATGGCGCAGCAGAAGTCCACGCCGAAGTGCGAGCGTCCGGCCGACAGAGCAGCATCTTCCGGCGCGCAGTAATAGCTGTGTACGAAGTAGTAGCGCGAGCCGTCAGCAATATTGGCCCAGAGCGGATGCTTCTGGGTCTGCCAGACTTCATTCCAGCCCATATGCGGGACTTTCAGCTTTTCGCCGTTTTCCACGCGGTCATGACCGAAGAATTTCACGTCGCCTGGATAAATGCCGAGACCGTCCACCCCGCCGTTTTCTTCGGAATGGCCGAGCAGGGCCTGCATGCCTACGCAAATGCCGAGCAGCGGTTTGCTTTTCAGGGCTTCGCGGACTTCGGCATCCACGCCATGCTTTTTCATTTCTGCCATGCAATCGCGCATGGCGCCCTGGCCGGGCAATACGACGCGATCCGCGGCGCGCACGCGCGCCGGATCGTTGGTGACATCGACGCGGCTGGCGCCCACATGCTCGATGGCTTTCGCCACCGAATGCAGATTGCCCATGCCGTAATCCAGAACTGCAACAGTCGTCATGCGATAACTACCGATGTACTCAGCGCGGCGCGCTCAGAGCGAGCCTTTGGTGGACGGCATCACGCCGGTCATGCGCGGATCAAGTTCGACAGCGGCACGCAGGGCGCGCGCAAAGGCCTTGAACACGGTTTCGATCTGGTGATGGGCATTCTTGCCGCGCAGATTGTCCACATGCAGGGTGACGCCGGCGTGATTCACGAAGCCCTGGAAGAACTCATAGAACAGGTCCACATCGAAAGAGCCGACGCGGGCGCGGGTGTAGTCGACATGGAATTCCAGGCCGGGACGGCCGGAAATATCCAGCACCACGCGGGACAGGGCTTCGTCCAGCGGCACATAGGCGTGGCCGTAGCGGCGTATGCCTTTCTTGTCGCCCAGTGCCTTGGCAAAAGCCATCCCTAAGGTGATGCCGGTATCTTCGGCGCTGTGGTGGTCGTCAATGTGCAGGTCGCCCTTGCACTCGATGTCGAGGTCGATCAGGCCGTGACGCACGATCTGGTCCAGCATGTGGTCCAGAAAGGGCATGCCGGTATTGAGCTTGCCCTGGCCGGTGCCGTCGAGATTGATGGCAACGCGGATCTGCGTTTCGTTGGTATTGCGGACGACTTCGGCCTGGCGTGCGGTCATGACGGTGCTCAGCGGGGAAAGGCGGCGATTATAGCGGTTTGCGGGGGCTGCCGGCCACGCAGGAAGCAGGGCTTTATGGCGCGAAGCAGAGGGGCTTTATGATAAGTTCCGCCTCGTTCGTGACCTGCCGTTGCAAGGAACTCCCATGCCTGTTGCTGTTGCTGCCGTTTCCGCCCCGCTTGCCGCTGACTTGTTGCAGGACCTGCAGCGGGTCTATGTGGACTATCCGGTGTTTGCCTCTCCCGATGATGCGCTGGCGGTCTTGCAGCAGGGTGTGGCCGCTGGGGGCACGCTTTATACCGGGCTCTTCAATGCCCGCCATATCGCGGCCGTGCTGGTGGTGGGTGAGGACGAGGTGCGCGGTATGCGCTATCTCAGTGTGCACCAGGCCACCCGTGGCCGTGGCGTGGCTGAGCGTCTGGTGGCAGAGGTCCGCCGCCTGGAGGCGGAGCGCGGAGCGCGCTGGCTGGAGGCCGACTTCGACCTCAGTCAGGAAGGCATTCCCGAAATGCTGCTCGCCTTGGGCTTTATCCCCCATGGCGAGGGCAATTACCGCTGCCGCCTTCAGGACTGAGATGAGTTGGCCGGCATGACCAGCGGCAGGCGCAGCATCAGGCTGAGGCCGGGCTGGCTGGTCTGGCCGCTGCGGGCCTGGATGTCGCCGCCCAAGGCAATGGCCAGTGCACGCGCCGTGGCCAGGCTGAGACCGAAGCCCTCGGAGCCATGAGCCGAGCCGCAAAAGAAGAAGGGCTGGAAGAGTCGCCCCAGTGCTTCTTCATTCAGGCTGTCGCCGCTATTGCTGATTTCCACACTGAAATCATTGTCCTGCCGCGAGACGGTGATCCTGACCTCGGGCACGGTGCTGCCCGGGCCCGGCCCGACATGGGTGAGGGCGTTTTCCAGCATATGGTCCAGCAGCTCCAGTATCAGGGCGGCATCGCTTTCTATGGTGAGCGTTACTGGCTGCTCGAGACGCATCATCACGGACTGCCCGTGCACTCTCTGCAGATTGGTGATCTGGCGCGACAGCAGCACCGACAGGTCCACCTGTTCGCGGTGCGGTTGCAGTTCGAGTCCGGCGGCCTGGAAATAACGCAGTACGGCACTGATGAGGCCGCGCAGGCGGTTCTGTCCCTGATCCACGAAGTCCAGCATCTCGCGGGTTTCCGTGCTGAGTGTGCTGCGGTCTATCACCTGCGCCGCTGACAGCCAGTTCAGCGGCGTATTCATTTCATGCGCGAGATAGCGCAGGAAGGTCATCTTGTCGGCATCCAGCAGGCTGAGCTGTGCAAAAGCGCGCTTGAGTTCGCCCAGCAGGCCCATGTTTTCCTGCTCCAGCTGCCAGGCTTCGCAGGCACGTGCCAGCGTCAGCTTGAGTTCCTGGCTGTCTATGGGCTTGCGCAGGTATTTCCAGATCGCGGCTTCGTTGATGGCACCGACGATGGCGTCGATATCGGTATAACCCGTGAGCAGAATGCGCTTGGCGCCGGGGCAGAGATGACGGGTGCGACCCAGCAGCTCCACACCAGTCATGCCTGGCATGCGCTGGTCGGAAACGATGATGTGTATGCCGGCGGCAAAATTCGGATTCGTCAGCTGTTGCAGGGCATCGTTAGCATCGGAGGCAAGATGCACGCGGTAATCATCTTCCAGCAGGCTGGCAAGGGAAGTGAGATTGAGGATCTCGTCATCCACCAGGAGCAGGCCGTAGCGCGGCTTTTTGACAGCACTTGCTGAGCTGGCACGTTCACGCTGGTCAAACAGTCCCATGTTTTTCTCCCGGATGCGTTATGTCTTTTGGCTCGGCCGCCATGTCGAGGCTGGCGATGGCCTGTTGCTTCAGGGGCAGGCGCACGCTGAAACAGCTGCCCTGCCCGGGCACGGATTCCACGAGGATTTCACCACCGTGCTTGCGTACGATGCCGTAAGACACGGACAAGCCTAGACCGGTTCCTGAGCCAACGTCCTTGGTCGTGAAGAAAGGCTCGAAAATACGCTGCTGCGTTTTGTCGTCCATGCCATGGCCATCGTCGTGGAATTCGGCTTGCCAGAAATCCTGTGTTGCTTCCCCGCACCGGGTATGAACACGCAATGTGCCCAGTGGCGGAATTTGCCGGCCTTCCTGCCGCGCCCGCTCTGTAATGGCCTGGCAGGCATTGACCGCCAGGTTCATGAAGACCTGGTTGAGGGCGGCCGGATAGCAGAAGCCGGCAGTCTGGGCATCATCCTGCTGCAGGCTGATATTGATGCTGTCGCCGTACTGGGCGCGTACCAGGTTGAGGGTGGCCGCGAGGCCGTCGTCAGGACGCGCAATCTGCGCCTCTGATTCATCCAGTCGCGAAAAGCTGCGCAAATCACTGACGATAAGACTGAGCCGTCTTGTGCCATCGTGAATCAGGCTGAGCTGCTGCTCCAGTCGGCCAAAGCGTTTGTCGAGATCCTTGATCAGCTCGGGATCGCTGTTTTCGTCGGTCAGGCTGTGCAGGAAATCCTGCAAGCGCAGGATGTCGCGTTCCAGGTTTTCAGCCGCAAGCCGGGTGAAGTTGGCGGGATTGTTGATTTCATGGGCAACACCGGCCACGAGGCCGCCCAGGCTGGACATCTTTTCTGACTGCACCAGCTGCTGTTGGGCCGCCATCAGGGCTTCATGTTTCTCGTTCACGGCGCGCAGACTTTTCAGCAAGTCCTGTGTGCGCTCATGTACTTTGGATTCCAGTGTCTGGTTGTGCTCCTGCAGTTGTCGGCGGGCTGCAGCCTCAAGTGCTGATTTCTCATCCTTCATGTGGTTGATGCGATCAGCCAGAGCGAAGGAGAAAAGAATGAGCTCGAAGGAGGAGCCTATCTGCACGGAATAATTCGAGAGTACCGAGGTTGGCAGCACACCGAAGTTCTGCATGACATACACCAGCATGCCGACCACATAGAAGCCTGAAGCGAGAGTGAAATAGCGAGCCGGTTTGTAGCCGCGTATCCACAAGCCGGTGCCGGCAAGCAGCGAGAGGATGGCAATCACCGCCGCCAGCCGTTGGCTGGCGGGGTAGAGGAAATGATCGGGAATAAAGAAGACCGCAAGAAGTGCAAGCAGGTTGCAGGCCATGAAGAAGAGGAAGAGCCAGTCCAGCTTGCGCCATTCGTGGCGCAGGTTCAGGAATTTCCGGGTGAACTGTGCCTGTGCATACATGCTCAGGAAAACGAACACCAGGAAGGAGGTGTTCATCCAGATGGTGTCCGGCCACAGATAGCGGAAGGCAAGGCCGTTGACATCGAAAAAGGCGAGGCCGAGGCCGACGCCATAAAGCGTGTAGTAGAAATAGATACTTTCACGCAGTGTGAAGAAGAGCACCAGATTGAAGAGCAGCAGGGCGACCAGCCCGCCGTAGTACAAGCCGAGCAGCAGGTGCCGGGTTTCGGTGTCGGCCAGTGCCTGGTTGATGCTGGTCAGCTGCAGGTCGACATTGATGGTGCCGGCGCCATGCAGTTCGAAATAATAAGTGTCGGTTTGCCCGGGATGGGCTTGCAGTTCAAAGCCGAAGGCGCGCACAGGGAATTCGCGTTGCCGGAAGGGATACTGGTCGCCTGTGAGGCTGGCTTCATAAGCACCCCGGTCATCCGGACGGTAGAAGGTGAAGTGGTCGGTCAGTGGATATTGCTGCCAGATCATGTAGCTGCTGCGATCCGGAGCTTGCCAGTTCACCTTGAGTCGCAGCCAGACATGGGCCGAGGTAAAGCTGAAGTTCGGAATATCATAGTGGCTGGGCTGGAAGGCAGAATCGGGAAGCTGGCGTATGTCTGCCAGTGTCATGGTCCCGCTGCGATCAAAGTAGTACTCCAGATGACGGCCCAGATTTTGTCTGATCTCACCCTGCTCCACTCGTACGCTCCCGGCATTGGCTGCGCCTGTCACGAACATGGCCAGTAGCCAGAGTGACAGCAGCAGGTTTATGGGGGAGCGGTGCAGGGGCATGTAAGGTTTTCGCAGTACTGAGCCGGGAAGCAGACACAAGTTGCTGTGCGAGGGCAATTGTGGGTTCTACCGGAACGATATGCCAGTCGCTGACCGGAAGGGCGGGCTGATCAATGGAAAAGGGCCGGCAGCAATGCTGTCGGCCCTTTTTTGATTGGAGCAGTGATGGTCTTACTGCTTGATGGGACCGGAGAGCCCTTGCATTTTCAGGGTGCCTGCGGGGATTAGCAGTGTGATGCTGCCGCCCAGTCCCCCCAGCAATGAGACATTGATGAAGGTGTCGTCATCGTTTTGCAGGGTGGCCAGCATGCGGCCATCCGGCAGGAATTGCACAGGACCGGAAACGGCGGCGCTCAGCGGATAACTGTGCAGATTGTGCGTGACCGGAAAAATGAAGAGCTGTGCATTCAGATTTGGCTCATCCAGATACAGGTCCAGCGTGGCAGAGAGGCGCAGGCCGTTTCCGTCGTTGGTGATATAGCCGGTGATGGGCAGTTCGCGTTTGCCATTGGCTGGGTTCACGGCATAACGCACGCGCATGATTTGCGGTCCGGTAGGCGCGTTCAGGGTTTGTCCCAGTGCTTTGGCCACCACATCGATGCTGGAAGCAATGATTTGCGTGGGCTGTATCAAAACCTTCACGGCATTGAGGTCGGCATCAAAGTCCGCCACATCCGCATCCAGTGCCGTACTCAGGAAGAGGAACTGCTTGAGCGGGCAATCTGCGCCATCCGGATCGCAGCCGATGCGGGCGCCAGTGACCAGGCCGGAGTAGGTGTCCACCTTGATGCGAGCAGCATTCACCGCGGAATAGTCATCACCCGAGCCGGTGGCTTCAAACTCACCTGCATCGTGCAGGAAGTTGGCATTCACATCCGAAGTCGGCAGGCCGCGCAGGCGCTGCAGCGTGCTGGAAACAGCAGGCACGGTCTTGAACATGATGACCATATTGGGCCCGCCGCCGGTAGCTGCTGGCGCTGAGCCTGGGTCGGCGGCGAGGATTTGCGTCTGCAGGGGCAGGCCATTGCTGCCGCAGATTTGTGTGCCAGCGTTACAGCTGCTGGAGCTCATGCTGCCGTTGGAGGCCAGCGTATAACGGAGCAGTTTGCCGGCCTCCCATTTCGTGTCCGGATAAAAGCGCAGTGATTGTTCGCTGACTTCAAGACGTCCCGGCACCGTGGTCCAGCTGCTGCCATTGCTGCTGGTCTCCACCTTGAAGGATGCATTGTTGATGCTGGCGGCATTCATGCTTTGCGAAAACTGGATGGCAATACTGCGGTCGACTGGCAGCTCTGGAATGGGCAGCTGGTCATCCAGCGTACCCAGTCCGGAAGTTTTTCCTCCCGCACAACGGCCTTGTGTTCCGGTGATGCTGCTGCCCGAAACGCTGACGCTGCTGCCGGTAGTGACACAGGGATAGCCAGGATAGGCCGCCAGTACGACGGGCGATCGTGATGCGGGGTTGCTCAGTGCACTCATGGTGAATTGTTTGCTGTAGCTCGTCACAAGACCATTGCCGGCAAGGTCCTTGATGTCGGTACTCATTTGCACGGTGTAGTTGGCGCCGTGCATCAAGGGCGCTGTCGGCTTGATGACGATGCTGGAGCCATCTGCACGCCAGCTGAAAGGTTCCGCCACGCCGCCACGCAGGAATTGCAGTGAAGTGCTGTTGATGCTGGCCGGGTCCAGAGGCTCGGTGAAGGTCAGCGTGACCGGATCACCGGGACGAGCGCGGCCCGGTGCATTGGCATCGCTGGCCACATCACCCGGCACCCATGATTGCAGGGCAGGTGCGGTGGTGTCCGGCACCGGTGATGGCGCCACGTGTTCGTTTTCGTAGCCCTCGAGATGGAAAGACAAAACACCGGCCGCCTGATCAAGGCCCAGCACATCCAGCTCGGCTACACCCACACCATCCATCACCAGCTTGCCATCTTTAACGATGGCCGTGCCTACGACTTCGATATGCATGATGTTCTGGTTGAAGGCACCGTTGGCCGATGAATTTTCCGAAGACATGGCGGCGTCCATCACGAGATAGACCTGGCGCGGCACATTGGGTGAATTGCTGTAGGGATTGGCGGTCATATAGCCGTTGGCATCGGAAATGATGTTCACCTTCACCGCGCCGGTATTGAGATTGGCGGGCACCTTGCCAACGATTTTCACATCCACGGAGCTGCCGACCAGCATATTGCCGCGCGGAACACGCAGCGGTGTGGCATCGGGATAATTCGGTACGAAGGCCAGCTCGGCAAAAAGATTGCCGATTTGCTGCGAGGCGCTTTCATTGCCCAGCAGGGTGGAGGTGATGGGTACATTGTTGATGGGGGCGCCGGTCAAGGGAGAGACGATCTTGTTGGTGCCAGTGCCGGAATCGCCAACCAGCAGTGCCGTGGTGGCACGTGGTTTGGAGTCTTTCGGTGTTAGTTCAAGTGCGCTGTAGCTGCCGGGAGTCAGGCTGTCACCCAGTGTGCTTTTCAGGGCGCTGGAAAGTTTGAGTGTGTATTTCTGGCCGGGCACCAGATCATTAACCGGATCAATTGTCAGCAGACGCTTGCTGGCCAGAAGACGTGCCGGCACCAGCGCACCACTGGCATCTTCCAGGCTGACACTTTTGCCCAGGCCGTATTCCAGGGTTTTGCTGTCTATGGGCTGGGTGAATTGCAGGCGCAGCGAAGAAAAATCCATGAAAGGGAAATTGCTTTGCACGGGCAGGCTGCGTGCCACAGTAAAACTATTGCCCTCGCTGACCAGTGAGCGCGGGCCCTTGCTGGCAGCGCGGGTCTTGAAGGTAATCGGCACCGGCTTGATGTCGCCGTCAGTGCTGGCAAGGCCGGTCCAGGCCACGCTATAGCTGGTGTTTTCCGTGAGCTTGCTGGTGGGTTGCAGCACCACGCCGCGGCCCCCATCCACAATGCTGACGGTGAAATCAGGATTGCCCGAGCCGCTGATGCTGAAATGACTTTTCAGCGCTGTTGCCGAGGTCTCGCTCAATTTATCCGCGAAATGCAGGACGACGGGCGCTGTCGGTGCAATCTCGGCCTGCCCATTATACGGGTAGGCATAAGTGAGGGTGTTATTGGTCGACCAGCTTTGCGGCACGCTGGCCGTCTGGTCGCTGCCACCACAGGCCGCCAGCAACAGCGTGATGCTGCCGGCAAAAAGAAGCGCAAGGGGGCGTTTCATGATGTTCATGATATTTCCCTCCTCAGAATTTCAGCGTCATGGAGCCGGTGAAGACATTCACCATGCCGCCGGTTTCCACGGTTTCATACGGCGCGCCGTTGTTGTACTGCGTGGACGTGAGCTGGAACTGGCGGTCCTGCAGCAGATGCAGCTGGTAGCCGAAATCCAGGCGCACGGGATAGGCGAATATCCATGGGTCCTTGAATTCCATGCTGCCGCCGAGGCCGATGATGTAGCGGTCGTTATCGAGATAATTCACATCCAGCGAACGATCCGACTCCAGGGCTGAAGGCTGGAAGGCGATGCCGCTGGTAAAGCTGAAGATGTCATTGAGTTTGTATTGCAGGCCGAGACGCGGAATCAGGATGTCGTTGAACTCCAGATTGGCCTGATCGCGTATGGTGTCGCTCTGGAATTCACCGGCGAGTTTTGACCACTGCTGCCATTCCGCCGTGATGCCGGCGCGCAGGCGTTCGCCTTTGTACTGCATGCCCAAGGTGTAGATATTCGGCTGATAGGCATCCAGCGTATTGATGGCCAGAGAAAGGCCGGGTGCCGGTACGGTTTGCGGAATCACCGCATTCGCTACGACCTGTGTCTGCGTATTCGAATAGGCGCGATAGGCAAAAGCCGTTTCCCAGTTTTTCAGCGCGCAATCGCTGTCGGGGCAGAGTGTGCGGCCCCAGTCGATATTCACGCCGACTATGGGCTTGAGCACGGGCTTGGCGCTCACACTCAGGTTTTCATATTCCGTCTGGCCGGCCAGATTGCTGTTGGAGGTGAGCGTGGCGTTGGCATGCAGGGTCACGCGCAAGCTGAGGCCGGCATCAATGCCGCGCCAGAGATTGGTGGCGCCACCGGCGGCCAGAAACAGTGGCTGTCGTCCGTACTGGAAATACTGCCCCTGCGTGCTGGTGCCGGAATCAAAGGCCAGCATCTGCTGGCCGAATTTCTCCACGCCCAGCATGAGGCCGAAATACAGCGGATGTTCGGCCTTGGTGAGAGAGCTGAGATTGGTCTTGAGGCCGAGCAGCACCTGCTTGCTGGGATCGATCGGCACATTGTCACCACTGCGCTGCATGGGCGCGCTGCCACCCAGACTGTCCAGGGTCACATCATGATCGGCATAGAGCAGGCCTGCCGTGAGTTCGCCGCGCGGATCCGCCGTGAGATAGGCCGGGTTGTAATACACCGCAGAGACGTCCGGATTGAAGAGCGAGAGCGCCTGGGCCGAGGCCACATCGCCCGGCAGGATGCCGTAGGTGGTGGCGATATTGCCCTGGGCGGCAAAGGCGGAAACCGAGGTGAAGGCGATCGCGCCGGCAAGCAGGCGTACGGATGTTTGGGCAGTCATGGGGACCCCTCTGTGTGTGCGTTCTTGTTATGAGCCGCAGCTGCAGGGGCTGCCTGGACTGCAGGGAAGGCTGACAAGCAGCGTGCAGTGCGGCCTGAGCGAACCCTAGGAGAGGAAATGCAGGGCTGCTGTGAGCGCTGTGCAGGGGATTTGTTGGGTGAGCGTAGCGAAGTGTTGGGATCGGATAGCGGCTGGCCTCATCATGCCGGCTTTGCCGTCAATGGCGGCAATTTCAGAGACTAGTCGGTGTTATTGGTTGCCCTGAAACGTGGGCTATTCATGGCGCGGCAGCTGCGGCCGGGCTGTTTGCATATCGACGGCCGGAGCCGGACTCCGTACCATGCCGCCCAGCCTCAGGCGCAAAAGCGGGCGTCGTATAATGGCAATACCCCAGCTTCCCAAGCTGGAGCCGTGGGTTCGATTCCCATCGCCCGCTCCAATTCAACAAAAAGGCCCGCATTGCGCGGGCCTTTTTGTTTCCGGATTGCTTACAGCATGCTTTCGGCGATATTCCGTTTTTCGACCACCTTGCGCAGGGTGTTGGCGCTGCCGCGTTCGCCGGCAAATTCGCATTCGCCGCCCTCAAGGGAATGGCAGCCGCTGAGTAAAGGGCAGCGGCTGAAGACTTCCGCCAGCCAGTCCACGAAGACGCGCACCTTGGGCGAGAGATGGCGGTTCTGCAGATAGAGCGCGGAAATCGCCAGCGGTGCCGGGCTCCATTGCGGCAGCACTTCCACCAGTTCGCCGGACTCCAGATGCGGCAGCACCATGAAGCGTGCCGCCTGTATCAGGCCGAAGCCCTGCAGGCCGCAGGCGACATAGGCGTCGGCATCATTCACGGAAACCACGCCTTTCACTTTGACTTCGGTGGTGACGCCGTCGATCACGAAATCCCAATCGATAGTGCGGCCGGTACGGCTGGAGAAGTAATGCACGGCATGATGCTGGTGCAGCTCTTCAATGGTTTGCGG
>JAVHYE010000101.1 GCA_031119295.1 Pedobacter sp. | reverse complement strand
GGCTTCTTCCACGGCTTCCAGCGCCACCACGGGCTGCGTCAGCAGTACATTGCCGTCGAGGCTGATGGTGAGCTTGCCCACCGCAGCGCCCTTGGCCAGCGGGGCTTTTACCGTCGGGTCCAGCTGCACTTCGGATTTCAGGCGCGCCTTGTCGCCATGTGCCAGTGTCAGCATGACGTCATTGGCCACGCCGGCCTTCACGCTTTCAGCCTTGCCGAACCATACGCGCGGCGTGCCCAGCACGGTGCCGGCGGTATAGGGCAGGGCATTTTCGAAATTGGCAAAGCCCCAGTTGAAAAGCGCGCGGCTCTGGTCGGCGCGGGCCTGCATGGAGGGCGTGCCCATCACCACGGTGATGAGGCGCATGCCGTTACGCTTGGCGGAAGCGGTGAGGCAGTAGCCGGCATCATCGGTGTGGCCGGTCTTGAGGCCGTCTACGGTGGGGTCGGTATAGAGCAGGGCGTTGCGGTTGCCCTGCTTGATGCGGTTGAAGGTGAATTCCTTCTCGGCATAGATGGGGTAGTACTTGGAGCTGTCGCGGATGATGGAGCGCGCGAGTATGGCCAGGTCATAGGCCGTGGTCAGATGCGTGGGGTCCGGCATGCCGGTGGAGTTCGCGAAATGCGTGTTCTTCATGCCGAGGCGGGCGGCTTCCTTGTTCATCATTTCCGCGAAAGCGGGCTCATTGCCGGCCAGGTGTTCGGCCAGCGCCTTGGAGGCGTCGTTACCGGACTGGATGATGACGCCGCGCAGCATGTCGATCACGGAGGCCTGGCTGTTCAGCGGCAGATACATGCAGCTTTCGGCATTGGTGCCGCGGCACCAGGCGTATTCGCTGACGCTGACCATATCGCCTTCCTTGATGCGGCCGGAATTCAGGGCCTGCTCGACCAGATAGCTGGTCATCATCTTGGTCATGGAGGCGGGCGCCAGACGCTGCTGGGCATTGCTTTCCGCCAGCACGCGGCCGGAATCGAAGTCGACGAGGATATAGGCCTTGTTGTCCAGCACTGGCGGGGCGGGCGGAGCAGCGAAGACAAGGCTGGAGGCAAGAGCGAAAAGCAGGGCAATCCCTGCAATAAGAAGGCGGCGCATGAGCGGGTCCTGGATAACGGTGAGCGTGGAACGTGCCGGGAAACGGCGGCCGCATTGTAGCACCAGCCCTTTTGCCGATAAGGCCTGCTTTGTCAGGCGATTGTGTCGGGATGTTGAGGGCTGGGAGGGTATGACCGGCCCGGGCAGGCCGGCCCAGGGGGGGCTTACTGCAAGCCTGCAATGCTGTCGGCAATGATGCGCGCCAGGCGGGCGACATCTTCGCGCTCCTCCACCTGATCGTATTGTCCGAAGGCTATCTTCTGGTCGTTCCAGAGCGATTTACGGCCGCCGGGTTCCGGAGAGCCGGTACCACTCCGGTAGCCGGCGATTTCATGGCCGGCAGCCTTGCCGGAAATGCTGTAGCTGACGGTGGGATAGCCCACGCCAGCCACCAGCGCGAAATTGCGTGCGTAGCTCACGCGGATATCCAGGGCGGCGGCCGTGGTCTTGTCATCGGCATACAGACCTTGGGCTTTCAGGCTTTTGATCACCTCATCCTGCAGTAGCGCCTTGATGGTATCGGCCGAGGGATAGCTCGCGATACTGGCCTCGCTGGTCCAGGGTTGCTTGTGCGAGGAAAGCTCGAGATTAAAACTTTCCACATAGTATTTTGGTGCGACTTTTTGCTGGCTGGTTTGATTCTGTGATGAGGTGCTGGCACAGGCGCTGAGCAGAATGCCGAGTGCGCTGATGAAAAGGGCGGTGATGATTTTCATGGTTCCATCCTTGATGGTTTTAAAAAAGCAGCAGTCCTGCTGCGCTTGAATGCTGATATTTCTGCTTAGGCCTCAAAAGGACCGACTGCACAGGCAGCCGGTCCTTAATTTTATTCGCCGCTGACAACAGTGCAGTAGCGCGCGTAATAGCCGAGGCCACGTATGACGCTTTGCTCCACGCTGGCGACTTTGGTGATGTCGCCATTGCGCTTGGCTGTGTCTATGGAGGCATCACCTATGGCTATCCAGCCGAGATAGTTCTCGGCGCAGGCCTGGCCACGCTTGGACGGGTTGGCGATGGCGGCCGGGCCCAGATCCACGGGCGAGCTGGTGACGTTGAGCGCTGCCGGCGCCACCGTCCGCACATTGGCGCAAGCACCCAGGCCCAGCGCGATCAGCGCAAGCCCGGTCAGGTACAGGGTTTTCATGTCCGTATCCTCGCGGTTCAGTTGCCCTTCACCACGGTGCAGAACGTGCCGTAGAGACCCAGGATGCTGGTGCTGTCGTGATCCACGCTGGAGACGGTGGTGATATTGCCGGCCTTCTTGGCGGCATCGATGGTGGCATCACCCGTGGATACCAGACCCAGGATATTGGAAGCACAGGCCTGGCCGGTCTTGCTGGTATTGGTGCCGTTGCCGGTGGTGATGGGGCCTTGCACCTTGGTGTAGAGGAAGCCGGTAGTGGGCGAGGCCACCATGGCGCAGCCTCCGAGAGCGGATGTGGCCAGAACGATGGTAGCCAGCTGGTGCAGTTTCATGCAGGAACTCCTTGTCTGTGATGTGCAGAAAATGATCAAAAAGGAAAATGCTCGCCGTGTGTCCGGCGAAGCGGGCGCGACCTTAGCAGCCGCGGGAAATCATGTCATCGACGGGAAACCGCAAGTGTGCGGTGATCGAGGTGGGGCGCGGGATGTGCGGGGAGAGACGTGAAACGCGTGTGATTTTCAGCGCAGGTGCAGAATCCAGAGCAGCTCCATGACGGCCAGCAAGGTCATGAATAAAGCCAGCACTTTCCAGAAGCCTACCGGATCACGTTCTATCCAGGGCTGGGCATTGACCGGGCTCAGCGCAGGATTGGGTTTTTGCAGGTCTTGCAGGAATTCACCCAGAGAGTCGTAGCGGCTGGCGGGGCTGGGTGACAGCGCTTTGCGCAGGGCGGCATCGAACCACAGCGGCACATGCGGGTTGTAGCGGCAGGCGCTGGTGTATTCCAGTTTCTGGAAATCCGCGAGGGTGCTGGCGTTACTGTAGCCGCTGCTATTGCCGTTATTGAAAGGATGTTGTCCGGTCAGCAATTCATACAGCGTGACAGCGAGGGAAAACTGGTCGGCACGCGCATCGCGCGGTAGATTGAGCGCGAATTCGGGCGCGGCATATTCGGCAGCGCCGGGTCTGTCAGCTGGCGGAATATCACTCATGCCGGCGACATGGGCGGCACCGAGATCAATCACTTTCAGCCGGCCATCCGTGCACAGGAAAAGATTTTCCGGCTTGATGTCCTGATGCAGGGTTTCCCGTCTGTGCAGGGCGCGCAGGCCCTTGATGGCCTGTTCCGCAAAACCGGCCACTTGCTGTGCTGATGGGCACGGATTTTTCTTGCGCCACTGCGCCAGTGTTTCGCCCTCCAGCCACTCCTGCAATAAATACAGGGATTGCCGTGCTTGCCGGGGCGTAATGCCTTTCACCACATGGGCGTGATCCAGACGCTGGCCTATCCAGTCCTCTTGCGCAAAACGTGAAAGCTGCTCGCTGTCGCCTTCAAAAAGACGTGACGGTGTTTTCAGGGCATAGCGCTTGCCGCTTTTTTCATCGCGCACGCGATACAGCTGGCTGCGGGCATTGGCATGCATTTCCGCTTCCACACGCAGGCCGTCGATGAGTTGTCCGGGAGCGAGATCAGGCAGCAGCGGCAGGGTGGCCGCTTGCAGGCGGCTGTCATCCGCACCCAGAGGCGCCAGCGCATCCACCACCAGAATCTGGCAGGAAAGATTGTCGTCACTGCCGGCCTCATAGGCGATATCGAGAATGCTTTCGCAACAGGCTTCCGGATTTTCAGTGGCACCGGCCAGCAGCTTTTTCAGCATGGGGCGCGGCAGGAACTCATGCACGCCATCCGTGCTCAGGAAGAAAATATCGCCGGCCTGCACATCGGTTTTGCGGAAATCGATTTCCACCTGCCAGTCCATGCCGAGGGCACGGGTGAGATAGGTTTTTTCCGCGCCCACGCGTGTGGCGTGATCCTGGGTCAGCGGCTCCAGCGTGCTGCCGCCCGTGGCGTCCTGGCGCAGGCGCTGTATGCGGCTGTCGCCTATGTGGAAGAGATAGGCCGTTTGCGAGCGTATGACCAGGGCGGAAAAAGTGGTGAGAAAACCGTGATGGGCCTGCGTGTATTGCTGGCCCTGGCCATGCAGCCAGCGATTGAGCGCCGAGAGGACGCGTTCGCCCGAGGTTTTCACCGTCCAGGTTTCCGGTGTGGCGAAATAATCGGAAAGAAAGCCCTGCACGGAAACTTCCGCTGCGCGCCGGCCTTCACCGGCACCGCTGACACCATCGGCAATCGCCAGCACCACGCCCTTGGCATTGCGCTGGTGATCGCCGGGTACGCGTATGCCCAGTGCGTCCTCGTTTTCCGCTTTGCGGCCGGCACGGCTGGCCTGTGCCGCACGCACCTGCAGGCCGTGCGGAGTTGCTGATGCAGAAGTTACCGGGCCGGCCATATTCATTCTTGTTGTCCGTCACATTGCCGAGATGAAGATGATTGCGGGGATTACTCCACCGCAATCATCTGCACATTGCCCTTCTCATCCACTTCCACCATATGGCCTTTGGGTTCGTCGACAAAATTGGCCGCGACAAAGGCAAGCGCGGAAACACCGGCGATGACGAGGAAGAAGGCATGCGGGCTGACAAAGGACAGCACGGTCAGGAAGAGCACGCCACCGACATTGCCATAGGCTCCGGCCATGCCGGCAATCTGGCCCGTCATGCGACGCTGTATCAGCGGCACGATGGAATAGACCGCACCGCAAGCTGCCTGCACGAATACCGAGGTGACCAGGGTGACGGCAACAGCCAGTGCAATGCCCCAGGCTTCATTCACATTGGAGAGCAGCATATAGCCCATGGTCTGCAGGGCGAGACAGGTCACCAGCACCTTGCGCCGGCCTATGCGGTCGGAAATATAGCCACCCAGAGGCCGCGCAAAAATATTCATGATGGTAAAGGAGCCGGCCATCAGGCCCATGGCCGTGACCGAAAGGTGGAAGGTTTTGCCGTAGAACAGCGGCAGCATGGAGACCACGGCGATTTCCGAACCGAAGCAGGCCATATAGGCGATGTTCAGAATGGCGACCTGCTTGAATTTGTAGCGCTGCGCACGGGGCACTTCCGTCGTCATGAGATGACGGTTCACCTGCCAGATTTTCCAGGACTGCCAGACCATGAGCACGGTGACGATGGCATAGGCGGTGACGGCGAGTTCCTGGGAAATGATCTTGAGACCGGCCGGCGACAGACGCCAGGCGAGGAAATACAGGATGAGGTAGATAGGCAGGTTCACGCAGAGATAGAAAGCGAGATCGCCCTTGCTGGTGACTTCCAGTCCGCCGGCTTTTTTCGGTTTGAAATAGGTGGCGCCTTTCGGGGTGTCGCTGACATTGCGATAGAAAATCACGGAATAGACGATGGCGATCACGCCGGCCGTGGCAATGGCATAGCGCCAGCCGAATTCACCGCCGAACACGCTGACCGCCAGTATCGGCATGCCTATCTTGGCAATGGCGGCGCCGAAATTGCCCCAGCCACCGTAGATGCCTTCGGCCACGCCGACTTCACGCGCCGGAAACCATTCGCTCACCAGACGTATGCCGATCACAAAGCCGGCACCGGTGAGGCCCAGCAGGAAGCGCATGACGGCCAGCTGCTCGAAAGTCTGTGCGGCGGCAAAGCCCAGGCAGAGAAAGCCGCAGACAAAAAGCAGGATGCTGTAGCTGAGGCGCGGGCCGTAACGGTCCACGAGGATGCCGATAAGAATGCGCGCCGGAATGGTGAGCGCCACGTTCAGGATGAGAAAGGCTTTGACCTGGGTTTCCGTGAGCTGCATGGACACCATGATCATGGGCATGAGCGAGACATGCGCAAACCAGATCAGGAAGGTGATGAAAAAGGCCAGCCAGGTGAAATGCAGCAGGCGTATGCGGGGCTCAGAAGTCTTGAACAGCGGGAAAACTGATGACGACATGACTTACTCCGACGTCAGTGACCAAGGGGAAAAAGGTTTCCTTGGCAGGCATTGCCGTCGCAGGTTGCTCCGTTGCTTCCAGCGATTTTAGGTTGATGAAGGTTTTGCAAGCGCTATGCCAGCCGGCGGCTGGCGGTTTTTCCTGCATTCCGGCGTCATATAGACCCATGAATGGTGCGTATTTGGTGCGATGACTCGGGATGAAGCATTTTTTGCTGCATGAGGGTGCGTCTGCCTGCGGGGCTGGGACGGCAGCGCTGGCTCAGCCTTCTCTATAGGCGTGGCTTTGGGCATGACAGGGTGCAGCTGGCATGCCGGTTGCTAAATCCCTTGCAGGATTTTCTGGCAAGGCCGGCAACACTCATGAAACGCAAGCTGATCGTCATCGGAAACGGCATGGCCGGCATACGCACGGTGGAGGAGCTGCACGCCCTCGCGCCCGAGGCCTATGACATCACCGTGATTTCCAGTGAAAAGGCCGGTGCCTATAACCGCATCATGCTGTCGCCGGTACTGGCCGGTGAAAAGAAGTTCGAAGACATCGTCACCCATCCCGAGAGCTGGTATGCCGAGCGCGGCATCAGCCTGCTGGCCGGCTTCACGGTGACGGATGTGCGTCGCAAGCAGCGTGAAGTCATCCTGGATGATGGTCGCGTGCTGAATTACGACCGTCTGCTGCTGGCCACCGGCTCGGTGCCCTTCATTGTGCCGGTGCCCGGTCACCAGCATGCGGATGTGGTGAGCTTCCGCGATATCCAGGATGTGAACCGCATGGTGGCGGCAACTGCGCACAAGAAGCGTGCTGCCGTCATTGGCGGTGGTCTGCTCGGTCTGGAAGCAGCCAATGGCCTGTTGAAACAGGGCATGGATGTCACCGTCATCCACGATATGCCGCATCTGCTCAACCGCCAGCTGGACCCGGAAGCCTCCACCTTCCTGCGTGAAACGCTGGAAGTGCGCGGTATGAAATTCAAGCTGGGCGCCATGACAGCGCAGATTGCGCACAGTGAAGATGGCGCGCATATCGACAAGCTGGTGTTCAAGGATGGTAGCGAGCTGCCCACCGATATGGTGGTGATGGCGGTGGGCATACGCCCCAATGTGAATCTGGCCAAGAAAATCGGCCTGCAGGTGGATAAAGCCATTCTGGTCAACGACACCCTGCAGACTTTCGATCCCTGCATCTATGCCGTGGGCGAATGCGTGCAGCATAGAGGCGCGCTTTTCGGTCTTGTGGCTCCGCTTTTCGAACAGGCCAAGGTCTGCGCCAATCATCTGGCGGAAATGGGCATTTCCCGTTTCATTCAGCGCGCCACGGCCACCACGCTCAAGGTGAGCGGCGTCAATCTTTATTCTGCCGGCGATTTTACCGACGCCGATGCCGAATCCTTAATCCTGCGCGATCCGGTTGGCGGCGTGTATAAACGCCTGCTGATCAAGAATGATCGCGTTATCGGTTCAGTCCTGTACGGCGATACCAACGATGGTAGCTGGTACTTCGATCTGATTCGTGAGCAACGCAACGTGGCGTCCATGCGCGAATCCCTGTTGTTCGGGAGAGTAGAGCATGAACAGGTTGCCAGTTTCTGATATCAGCAGTGCCGCTTCGCCTGCTGTCAGCACGACCTGTCCTTATTGCGGCGTTGGCTGTGGCGTAAAAGCCACGGTGACGGATGTGGCTGCGCGCACGGTCAGCATTGCCGGCGATGAAAACCATCCTGCCAATTTCGGCCGTCTCTGTGTGAAAGGTTCCTCGCTGGGCGAGACCGTGCATATGGAAGGCCGCCTGCTGCATCCGGAAATCCATGGTGCACGCGCCAGCTGGGATGAGGCCCTGGATCATGTGGGCAATGGTTTTGCCCGCGTGATACGCGAGCACGGTCCGGATGCCGTCGCTTTTTATGTTTCCGGCCAATTGCTGACCGAGGATTATTACGTCGCTAACAAGCTGATGAAGGGCTTCATAGGCTCGGCGAATATCGATACCAATTCACGCCTGTGCATGTCTTCCTCCGTGGCCGGCCACAAGCGCGCCTTCGGCTCGGACACCGTGCCCAACAGCTATGAAGATTTCGAGCTGGCTGATCTTGTGGTGCTGGTGGGCTCCAATACGGCCTGGTGCCACCCGATTCTTTTCCAGCGCCTGAAAGCCGCCAAGGAAAAGCGTCCGGGCATGCGTATTGTGGTGATTGATCCGCGCCGCACCGCCACCTGTGATATCGCCGATCTTTTCCTGCCGGTGAAGGCCGGTGAAGACGTGCGTCTTTTCAATGGTCTGCTGTCCAATCTCTCGGCTCGCGGTGCCATCGACAGCGATTTCATCAATTCCCACACCAATGGTTTTGACGAGGCACTGGCCACCGCACGCGCCAGCGAGACGGATATTTCCACGCTGGCCCACGATACCGGGGTGGATGCCCTGGACCTGGAGCGTTTCTTCAGCTGGTTTGCCACCACGCCGCGCACGCTCACCCTGTATTCGCAGGGCGTGAACCAGTCTTCGGCGGGTTCCGACAAAGTGAATGCCATCCTCAACTGCCATCTGGCCACTGGCCGTATCGGCAAGCCGGGCAGTGGTCCTTTCTCGCTCACCGGCCAGCCCAATGCCATGGGCGGACGTGAAGTCGGCGGCCTTGCCAATATGTTGGCTGCGCATATGGATATTGAAAATTCCGTGCACCGTGCGCGCGTGCAGGATTTCTGGCAGTCGCCGGTGATTGCCGGTCGTGGCGGCCTGAAAGCCGTGGACATGTTCGAGGCGGTGCACAGCGGAAAAATCAAGGCCATCTGGATCATGGCCACCAACCCCGTGGTCTCCATGCCTGATGCTGATCGCGTGCGGGAAGCCTTGCAGAAGTGTGAGCTGGTGGTGGTGTCCGATTGCATCGCGGATACCGATACCACGCGACTGGCGCATGTGAAGCTGCCAGCGCTGGGCTGGGGCGAAAAAGACGGCACGGTGACCAATTCCGAGCGCCGCATTTCCCGCCAGCGGCCTTTCCTGCCGGTGCCGGGCGAAGCCCGTCCGGACTGGTGGGCTCTGGCGGAAGTCGGCAAGCGCATGGGCTTTGCCAAAAGTTTTTCCTGGGATGTCGCGGCCGATGTTTTCCGTGAGCATGCCGCGCTTTCTGCGTATGAAAATGATGCCGAGCATGGCTTGCGTGATTTCGATATCGGTTCCTGTGCCGATATCAGCGCCGAAGACTACGAAAGCTTCGCGCCCTTCCAGTGGCCGCGTCGCCGTGGCGAGAGCAATGGTGCGGTGCGTCTTTTTGCCGAAGGCGGTTTCTTCACGCCGGATGGCCGTGCCCGTTTTCTCGCCCTGACACCACGGGCGCCGGTGAATGCGCCTGATGCGCAGTTTCCCTTTGTGCTCAATACCGGCCGTATCCGTGACCAGTGGCACACCATGACGCGCACCGGCCTCACCTCGAAATTGCTGGCGCATATCGGCGAGCCGTTTTGCGCCATGAATCCGGACGATGCCGTGGCCAACAGCATCCTGCCCGGAGAGGTCGTGGAACTGGAAAGCCGCTGGGGTCGGGCGCGTGCGCGCGTGCAGATCACCACGGACCAGAGCCCTGGCACTGTCTTCATGCCCATGCACTGGACCGGTGTGCTCACCAGCTCCTCGCGCGTGGGGGCGGTGGTGAATCCGGCGGTGGATCCGGTCTCGGGACAGCCAGAAAACAAGCACACGCCGGTGCGCGTGCGCCGTTTTGAAGCGTCCTGGCATGGCTTTGTGCTGTCCACCGAGCGTCTGCCCTTGCCCGTGGCTGACTACGCCGTGGCCGTAAGAGGCGAGAAATTCTGGCGTTTCGAGCTGGCGGGCACGAATGCCCCGGCGGAACGTGCGGAATTGGCAAACGAATTGCTTAAGTCTATGCAGGCACCTCTGGTGGAAGCTGCTGCGACTGCCTCGTCTACAGAAACGCTCGAGTATGTGGATGCCGCTCGCGGAGTCTATCGCCGGGCCGTCATTGCCGAAGGACGGCTGCAGTCGGTGTGTTTCATCGGTCCGGACGCAGTACTGCCAGAGCGGGCCTGGTTGTCCGGACTGATCGGCAAGGAATTGGTGCCGCTGGAGCGCCGGGCGCTGCTCTCGGGCAAGCCCTCTGATCCGGCCGCCGATGTGGGCCGCATCATATGCGCCTGCTTCGTGGTGGGAGAAAAGACAATCCGGCGCGCCATTGAATCGGAAAAACTGGATTCGGTGGCCGCCATCGGCAAATGCCTCAAGGCCGGTACGAACTGCGGTTCCTGCCAGCCCGAGCTGAAACAGATTCTGGCCAGTTGCGCCCTGAGTGCAGAAACACCTGCCGCGCAGAAAGCCATCGCCTGAGAGGGCACCCGCCAAGGGTGCTGTTAAAAAGTTTATCGGTCGGTCTCTGCGTGAAGAGACAGGCCATGGGAACCCTCCCTGACTCATCTGAAGCAGGGCAGGGGTATCAGACCGGCAGCAACGGCGCTGCTTGTCATCGTAAATGCATATGCAGGCAACGGGGCTTGCTTTGTACCTCACGGACTTTGTGCCGGAGCGTACATGCGGCCCGTCTGCATTTTTTCCGCGCATTCCGCCGGAAGTGCCATCGGGCCGAAAGCAAATCCCACCCTGTCACAGCAGGTTGGTGCAATCGGAGGTTGGTATGAGCGCAGTCGGTAAAAAGTCCCGCATCGTCGTTGTCGGCAACGGCATGGTCGGCCACAAATTCCTGGAAGCCATGGCGGACCGCGGTGGCCACGATCTGTTTGAAATCGTAGTGCTCTGCGAAGAGCCGCGCGCTGCCTACGATCGCGTCTACCTCTCTGCGTATTTCTCCGGCAAGACCGCCGAAGACCTTTCCCTCGTGCAGGGTGATTTCTTCAACGAGAAGAACATCGCCATCAAGCTCAATACCAAAGCCGAGTCCATCGACAAGGTCGCCAGGACGGTAACGACCGCAGCCGGCGAAACCATTGCCTACGACAAGCTGGTGCTGGCCACCGGTTCCTTCCCCTTCGTGCCGCCGGTGCCCGGCCATGATCGCGAAGAATGCCTCGTTTACCGCACCATTGAAGATCTGGAAGCCATCAAGGCAGGCGCAGCCAAGTCCAAAGTGGGCGTGGTGGTCGGTGGCGGCCTGCTCGGTCTGGAAGCGGCCAAGGCCCTGCGTGATCTGGGTCTGGAAACCCATGTGGTGGAATTTGCACCGCGTCTGATGGCGGTGCAGCTGGATGACGGTGGCGCCAAGGTGCTGCGGCGCAAGATCGAAGCCCTGGGCGTGAAAGTGCACACGGAAAAGAACACCAAGGAAATCGTGGATGGCGAAACGCATCGCCATGTCATGAATTTCGCCTGTGGCAACAAGCTGGAAACCGACCTCATCCTGTTCTCCGCCGGCATACGTCCGCGTGACGAGCTGGGCCGTCAGGCCGGCCTGGAAATGGGCCAGCGCGGTGGCATCGTGGTGAACAACAACTGCCAGACTTCTGATGCCGACATTTACGCCATCGGCGAAGTCGCGCTATGGGGCGGCCGCATCTACGGGCTCGTCGCGCCCGGCTATGACATGGCGCGTGTGGTGGCTGATCACATCACGGTCAGCGGTGCCAGCGAATTCAAGGGCGCCGATATGTCCACCAAGCTCAAACTCATGGGCGTGGACGTGGGTTCGATTGGCGATGCCATGGGCTCCACACCCGGCGCGCAGAGCTATTTCTATATCGACGAGAAAAACGAGGTCTACAAGAAGATCGTGGTCTCCAATGACGGCAAGCATCTGCTGGGTGCCGTCATGGTGGGTGATGTCGATGCCTACGGCACGCTCCTGCAGTTCATGCTGAACAAGATGGACCTGCCCGAGCATCCCGATGCCCTGATTCTTCCTTCTCGTGACGGCTCTGCCGCTGTCGGCATAGGCGCAGACGCCCTGCCCATGACAGCGCAGATCTGTTCCTGCAATAACGTCAGCAAAGCCGACATCTGTGCCGCCATCGATAGCGGTGTGACCGAGCTTGGCGAAATAAAGTCCTGCACCAAGGCAGCCACAAGCTGCGGCGGATGCTCAGCGCTGGTGGGCCAGGTGCTGAATGCCGAGCTGAAAAAGCGCGGCGTGGAAGTGAAAAAGGATCTTTGCGAACACTTCCCCTACTCCCGTCAGGAACTTTTCCACCTCATCAAGGTGGGCAATATCCGTTCCTTTGACGACATGATTGCCAAACACGGCAAGGGCGATGGTTGCGATATCTGCAAGCCCACCGTTGGCTCCATCCTGGCCTCCACCTGGAATGACTACATCCTCAAGAACGAGCATGCCGGTCTGCAGGACACCAATGACTACTTCATGGGCAATATGCAGAAGGACGGAACCTACTCCGTCGTTCCGCGTATGGCCGGTGGTGAAGTGACGCCCGAAGGCCTGATCGCTGTCGGCACCGTGGCCAAGAAATACGGCCTCTACACCAAGATCACTGGTGGCCAGCGTGTTGATCTCTTCGGAGCACAGCTGCACGAGCTGCCGGATATCTGGCGCGAGCTGATCGATGCCGGTTTTGAAACCGGCCATGCCTATGGCAAATCGCTGCGTACCGTTAAATCCTGCGTGGGTTCGACATGGTGCCGTTATGGCGTGCAGGATTCCGTGGGCTTCGCGATTGATCTGGAGAACCGCTACAAGGGCCTGCGTTCACCGCACAAGATCAAGTTTGCCGTGTCCGGTTGCACCCGTGAATGTGCCGAAGCACAGGGCAAGGATGTGGGCATCATCGCCACAGAAAAAGGCTGGAATCTTTATGTCTGCGGCAATGGCGGCATGAAGCCGCGCCATGCCGAATTGCTGGCCGGTG